>DASSGK010000616.1:0-29359 GCA_035693505.1 Vicinamibacterales bacterium
ATGTTCTCGAGCACGATCACCGCGTTGTCAATCAACCGCGAAAACACCAGCGCGAAACCGGCGAGAATCATCGTGTTGATTGAGCTGCCGCCCATGAAGAGCGCGATCAGCGCGGCCAGGACCGACAGGGGGATCGACAGAAACACCGCAATCGTGGCGCGGAAGCTGCCGAGAAATACCAGCACCATGACGGCGGTGAGCGCGAGGCCGATGCCGCCTTCGTGCAGCAACGTCTCGATCGCGCGCTTCACGAAGAGCGACTGATCGAACACGACGTCGAGGCCGAGCTCTTTCGGCACGTCGACCAGGGTCGCGACCTTGTCCTTGATGCCGTCGACGACGGCAATCGTGTTCGTATCGCCGCCCTGCTTCATCACGGGCAGGTATACCGACGGCTGCCCGTCGACCAGGACGACGTTGGTCTGAATCTGATGTCCGTCCTCGGCGTGGCCAACGTCGCCGACCGTGACGGTCGAGCGGCCGATGGTCTTGAGCGGAATCTGGTTGATGTCGGGGATCGCGCGGAATTGACTGTTGGTGAACAGGTTGTAATCGTACGGACCGATCTTGACGTCGCCTGACGGGAGAATCAGGTTCGCGTTGTTGACCGCGCGCACGACGTCCATCGGGCTCATCTCGTACGATTGCAGCTTGGCCGGATCGACGTAGACCATGATCTGGCGGTACTTGCCGCCAAACGGCGGCGGCACCGATGCGCCCGAGACGCCAGCCAGCTGGTTGCGCACCGCGTACTGACCGACGTCGCGCAGTTGCGTCTCGGTCATGCCCTCGCCTTTGAGCGTGATCAGGCAGACCGGCAGGCTCGATGCGTCGAACTTCTGGACGATGGGCGGCAGCGTCCCCGGCGGCAAGCGGCGCAAGTCGGCCATCGCGAGGTTGGCGATCTCGCTGACGTCGGAGTCGGCGCTGGTGCCCGGCTGGAAGAACACCTTGATCACGCTGACGCCGGGCAGCGACCGCGACTCCATGTGATCGATGCCGGCGCCGAGCGTGAAGAACCGCTCGAAGCGGCCGGTGATGTCGGTCTCAATCTGTTCGGGCGGCATCCCGGTGTAGAACGTCGCCACGACCACCTGCGGGATGTTGATGTCGGGAAACAGATCGACCGGCATCCGGACGAGGCTCGTCAGTCCGACGACGGCCGCGATCAGCGAGACCACGATGATGAAATAAGGATTGCGGATGGAGAACCCTGACATTATCGGACTCCCTCGGCCGCCTGCAGGTCGATGACCTTCGGCGTCACCGTGTTGCCGGCCTTCAACTGTGCACGGCTGCCGATGACAACCAGATCACCCGGCTGAACGCCGTTCCGCACTTCGACGCGATCCGGCGACTCGAGTCCCGTCGTCACGACGCGTGACTCGAGACGCCCGTCTCCGCCCACCAGCATGACCGTCGCCTTCTCGTCCTTGCGATCGATGGCCTGGACCGGCGCGACGACGACGTCGCGTGCCTCGTCGGTCGTGATGGACGCATAGGCGTACATGCCGGGCACGAGCTCCAGCTTCGGATTCGGCACGTCGACCTCGGTTTCCATCGTCCGGGTGTCGAGGTTCAGCCTCTCTGAGAAGCGCGCGACCTTGCCCTGGAAGGTACGACCGAGCGCTTGCACGGTCACGTCGACCGGCGCACCGAGGTGAATCCGCGAGACGGCCGATTCCGGAACCTGGATCGTGAGACGCAGCAGGTTGTTCTGGGACAAACGGACTACCGGCATCGCCTGACTCTGCGACGAGGTGCCCGCCTGGATCATCGCGCCGGTGTCGGCGTACCGATGCGTCACCACGCCGGCAAACGGCGCCGTGATCCGCGCGTACGCAAACAGCGTCTTCGTCTTGTTCTCGTTGGCCCTGGCAACGGCGAGCTGTTCCTGCGCCGCCGCCACGGCGGCTTTAGCGGTCGCGACTTGCGCTTCGGCGACACGATCGCGCCCTTGAGCCTCGTCGATGTCCTGCTGCGCGACGAGGTTGGGGCGCTGCTTCATGACGGCGGCCAATCGCGTCGAACTGAGATGCGCGACCTCGTGAGCCGATTCAGTGCGCGCCAGGTCCGCTTCGGCGCGGTTCACCTCCTCCTGGCTGCGTTTGACGCCGGCCTGCGCCGTGGTCATGTCGTCCTGCAACTCCGGGATCTCGAGCACCGCGAGCAACTGCCCGGCGGTGACGCGATCGCCAACGTCGACGTTGATCGACTTCACGTACCCGGCGACCTTGGCGTGCACCTCGATCTCCTGGAACGGCCGGAACTCCGCCGCCAGCGTCAGCGTCTGCGAGAGATCCCCTCTCGTGATCTTCGCCACCGACACCGTGGGACGATCGGTGGTCGCGGCCGCCGCGCGGGGACGTGAACAGCCCACGCTCCCCGCGACGACCGACAACATCGCCGCCGCGACGACCGACAACATCGCCGCCGTGATCACACCTGTCGAAGTCATTCTGGTCATCCGAGGTCCCTCACGAGTGCGCGCAGGCTGTCGATCGAGAACCGCGGCGATCGACAAAGCGCGATGATCCGTTCTTCTTTGGTGCGTATCCGGGCAGCAGCCTCGGGAACCTGCGCCACGATCGACGGCGGCACCTGGAGCAGTCCGCCGCTGTCGCCGAACAGCACGTCGCCGGTTGCGACGCTCAGGCCGCCAACGTCTACCGGCTCTCCGAAATCGACAATGTGCGCAAAGGCATGGGAGATCGAAACGGCCGGCGCGAAGAACTGAAAGCCGATCCGTCCGACTTCGTCGAGGTCACGCACCGAGCCGTTGGTCACGTACGCGACGCAGCCGAGCGCTTTCAGGATGGTGGCGTGAACGTCCCCCACGAACGCTCCCACGCCCGGACGGTCGTCGACATCCTGAACGACGACCACGCGTGGCGGCGGAACGCTGACGATGTAGTTCCACCAGTCTGTTCGGTCGTGATAGCTGAGGCCGACCGGCGGCGGCGCTGAGCAGCGAATGCGAGCCGTCACGGCATGGCCGATTACCGGCGGCCGGCCGGCGAACAGAGATCGGATCCGGCCGTCGGCGAAGCCTTCGTTTCGCAGCCTGATGTCGAACGACTCGATCGCGTTCGACACGGACGGTCCGTCGAGGCTTTGATACTGCGCGATCAACTCGGGCGTCAGAATTGACACTGGGACACACTCCTCATCCGGCGAGCCCGCCGGAGCGACGCGTCAACTGCTTGGATAGCCGCCGCCGTCAGCGCGTTTTCAGGTGTAGCGTCCGCCTTTAGGCGGACCCGCGAAGTCCGGCTGAAGCCGGACACTACGCGAAACCGGAAAACGCTCTAGGCGAAAAATGCGAGAGGAGGAGCGCGAAGCGCGCGGGGACCGAAGAGATCTGGAGATCGCGGAAGGGTCGCGTCGGACGCGGGCATGGGCTCCGCAATCACGACGAGATCGAGCGCGACGGGAATCGGCGTCGCGACCGGCGCGGCCGGAGCGACGGTCATCCGCTTGGGCGGACAGTCGATGTTCTTCGCGAAGCTCGGCGTATGCGACGTCGTCTCGAGCCTCTGGCCGATGCGGGTGAATCCCGGCACGCACACCAGGACCACCACGGCGAGCAGTACGGAGGCTCTGGCGAGGAAGTACCGGTACGATCGGACGGGAACAGCCTTCAACAAGGGGACGTTCACCTACTGTAGCGGCGGCGGGCAGAAGGAAGCAAGAGAGACAGGGTATCCTTTTTTTACCCCCGCGCATGCATCCGTTCGAGGCGTCGTGTCGCCAGGCGCGCCAGCAGTGAACAAATGAGCACGATCGAGACGAGCACCAGCGCGCCGGCCCACGCCTGGCGATGCCAGTCCTCGTACGGGCCGGTCGCGTAGGTGTAGACCTGCACCGTGAGCGAGGAGATCGGCTGCCTCAGGCTGGTCGAGAAGAACCGGTTGTTGAAGGCGGTGAACAGCAGGGGCGCCGTTTCTCCGGCGATTCGGGCCAGCGCGAGCACCGCACCGGTGACGATCCCTGGAAGCGCCGCGGGCAACACGACGCTGAATACGGCACGGGCTCGCGTGGCGCCCAGCGCGAGCGCGCCCTCGCGCATCGTGCCCGGCACCAGCAGGAGCAGTTCTTCGGTCGTTCGCGCGATGATCGGGATCATCATCAGGCCGAGCGCGAAGCCGCCGGCAAACGCGCTGAACTGCTGGAAGGGCAACACGGCGACGACATACGCGAACAGCCCGATCACGATCGACGGCACGCCGTTGAGCGTGTCCGCGGCGAAGCGCACCGCAGCCGCGAACCGGCTCCCGGCGTATTCGGACATGTAGATCCCGCTGATGACACCAATCGGCACCGCCATCAGGGCGGCAAGCCCGCTGAGCATCAACGTGCCGACGATCGAGTTCGCCATGCCGCCGCCGGCCTCACCGACCGGCGTCGGCATGTGCGTGAAGAACGCGAGGTTCAGCGAGAGGATGCCGCGGCTCACGACGAAGAAGAGGATGAGCGCCAGCGGAATCAGCGCAAGGAGCACCGCGCCGGCGCAGAAGGCCACGAACAGCGACGACAACAGCTTGCGGCGGCCTGTCGGCGTCATCATGCGGCTGCCTCCGCATCAATCGGCTCCGCGGTGACCGTCTCCGTCCGCGCCATGCTCCAGATCAGGAGCCGCGAGAAGGAATTGATGATCAGCGTGATGATGAACAGCACCAGGCCGATCTCCACGAGCGCCGACAGGTACAACTTGTCGGCCGCTTCCGCAAATTCGTTGGCGACCACCGCTGCCATCGTGTATTGCGGCGCGAACAGCGACAGCGCCACCTTCGGGTTGTTCCCAATCACCATCGTAACCGCCATCGTTTCGCCGAGCGCGCGCCCGAAGCCAAGCATCACCGCGCCGATGATGCCCGTGCGCGCGTAGAACACCGCGGCGCGAATCGCCTCGAAGCGCGTCGCCCCGAGCGCGTAGGCGCCTTCGCGCTGCGCGGGCGGCACCGACTTGAGGACCTCGCGCGAGATCGACGAGATGAACGGAATCACCATGATCGCGAGAATCAGCGCGGCCGACAGCATGCCGAGCCCGAGCGGCGGACCCGAGAACAGCGGCAGCTTCCGCATCGCATCCGGCAGCGACGTCTCCAGCACGCGAACGGCGGGCACCATGACGAAGATGCCCCACAGCCCGTACACGATCGACGGGATCGCGGCGAGCAGCTCCGTCACGAACACGAGCGGCTGACGGAGGGCAGCCGGGCAGAGCTCGGAGATGAAAATCGCGATGCCGAGCGCAATCGGCGTTGCGATCAGCAACGCTAGCACCGAGGAGTAGAGCGTGCCCCAGATGAACGGCAGCGCACCGAATTCCCCCGCCACCGGATCCCAGATCTCGGTGCGCCAGAAGTTGAGACCGAACTTCTGAATCGACGCCATCGACTCGATCGCGAGGACGATGCCGATACCGGCGACGAGCGCGATCAGCAGGAAGCCGAACGCGCCCGTCCCGATCCGGAACGCCGTGTCGCTACGAGATCTTGATTTTGGCAAGGGCCGCCATTTCCAGCTTCACGACCGCGTCAGGCAGCGGCGCGTACCCCAGATCGGCGCAATACTTCTGGCCGTCGGTCAGCGCCCACTTCATGAAATCGACCATCGTCTTGGCCTGCGCCTTGTCCTTGGCGTTTTCGTAGAGCAGCATCCAGGTGAACGATGAAATCGGGTAGACGCCTTTGCCGGGCGCGTTGGTAATCGACACGCGGAAATCGGGCGGCATCGCTTTCACCGCCTCCGCCGCCGCCAACGTCACCGATTCGACCGTCGCCTTGACCGCGTCCCCCGCCATGTTCATCACGCTGCCGTAGGCGATCTTGTTCTGCAGCGCGTAGATCAACTCGACGTAGCCGATGGCGCCCGGCGTCTGCTTCACCAGGCCGGAGACACCCTCGTTGCCGCGTCCGCCGACGCCGGTCGGCCAGTTCACCGACGTCGCGACGCCCACTTTGCTCTTCCACTCGGGCGAAAGCTTCGACAGGAAGTCGACCCAGATGTACGTCGTGCCCGAACCATCGGCGCGGTGCGCGACGGTGATGTCGGTCGCCGGAAGCGTGACGCCGGCGTTCAGCTTGGCGATCGCCGGATCGCTCCACTTGGTGATCTTGCCGAGGAAGATGTCGGCGAGCACGGGGCCGCTGAACTTGAGCTCAGTGCTGACGTTCGGCAGGTTGTAGATCGGAACCACCGCGCCAAGCACCGTCGGGAAGTGCAGGATCTTGCCGGGAGCGTTCTGCATCTGCTCGGCGGTCATCGGACCGTCGGTCGCGCCGAAGAAGACCGTCTGCTTGGTCACCTGCTGGATGCCGCCTCCGGATCCGATCGACTGATAGTTGATCTCGACGTTGGCGTGCTGCTTGTTGTACTCGGAGAACCATTTCGAGTAGATCGGGTACGGGAATGTGGCCCCCGCGCCGTTGATGCGCATCGTCTGGGCCGCCGCTCCAGCGACGAGCACGACGGCTGTCGCGGCGGCGATGCCGGTCTTGGTCAGTGCGTTCATGAGCAGGCCTCCTAGAAGTTGATCAATCCGTGCAGCGTGACGGCGTGCACGGGTGCCGTGGTGATGTTGTTGAAGACCTGGCCGTCGTAGTCCAGCATGATGGCGGTCGTGACGCCGCCCTGGTGCGGGAACCAGTACGCGGCGCCGTAGATCCAGCGGTTCTGCTGCTGGTCGCTCAGCAGGATTGAACCGGGAAGCGGTGACGTCGACGCGGGCGCGACGATGCTCGCGGTGTTGGGGATGAAGTGGTCGTACCGGATCAGCGCCTCGAGCGACGCGCCGTTGGCGAGCGGCTTCTTCGGGGTCACCCAGAACGCCCATCCCTGGCTGTCGACCTCAGCGGCCGTCGCCTGCGTTTTGTCCTTGGCCTTCAGGTAGTCGAATTCGCCGTTGACGAACTGATGTTCGAACGTCAGGTTGCCCATCACGCGTTCACGAACATCGCTGCCGACGTAGGCGTCGTTGTAGTAGACCAGGTGCGCCCGAAGGCCCCGGAGCACCGGCGCCTGTTTCGCGAACGGCCGGACGGTGCCGCGAAATTCGAACGCCTTGTCGTTGTTGACCTCGACTCTCTGGTAGTTCTCGCCGTTGTAGACGCCAACGTGGAAGTCGCCGTAGTTGTCCGGCAGGTTGTAGTGGAAGGAAGCGCCCGCGTCCGCGGACGTCATGGTCGTCAGCAGCGGAAGGCGTTCAGCGAACGTGGTGCCCTGGAACCGGTAGCGATAGATGCCTTCGTCGAAATCGACCCAGGGCGTCTGCTGGATGCCGATGCGGGCCCACGAGCCCTTCGTCATCCAATCGTCGAGGTTGAACTGTGCATAGGCGTACTTGATGCGGTAGACCAGGCTGTCGTTGCTCACCGTGCCGCCCGCGGGAAGGGTGAGCAGCGCGCTCTCCCGCGTGATGTCCGGCGTGATGCGGAACGAGATGAGGTGCGAGATCTGGCCCGTGATGTTGATATAGGCGCGGGCCACGTCGAAGGAACTCCGGTTGATGGAGTTGCCATCGGCGTCCGTGGCCTCGGGGGTTGTCTGGTAGGTATAGAGCGGAAAGAGGGTCACACCCACTCGAATCGACGGCGTATCGTCGGGCGGCGTGTAGCCGGCAGCCGGAGTTACCTGAGCGGAAGCGGCAGTCGCGAACGTGCTTATCAGAACAAGGGCGGTCAGAACGCGTCTCAGTATCATGCCGTCCACAGTAGCGGTATGGCCGCTTCGGGCCGGTTACGCCTGTGTAAAATCCGTGTTACTTCAGGCGCGAAGAGGCGGTGAACCGCGTCTGAGTCATTGCGTCGGCGCGACGGGCGGGTCGGTCAGCATGAAGAAGGTCGACCGCGGATCGAGGTCCGCCTCGCTGATTTCGCGGCCGATGCGGCCCAGGGCCCGGCGGACGAATTTGCCGTCGGGGGCTCGCCACAAGAAGCCGGCCTGGAGCAGGGCGGCCACGGCCGGCTCGCACAGTTCTTCGGGCAGATCGCACAGGCGGCGAATCTGCGCCAGGGTCAGCTTGAGGTCCGGCATCTCGATGTACTCGACCTGGATTCTGGTGAACGCATGCCGCCATTCGTATGACATCATCAGCGCCTCCGCGCACTATTGTGCGCGGCCGAGATGACCATCATGTGACGTGCGGGCCCGCAGGCGTCGTGCACGCGTTACATAAGGCCGATACGCTTTTCTCTTCGATCTCGACAGTTCCAACCCTCCTGGGAGGTTTCAGATGCGACAGTGTGTGTGGCACGTGAGTCTGTTGGCCCTGCTCTTCGTGTTGAGCGCCGGAATTCCAAGCGCCTCGGCACAGTTCGACACCGCCTCGGTGGTCGGCACCGTGAAGGACGCGTCGGGCGCGACCGTACCCGATGCGAAGGTCACGCTGACCAACACGCAGACCGGCGTGTCCGTGGTGCGGACGACGACCACGGACGGCAACTACGAGTTCGTGACCGTACGGCCGGGCATCTACATCGTGTCGGCCGAGAAGCCGGGCTTTTCGATCGCGCTGATCGACAACGTGCAGGTTCAGGTGGCGGCACGCCTTCGCGTCGACATGCAGATGGCGGTCGGGCAGGTGAGTGAAAAAGTGGAGGTGACGGCCTCCTCGCCGCTCGTCGAGACCGACACGAGCCAGCGCAGCCAGGTGATCAGCGGCGAGCAGATGCGCGAGCTCGCGTTGAACGGCCGCGAGTATTCGGCGCTCGCGCTGCTGTCGACCGGCGTCCGCCAGTCGGCACTGAACAAGAGCTCGAGCGCGAACGGCACGCCGCGCGAGGGCGCGTTCAACGTCAACGGCCTCCGCAGCACGTTCAACAACTTCCTCATCGACGGTGTCGACAACAACGCGTACGGCACGAGCAACCAGGGATTTTCCAACCAGGTCATGCAGCCGCCGCCCGATGCGGTCAGCGAATTCCGCGTGGTCACCAACAACCAGAGCGCCGAGTACGGACGCGCCGCTGGCGCCACGGTGAACGTCGCGTATCGCAGCGGCACGAACCAGTTCCATGGCGACGCGTGGGAATTCTTCCGCGACACCGCGCTGAACGCGGAAACCTACTTCAAGCCGGCCGACGGATCGAAGCCGCCGCTGCGGCGCAACCAGTACGGCGGCACCGTCGGCGGACCGCTCGTGCAGAACAAGGCGTTCTTCTTCGGCGATTTCGAAGGCTTCCGCCAGGACAAGAAGGCGACGGCGTTCTCCACGCTGCCGAGCACGGCGCAGGATTCCGGCATCCTGAGCGTCGACGTGCGCGATCCGAGAACCGGCGCCGTGTATCCCGCGGGCACAAGGATCCCGATGACCGCGTTTGCGAGCAAGGTGCTCGGCGGTCTGCCGGCGCCGAACGTCGCCGGCGCCGCGAACAACTACTCGATCGCGCAGGACTTCACCAACGACACCGACAAGGCGGGCGGCAAGATCGATTTGCAGGTCAGCCCCACGCTCTCGATGTTCGGCCGGTACGGGTGGCGCAGCCTGAGCACGAACGACCAGCCGCCGATTCCCCTTCCGTCGGGCGGCGGCGGCAACGGCAATATCTACACGCGCAACAAGCAGCTGGTGCTTGGATCGACCTACATTCCGTCCGATCGTTCGCTGCTCGAGGTGCGCTTCGGCTGGTCGAACACCCAGGGCGGCAAGAACCCGCCGGCGCTCGGCACGTCGGACAACTTCGGCATCTCGGGACTGCCGGCCGATCCGCGCATCGCCGGCGGCCTGCCGTCCGAGTCCATCACCGGCTACTCCGCGTTCGGCCGTCAGGCCACCAATCCGCAGTGGCAGTATCCGACCGTCTGGAACCCGAAGATCAACTACTCGTGGCTGAAGGGACGTCAATCCTTCAAGGCCGGCTACGAGTTTCAGCACATCAACGTGGAAGTGCAGGACGTGAACCCGCTGTACGGCCTCGACAGCTACACCGGCCAGTTCTCGCGGCCCGCCGGCGCGGCGGCCAACAACCTGTACAACCTTGCCGATTTCATGCTCGGCCTGCGCTCGCAGTACGCGCTCAGCACGTTCCTGGTCGCAAACATGGAGCAGGACCTGCATTTCACGTACGTGCAGGACGACTTCCGCGTCAACGACAACCTGACGTTGAACCTCGGCCTGCGCTACGAGTACGCGACGCCGATGTGGGAAGGCAATAACGTGCTCACGAACTTCGACCCGGTCTCGAAGACGATGGTTCGTGCGACTGATGGATCGATTTCCGATCGCGCGCTGGTCGATCCCGATCGCAACAACTTCGGGCCGCGCCTCGGATTCGCCTACACGCCGATGGTGAAGACCGTCGTACGCGGAGGGTGGGGCGTGAGCTACATCCACGTCAACCGCATCGGCTCGGCGAACCTGCTCGGCATCAATGGACCCCAGGTCGTGCGCGCTGCGGTCAACCAAACGCCGACGACGCCGGGCTTCATCCCGACGGAGCAGGGCTTCCCGGCGGGCCTCACCGATTCGTCGCAGTTCAACCCGCTCACCGCGCTCGTCAGCTACATCCCGCGTGATTTCCACTCGAGCCCGGTTCAGAGCTGGCACGTGTCGGTGCAGCGCGAGTTCGGCCCGCAGATGCTGCTCGACCTCGCCTACGTCGGGAACAAGGCCACCGATCTCCTGATCGTCGCCAACTACAACCAGGCCGCGCCCAACAATTCGGCCGGCACCATTCCGCTTGCCGCTCGTCGCCCGATCCCGACGTGGGGCGACATCACGTACGTCTTCAACGGCGGCAGGTCGCGCTACGACGCGTTCCAGATGAAATACGAATGGAGAATGGGCGCGGACGTGAACGTCCTCAGCTCGCTGACGCTTTCCAAGGCGCAGGACAACGCGGCAGGCGCGCTGGAGAATCAGAACGGCAACTTCCCCGGGCCGCAGGACATCAACAACCTCAACGCCGACTACGGCCCATCGGGCTACAACCAGCCGTACAACTGGACGACGAGCTTCGTGTGGTCGCTGCCCTTCGGTAAGGGCAAACGCTACGGCAACGGCATGTCGACGGCGATGGATCTCCTCGCCGGCGGGTGGCAACTGGCCGGCATCAACACGGTGTCGCCGGGCGAGATGGTCACGCTGCAGTACACGCCGGCCGCCGCGTTCCAGGTGTCGGGCATCACCAACGACTTCTCGGGCGCGAACAACTATCGCCCGAACGTCACCTGCGATCCGTACGCGCCCGCGGGCCAGCAAACGATCAACAACTGGTTCAACACCGCGTGCGTGTCGATTCCGACCGATCCGAGCCAGCCGTTCGGCAACGCGCCGCGCAACAACGTGCGCGGACCCGGCTTCTGGCAGTTCGATCTCGCCGCGAGCAAGAACTTCGCGGTCGGCGATCGAACGAAGCTGCAGTTCCGCCTCGAAGCGTTCAATCTCTTCAACCGCGACAATTTCCTGGCGCCGGCCTCGAACAGAAGCGCCGCCACGTTCGGCACAATCACGACCACCTACGACGCTCGACAGGTTCAGCTCGGCGTCAAGCTGCTCTGGTAGACGCCGCGAAAACGTTGCATCACGGTCGCCGCTTCGTCCGGCGATCGTGATGCGCGCGCCCTATCGTGCGGATCATCGGAGGCCTGATGATGATCCGCACGTTCCCGGCGCTCGCATTCTTCCTGCTCACCACCCTGACGGTTTCTCCCTTCGCGCAATCAGCTGTCCGCGATCCCCATCTCCGGTCCGTCGAAGTCGAGCTCATCGACGATCTCGAGATCGGCGTACGTGTGTCGCCGACGTTTCGTCAGCTCGTCGCGCGTCTCGAGGCGTCCGACATCGTCGTGTACTTGATGTTCGATGGGTCACTGGCGCCCCACACAGACGGCCATGTTTCTCTGATGGCGATGGCTGGCGGCCGGCGCTATCTCCGTCTGTCGATCGATCGGCACACCGCCGGCTGCCAGCGGCTTGCCATTCTTGGCCATGAGCTCCAGCACGCCGTTGAAATTGCCGAGGCGGCTGACGCAGTCGACCAGGCAAGCATGGTGTCGCTCTACAGGAGGATCGGCTTCCGCAGTGCCAGTGGGCGCCCGGAATCCTTCGACAGTCGGCTCGCGATTGAAACCGGTCAGCAGGTTCGACGAGAGGTGTTGGCCGCCGCCGCCAACGGCAGCCGGTAGTTGCAGCATCGCTCTTGCAAGCAATCGGCGCGTGACCGCTCCCGTTTTCGCCGCGCGACGAACTCAGGCAGGATTTGAAACACACGGCCCTTCGACGTTCAGCGCAGGTTCCGGCGCCGGCGACGATGGCGTGTTCGCGCGATGGCGATGGGCCAACGACCGCCTCGACATCGAGCGAGACCGGTGGGGCGTGCAGCCTCTGTTCTGGAGCGTCACCGGGACCTCCGTCCACGTCTCGCCCTCCATCGATGCGCTGCTCGCCGCGGGCGTTCCGGCCGAGCTCGACGAGGCGGCGATGGCTGTCTTCCTGCGAACCGGCTTCTTCGTCGGAGACGACACGCCGTTCTCGTCGATTCGCGCGCTGCCGCCCGTCAGGTCGGCCTCCTGGACGGTCGATGGACCGAGGCTCGGGACCCCATGGCGCTATCCTCGCGCGTCGACGGTCACGCGGACCGTGGCCGAGCGGCAATTCGCCGAGTGTTTCACCGCGTCGGTACATCGCCGCGTGCACGCGTCGAACGCGCCGATCGCGCTTCCTTTGAGCGGCGGTCACGACTCGCGGCACATTCTCCTCGCCATGCACGAGCTGAATAGACTGCCGGACCATTGCGTGACGGTGACGCCCTACCCTCCCGCCGCCGCCGACGAGGTCGCCGTCGCGCAGCGCGTGGCGGCCGCGCTCAACGTGCGGCACGTTCTGCTCGGTCAACGTGCGGACCGCTTCGCCGCTGAGCGCGAGAAAAACAGGCTCACGCATTACTGCTCCGACGAGCACGTGCAGTTCCTGCCGCTGCGCGATTACTTCAGCGAACGCGGATGCGAGGTCTTCGACGGTCTCGCGGGCGATGTGCTCTCGCAGAGCGGGCGGCTCGACGCCTCACTGCATGCCGATTTCGTCGAGGGACGGATCCAGCGAGCCGCACAGCGCATTCTCGGTGACGAGCGGACGATCGAGCCATCGCTCGCTCACCTGCTGACACGGCAAGGCGCGGCGCGCTTCCCTCGACGTCTCGCCGCATCCCGCGTGGCGCTCGAGGTGGCTCGCCATGCCGGCGCGCCCAATCCCATTTCGGGGTTCTACTTTTTCTCGCGCACACGTCGAGAGATCGCGCTGGCGCCTTACGCACTGCTCGACGTCTGCCCGGTCTCCACGCCATTTCTCGACGGCGAGCTCACGGATCTGCTCTTCTCGCTTCCGTTCGAGCTCGTCGCCGATCGGACGTTCCACACGCGCACGCTCCACCGCCGCTATCCGGCATTTGCGCACCTGCCGTTCGACGTCAAACGCAAGGGCGCGGACGATCGGCGCGGCATTCGTCGAAGCGCGGCGGCGCTGCTGACCTTCGCGCTGGAAGCCCGGTCGGCCGCGGTCAACACCGCCGCCGTCGCGTTGAGAGCGGCGCGCGCACTGGCAAGCGGATCCAGCGCTCACCTGTGGTTCCTTCCGAGGATGGTTCAGCTACTCGACGTCGATCGACGTTACACAGAATTTACACAGGCTGCGGCTTCGGTCGATCAAACATGACAATTCGTTTCCGAAAGGTTGGCCATGTTTTCGATTGTCCTCCGCAACGCCGCGTCGATCCGGCGGTATTCCATCTCCTCCCACGGCGAATCCGGCTGGGAGGTCATCCTGGAACGCGAAGGCGAGGTGCCGCATCACGTCTGGTACCACGATTGGCACCGCGTCGAGCGCACTCTGGCGATGTTTCGACTCGAAGTGTCAGACCTGACAGCGCGCGGCTGGCAGATCGTTCACTGATCACGCCGGCCGGAACCTGACGTACGCTCCACGCAACAATCGAGGCGACAGTCGAATCCCGAGCAGCGCCAGGCGCACTTTGAGCGTTTGTATGCGCGCGGCGCTCAGGTGAAATTGCGCCGCGGCGAAGTTGCCTTCGAGGAAGCGCTGTTTGCCCTGCTCGATTTCCAGGCGGTCGACCAGCGCCATCATGCGGATGCGCAGCGCGGTCCGCGCCGGCGCATCGAGCGTGCGTTCGCGGCCGAAGCGATCGAGCACGTTCAGGGCGCGCTCGACCGTGCGGACCGCGTCGCCTGACAGCCCCTCGACGCGCACTCTCCGCTCGGCTAGCACGTCGCGCTGATAGGCGATGATCTCACCCCGCCACGCCAGGCGCAGCCACAGTTCGAAGTCCTGACCCCGGCGCAGCGTTTCGTCGAACAACCCCGCGGCGACGATCGCGCGCCGCCGTGCGACGACGGTCGACAGCACGATATTGCAGCGCTGTTGAATCAGGCTGATCAACGTCACCTCGCCGTCGGAGGGCGCGTTCTCCATGAACCGCCGGCCTGCGAGCGGGCTGTCGCCGCTGAGCCGCGCGTCGCAGTAGACGAGCGCCAGGCGGCGGTCCGACTCGATCAGCGCCACCTGGCGCGCCAGGAAATCCGCGGTCCACCGATCGTCGGCGTCGAGAAAGGCCAGCAGGCGGCCGGTGGACGCGCGGATGGCGGTGTTGCGCGCCGCGCCCGCTCCGCGGTTGGGCTGAACGATGAAGCGGATCCGATCGCGAAACGGCGCGACGGCGGCCTCCAGCTCCGCTGCGTCAGGCGATCCGTCGTCGACAACGACGACTTCAAAGTCGGTAAAGGTTTGCGAGAAAACGGAAGCGAGCGCATCTGCGATGTCCCGGGTGGCGCGGTAGGCCGGGATGATCACCGAGACGGCCGGCCGCCCATCGTTGGCCTTCGGCATGGGTACCTCGCCCGTCGTCGCGTGCAAGCGCAACACCGAAACACGCGTTGTTACACAAACGTGATGTAAACAGTTTCGTGACCGGAGCGTCTCGGTACGATTACGCGCATCGTGTAGATCAGAGCGATGTCCTACACCCTCACGCTCCAGTGCGGCTGCGTCGTCTACGTATCAGCGCACCCCAAGACGCGCATTGCCCACACCCGAGTCATCCAATCGAGGGGCAGCCACTGCAGCGTGCGCCGTCACGAGATCGGACTGCGGCTGTACCTGTGGGAACTGCTGCCGGACCCCCACATCGAGAGCCTGAAGTACGACGTGCGCGCCACGGAGACGGAACTATGATTCCGCGTTCGATCGGCGCCCAGCGTTCGGCGAAAAGCTAGCCGACCGGAGGTGAGCCGGCATTCCGCCGGCTGGCTCCGATCACATCTCACCGAACCCTGGCCGCCGATCGACATCACGCCGCCCACGATCCATTGCGATACAACGTGAGCGCGATATCCACGTTGGCGCGCAGCGTACGGGCAATCGCCTCCCAGGTCTTCTCGCACCGCACGAGCGTCTTCCACGAGTACAGATGCTTCGGCTTGTGAAAATCGCTGTTCGCCACGTACGGGTAGTGCTTCAGGCTCGTCACCGAGAACAGATCGTCGCGATTCGCCGCTTCCCAGACGTCGACCAGTTCTGACAGCTTCTTTCGGTGGTCCCACAGGTAGGACGTGCTGATTTCCAGCCGTCTCGTCGTGCGATGGTGTGGATGACACGCGATGCTGAGCGCGTCCTGCCGCCGGATGGCGCGCAGGATGTCTTCCGCGGGCTGATCCGCGCTGATGTGCTCGTTGATGTTGAGCGCGACGATGTGCGAGTTCCTCTTGCTGCGAATATGGTTCTGCGTGATCTCGGCACCCGGGATCACGAGCAGGTCGTAGAGCTTCCTTGCGCGCCGCGCCTCGGTAGCAATCTGTTCGAGATACGCGGGAAACCGTTCTTCCGTAACGGAGAACTCGCGGCGGCCCAGCGAGAGCAGACGGCCCGCCCGAGCCAGGATGTCGCGCTTCATCAGGATGTGATCGGTGATCGCGATGACGTCGAAGCGCCGCGTCTTTCCATACAGATCGACGACTTCGCGAACGGACAGACGGCCGTCGCTCCAGTCGGTGTGCACGTGAAAGTCGCACAGCAGAAACGGCTCGTATCCCGGCACTACACCCTCACGTCGAGATGGCTCCCGTCGGCCGGACGATGCCGCAGGATCTCGGACCAGAAATTCCGTACGTAGACGTTGAAGACCGCCGCCTTGCCCATCGCGCGGTACCGGCGCGCCGACGTCCACGCCCAGCAGTCCTGGCACAACGCCACCCGCCCGATCGGCGTCAGGCGCCGCCCGAGATTCGTATCCTCCCCGTGAAATTCGATTCGGCGATCGAAGCCGCCGATGGCGGCCAGCGCGTCGCGGCGAACGGCGAAGTTGCCTCCGTAGAGAATCGCGCCGGCGCCGAGAAGGTAGTGCACGGCCGCGTGCGTCGGAGGGGCGACCAGCACGTCGTAAGTCCGCAGCAGCGCGCGGCCGGTCCAGTCCCAGTCGTAGAACCGGTACGGTCCAGTGACCGCGACCGGCGCGTGCTTCGTGAAACGAGCTTCGACGCGCTGCAGCCAGGTGATCGGCACGCGGCAATCGGCGTCGATGTAGGCAACGATCTCGGTTTGCGCGGCGCGGCGGGCGGTCTCGCGCGCCACCACAAGCCCCTTCGACGGCTCGTCGATCACGCGCACGCCGGGCACGGCTCGCGCCACGTTCGCGGTCTCGTCGGTGCTCGCGTTGTTGATGACCAGAATGTCGTCGGGCGGCCGTGTCTGCGACCGCAGGGAATACAGGCAGCCGGGCAGGAGCCGGCTTTCGTTGTAGGCGCAGACGATCGCGGTGATCGTCAGGCCCATGAAGTGCGGTTCTTCATTGACCGCAGGATAGCGCGGCGGTGTAACAACGCGGCTGCGGCGAGATCACATTAGTGCGACGACACTCGAGACGCTCGCCGCAAGGTCCGCGTCTGGAATTTGTCGGTGCGTTGGGCCGGCGTCACCTCGTGCCGGCGCCCGGCGATTCGCGATCGATCAGTGCGACGTCTTGTCGATCGGTTCGAGCAGCAGGTACCAGCTCTCGCAGTCAGTCCGCGATCCGCCGGCCATCGTCGCGGTGAAGACGAGGTTCAGGGAAGGAATCTCCCACCGCTGCTTGGCGCGGCCGTTTTCGAAGGCGACGCGAAACGGCTTCAACAGGTTCTCCGGCGATTCGTGATCGCGATGCTCGTCCTGCACGCCGCGGAAGATCGCGAACTCCCGGCGCGGGCCCATGTGGACCTCGAACTGGCCAACGCCGTTGACGACGTGATCGTAGACGCGCTCCGCGTACGATCCATCCCGCTCCCGGCAGGACTGCCAGTTGCCTTCGAGAATATTGCGGGTGTCGTTGGAGAACGGCCGGAAGAGCTGGGCTGCTGCGGGGTCAACGCCAAGCAACGCCGCCGACGCGCACACACCGATGAGAAGCCAGGCTGACCTGGCGAACCGCTGCCGCACGGTGCTCCTTTCCCATGAACGTCCAGGGAGGCAGTCGCAGAATACCACCGAAACCCGCGGATGCGAACTGCAAATGGCGCAGCGGCCCCCGCGCCCTTGCGCCCGGGAAATCGGAGTCCGCTGCGCGCGTCCTCGTTAACTCACATTTAACAATTTAGACATCGGAGTGAAACTTCCGGCCGGTACGCTGATCGCGCCACATGGCCAGACACCGTGTACTCATTGTCGAAGACGAGCAAGACATCGCCGGCCTGATCAAACACACGCTGGAACGAGGCGGAGAAACCGAAGCGCAGGTCGTCGGATCGGGCGATGCGGCGCTGAAGGCCGTCACCGAGCGCGTACCTGACCTCATCATCCTCGACCTGAACCTTCCCGCCATCGGCGGCCTCGAGGTCTGCCGGATTCTGCGCTCGCGCGCGGACGTGCCGCACGTGCCCATCATCATGTTGACCGCGCGGACCAGCGAGGACGACCGCGTGTCGGGGCTCGATCAGGGCGCGGACGACTACGTCACCAAGCCGTTCAGCCTCCGCGAGCTCACGGCGCGGGTCCGGGCGGTGCTGAGGCGCGGACCCGCGGCCGAGCAGCGGCAGGGGCGCTATCAGGGGGCGCGTCTCATCGCCGATTTCGAGGCGGTGGCGATTGCCGTCGACGGCGCCCCGGTCCGCCTGACACGCCGCGAGTTCGAGCTGCTTCAATATCTCGTCCAGAACAAGAACCGCGTCGTCTCCCGCGATCGACTGCTCGAGCGAGTGTGGGGCTACGAGCGCCTGGTCGAAACGCGGTCAGTCGACGTCCACGTCGGCCGCCTCCGCAACAAGCTGCGTACCGCCGGACACCAGATCGAGACGGTCGTGGGCCTGGGGTACCGGTTCGTCGATTGATTACGATTCCACCACGCCGAGGCTGTACAGTGCTGCTGACGTTCGCGCGACCGCGGGAGCGTCAGGAGGAGCGCGATGGCCGAAGGCGTACAGAGCTACAAGAAGCACACTCGGATCCTGCCGGGCTTTCACTACTTCGTGTTGCCGGTACTGTTTCTGAACGTCCTGATCGAAATTCGCCGCTTGTGGCTCGACCCGACGGCGCATTTCGCGTGGGAGACCGTGGTCGCGGCGGCGCTGCTGGGACTGGCGTTCCTCTCGCGCGTCCAGGCATTGAGCGTTCAGGACCGGGTGATCCGGCTCGAAATGCGGCTCCGGCTGCGCGGCATTCTCCCGCCAGATTTGCAGCCGACCATCGGTCAGCTGACGCATCGTCAACTGGTGGCGCTGCGGTTTGCGAGCGATTCGGAGCTGCCGGAGTTGATTCGCGAGGTGGTCGCCGGCAAGCTGGCGACGGCGAAGGACATCAAGATGCGGATCAAAGACTGGCAGGCAGACTGGCTGCGGGCCTGACGCAGGCCGTTCGAACGCCGCTACTTTTTCAGCGCGCGCAGGATCTTCGGCGTGAGCATCCAGCGAAGATCGCCGGGGCCGGCCGGCGGCAGATCGTCGATGTCGATGCGGCAGACCGCGCCCTTCTTGAACTCGATCGGATGGCGCGAGCCGAGGATCCGCGCCGCGAACTCGCCGATCATCGGCTCGTGACCGACGAGCGCCAGACGCGTCTTGCGCGCGTGCTTTTCCAGATCGGCGACCACCGACGCGTACGCGCCGTCGGGCGCGAGCGAATCGACGTTGACGAGCGACGGCCGGGGATCGAGAGCGCCGGCGAGGATCTCCGCGGTCTGTCGCGCGCGGACGAGCGGGCTCGTCAGCACGACTTCCACCGACACGCCGAGGCGCGCGAGACCGCGCGCCGCCTTCCGCATCCGCGAGATCCCCTCGTCGGTCAGCGGCCGCTTCGTGTCGTCCGGCCACGCGTCCCCGCGTTCCTCGGCGAGGCCATGACGCACCAGATACAATTCGTAGGGTCCAGGCATCGATTACCCTGCTCGCTGCGACTGCGCGCGGTCGGCGGAAGCTTGCGCCTGCTCGCCGCGCCGTTCGGTGACCGCGGCCAGCGCGTCGCGCAAGCGCATGTAGCGGGCGTGCAGCCGCCGGCAGTCGTCCTCGAGCGACGCGACCAGTTTATCCAGCTCGCGCCAGACGGTGACGTTTGGCGGCGCGAGCGACGCCTGCGTCTGCCGTACCTGATCGACCAGCATTTGCACGTCGTGCAGGCGGCCAAGCACATCCTGACCGCGTTTCAAGAGGCGTGTGTCCGCGCTGCCGCGCGCGCCCGCGGCTTCGGTCGACAGTTCCACCGCGTAGCGCAGTCGCTTGACCGCGATGCGCACGGAGTGCAGCCGATCCGGGAGATACAACGCACCTGCAGCAGTCATCGCCGCGGCGAGCCGCGCCGCACGCTTAGCGACTCGGGCCTCGATCGCCCAGCGCCAGTTGCGGACGGTCGCCTTCGACGAGGCGCGTTCCTTCTCGGCCAATTCGTCGGCAAGCCGCTCGAGTTTTCGCGCCAGCCGCGCCATGTCGCTGGTCGGCATTTCCTCGGACAGCTGTTTCCGCGCCTCGTCGCGCGCCTTGGAAACTCTGACGCCCACTCGTCCCAGGCCGCCGCTTCCGCTGCGGCCGGAGACGTGGAGCTCATCGATCTGAATCAGGAGCACGTCGAGCTCGCGCACGGTACCGAGACGCTTCGTGATCTTGCGAAGGCGACGGCTGATCTTCCGGCTCACCGGCCGTTCGAGCTGCAGCATCGGCACGAGCTCGCGCATGCGCCGTGACGCGACGCGCGCGAGGTGCAGCGCGCGCACGTCGCCCTTCTCCACGGCGTGGAGCACGCGTGTGAACTGATCGACGCGTTTCCTGAGCAATTCCGAGCGGGTCGCGGCAGCGGGCATGATGTGGGACGCGGACGGCAGCGGTCTTTCATTATAGTAGACAGGGCACGCGCAGGTAACAGTGACAGCGTTTTCAGCCTCAGGCGACCTCGGCCCGTAAGCATCGACCGGACAGGCGTATATGCGGATCGCAGCCATCGACATCGGCACGAACTCCATCCACATGATCGTGGTACAGGTTCGCCCCGATCTCTCGTTCGAGGTGATCGACCGGGAGAAAGATATGGTCCGGCTGGGCGCCGGCGGCCTCGATGGCCGCGCGCTGACGCCGGAGGCCATGCACAGCGCGCTGCAGGTGCTCTCGAAGTTCAGGCGCCTGGCGGAAAGTCACAAGGTGGACGAAGTCATCGCCGTGGCGACGAGCGCCACGCGCGAGGCTGAAAACGGCGGCGAATTCCTTCGAACGGTCACGCAGCAGACCGGGATCCGGCCGCGAGTGATTTCCGGCACCGAGGAAGCGCGGCTGATTCACCTGGCTGCCGTGTACGGCGTGAGCGTACCGGGCGACGTCGCGGTGGTCATCGATATCGGCGGCGGCAGCGTCGAGGTGACGCGGGGGGTCGGCGCCAATGTCGAGCTGGGCCGCAGTTTCAAGCTCGGCGTCATCCGGCTGACCGAACGCTTCGTCAAGAGCGATCCGCTCGAACCTCGCGACGAGCGCAAGCTCGTGCGTCACATCGACACGGAAATCAGCAAGTACCTGCACCAGGTCGCCCGCGACGGATTCGAGCGCGTCATCGGAACGTCCGGCACCATTCTCAGCATTGGCGCGGTAGCGTCGGCGGCCGAGGGCCTCGCTCCCGGCGCGTCGCTGCGCAACCGGCGCTTCTCCGCCAAACAGATTCGGCGCACGCGCAAGGACCTCGTAGCCCTCGACCTCGAGAAGCGGCTGCGCGTGCCGGGCCTCGAACCACGTCGAGCCGACCTCGCAGTGGCCGGCGCAATCCTCGTGGACGAGATCCTGCGGCGGTTGGGAGCCACCGAAATCACGCTGTGCGATCTGTCGTTGCGCGAGGGGCTCGTGCTCGACTACATCTCGCGGCACCGGAAGGAAATCGCGCAGGCCGATCGGTACCCGGACGTGCGGCGGCGCAGCGTCATCGAGCTTGCAGAGCGCTGCAACTACTGGCCGGAACATTCCCTCCACGTCGCGCGCCTCGCTGTGGGGCTCTTCGATCAGACGCGCGCGATCCACGGCCTCACGGATCGCGAGCGCGAGTGGCTCGAGTACTCCGCGATCCTGCACGACATCGGCGTCCACATCAGCTATGAAGGGCACCACAAACACTCGTACTATCTGGTGAAGAACGGCGATCTCCGCGGCTTCGAACCCGACGAAATCGAAGCCATCGCGCTCGTGGCCCGCTACCATCGCCAGGCCACACCCAAGCGGAAGCACGACGGGTTCTCGGACTTGCGCCGGCGGACGCGCAGAACCGTGCGCACGCTCGCGGCGATCCTGCGGCTGGCGGAGAGCCTCGATCGCAGCCACGCGCAGACGATTGCCGGCTTCGAGCTCCACGATCGCGGCGACGACGACCTGCTGCAGCTGCGCACCACCGGCGACGCGGAGCTGGAGTTGTGGGCCGCCACCCGGCACGCTGCGCCATTCGAACGACTGACGGGGAAGCCGCTCCGCATTGAGGTCAGCGGCCACGCATATGCTGAACAACCTGACGCAACCACACGAGTACCCGGGCAAGCTGTTCGTCGTCGAGGGGATCGACGGCTCGGGCAAGACGACGCAGCTGGCGCTGCTGGCGAAGTGGCTCAGCGCCGCCGGCCACCGCGTGTTCGTCACCGAATGGAACTCGTCCGCCCTCGTGAAAGCGGCCACCAAGACCGGGAAGAAGAAAAACGCGCTCACCCCGATGACGTTCAGCCTCCTGCACGCCACGGACTTCGCTGACCGGCTCCTCTACAAGATCATTCCCCCGCTGAAGGCCGGCATGATCGTGCTGGCCGACCGGTACGCGTACACGGCGTTCGCGCGTGACGCGACGCGCGGAGTGGATCGTCAGTGGGTCCGCGACCTGTACAGTTTCGCCGTCCGGCCCGATCTCGCGCTCTACTTCCGGGTGCCGATTGACGTGTCGGTCGATCGCCTGATGGCACGGCGCGTGAAGCTGAAGTTTTACGAAGCAGGGATGGATCTGGGCTGGAGCGCCAATCCGCTCGAAAGCTTCCGGCTGTTTCAAGGGAAGGTGCTCGACGAGTACGATGAGCTCGTGCAGGAATTCGGCATGGAAGTCATCGACGCACGCGGCAGCATCACGGATCAGCAGCGGCTGGTCCGCAGCGTGATCCTGCAACACCTGAACTTGAACCACGTGGAGACCACCGATGACGAGCTCGTCTGACCAGTCGAACGAAGGGGCCACCGGCAACGGACACGCGGGCCGCTACTACGGCCAGGGCATCGCGTACCTGCCCCTCAATTCGTATCCCGGCAAGCTGATCGCGGTGGAAGGCACCGACGGCGTCGGCCGCAGCACGCAGATTCAACTCCTTCGCGAATGGCTCGAGGTCAAAGGCTACGGCGTCGTCGAAACCGGCTGGACGCGGTCCGAGCTCATGCAGCCGACGATCGAGCTGGCGAAGTCGAGCAACACGCTGAACAAGCTCACCTTCGTTCTGCTGTACGCGACCGATTTCGCCGACCGCCTCGAGAAAGAGATCATCCCGGCGTTGAAGGCCGGCTTCATCGTCCTCTCGGACCGCTATATCTTCACGGCGCTCGCGCGCGCCGGCGTGCGCGGCGTCGATCGACAGTGGCTGCGCAGCCTGTACGGATTTGCCATCGCGCCCCACATGGTCTTCTATCTGAACATCGACGTGAAGACGCTCATCGGCCGCGTGCTCGAATCACGAGGAATGGACTTCTGGGAATCGGGCATGGACCTGAAGCACGGCGACGACATCTACGACAGCTTCCGCACATATCAGCAGAAGCTGTTGAAAGAATATGCGTCGATGGGTGACGAGTTCAGCTTTCGCACGCTGGACGCTCGTCGCTCCATCGATCGCATTCAGGAGGAACTCCGCAGGCAAGTCAGCGCGTTCCTGGAACCCGCGGAGAAGATCCCCGACTCTGTATCGGCGATGGCGAAGAGTTAAGGGCTTAGAGCTTGGGGCTGAGGGCTAGGGCTAAGAGTCTCTGCCGCCCTAAGCCCTAAGCCCTCAGCCCTGAGCCCTCAGCCCTCCGAACTTTCCTACCCCTCGACGTGCGCCTTGAACATATCCATGAGGCCGCTCCAGCCGCCGGGGCCGCCCACGCCGACGCGCATCGTGTCGCCTTCGGGTCCCATCCGCTCGAAATGCCGATGTTCCAGGTCGACGCGCGTCCCGCCGCCGGGCTGCGCCGTGAAACGGATTTCCACTTCGCTGGATTTTGAGAGGTCGGGCTGATATCCCCACTCGTGGGTGATCTGCCACGCCATGACGAAGCGATGCGGCGGATCCCACTCGAGAACCTGACCCCAGTCGCATTCGGTCCCGTCCTCCTGCTTCGTGTAGCACCGTCCGCCGACACCGCTCTCGATGATGGCCTCCTTCATCGGTGACTTGCCGATGTGGTGGCTGCGTGGCCACCAGCCATCGAAGCCTTTCGTGAACACGTCGAAGGCACGTTCCACGGTCGCGTTCACGGTCACGCTCTTCTTCACAGACGTATCGGCGACGCTTGTCATCACTTCCTCCTACTGATCGGGTTGTTTCGCGGCGCGGGCTTCGGCCGCGCGTTTGTACGAGGCGAGAGCGTGGTCCCAAAAGCGATCGAAGTACGCGCGCAGCGCCTCGACGCCCGCGGGATTCAGTTCGTAGAGTCGGCGGTTTCCGTCGGGCCGATCGATGACCAGATGGGCGTGCTTCAGGATTCGCAGGTGCTGGGAGATCGCTGGCCGGGTGACCGTGAAACCACGGGCGAGCTCGCCGACCGGCTGCGGCCCGTCCAGCAGCCGCTCGAGGATGGCTCGGCGGGTCGGATCGCCGAGGGCGTCCAGCTGTTGGGCGTGTTGGTAAATAACCACTAACCGTCAATATATACTTACCAAGTTTCCAAAGTCAATTTAACTCACAGGAAATGTTGACGGTGGCGTCCTTCGCTATCGTGTGATCGGCATGTCGACGTCGGCGCCGCCGCGCACCCAACCACCCCAGGTGAAGGCTCCGGTTCCCGAACCCGCCACTCCGGCGACTGCCAAAATCGACGTTTCCGGCCTGAATTTCTATTACGGCGACCGCCGTGTCCTCGAGCAGATTTCGGTGCTCATCCGCCCCAATGAGGTCACCGCGCTCATCGGCCCGTCGGGCTGCGGCAAGTCCACCTTCCTCCGCACCTTGAACCGGATGAACGACATCGTGCCCGGCTCGCGCGTGGAAGGTGCAGTCACCATCGACGGCAAGGACATCTACGCCTCGTCGGTAGACGTGGTGGATCTCCGCCGGCGGGTCGGGATGGTCTTCCAGCGATCCAATCCGTTCCCGAAATCGATCTTCGACAACGTGGCGTACGGCGTCCGGATCAACCGGCTGACGAAGTCGCGCGAGGAACTCGGCGGCCGCGTCGAATCGAGCCTCCGCTCGGCGGCGTTGTGGGACGAAGTCAAGGATCGGCTGCACACGTCCGCGCTGTCGCTCTCGGGCGGACAGCAGCAGCGTTTGTGCATCGCACGCGCGCTGGCCGTCGAGCCCGAGATCCTGCTGATGGACGAACCAGCGTCAGCACTGGATCCGATTGCGACGCAACGCATCGAAGAGCTGATTTACCAGCTCAAGACCACCTACACGATCGTGATCGTCACGCACAACATGCAGCAGGCCGCGCGCGTGTCCGACGTCACGGCGTTTTTCTGGCTCGGCAAACTCATCGAATGCGATCGGACGGACAGGATGTTCACCGCGCCGTCCCAGAAGCTGACTGAAGACTACGTCACAGGAAGGTTCGGCTGATGTCGTCGCCGGAACAACGCGTCCGCCATTTTCAGGACGAACTGGAGCAGTTGAAAGCGCGCCTTCTCGAAATGGGCGGGCTCGCCGAAGAGGCCGTGCGCCTGGCAGTGAAAGGGCTCGTCGATCGAGACCGCGACCTGATCGCGCGCGTGCTCTCCGGCGACGGTCCGCTCAACGCGCTCCACATCGAAGTCGACAACCGCTGTTTCACGCTGCTGGCGCTCTATCAGCCCATGGCCGTCGACCTCCGGGCGATTGTCGCCGCGGTAAAGATCAACACCGATCTCGAACGCGTCGGAGATCTCGCGATCAACATCGCCGAGGCGGCGCAGCGCTACGTCGGCCACGCACCGGTCAAGAAACTGATAGACATCCCGCGGATGGCGACCATCGCGCAGCGGATGCTGCGCGACGCGCTCGACGCGTTCGTGCGCCGCGATACCGAGCTCGCGCAGCACGTCCTCAACGAAGACGATGCGCTCGACGCGCTGAAGACGCAGATTTTTCGGGAGCTGCTCACTTACATGCTGCAGGATCCCGTGACGATCGAGCCCTCGCTCGATCTGATCCTGGTTTCGCGTCACCTCGAGCGAATCGGCGACCACGCCACCAACGTGGCCGAGGACGTCATCTTCATGGTGCTCGCCAAGGACGTCCGCCACCACTCCGCCGAAGGCGCCTAGCGGGGCTCTCGCGGGACCGGAGCGTTCGCGCGCTCCCTTCCCTGGCCGAGTCGCTGAGCCGCGCCTTGCCCTGCCACGACCGATCCGCGCCGCGAGTATAAAATAGGCTGATGCCGGAGCAGGCACTCTGCGTGTTCTGCCGCCGTCACGCCGTGGACGAGGCTTGGCGCCCGTTCTGCAGCGAGCGGTGCAAATTGCAGGATCTGGCGCGCTGGGCGGATGGCGGCTACCGCATCGCCGCCGAGCCCGCGGGCGATGCGGATGAAAGTGAGAAGGAAGAAGAAGGAAGTTAGAACTTCAACTTCTACCTTCTGACTTCTACCTTCTAACTTCACGAGGCTTATGGCCGACACGATTACGATCGTCGACAACCGCACGGGCAAGAAGTACGAGCTGCCGATTCAGGACGGTACGATCCGCGCGATGGACCTGCGCCAGATCAAGGAAAAGCCGGACGACTTCGGCCTGATGACGTACGACCCGGCGTTCATGAACACGGCAAACTGTCGCAGCGCCATCACCTATATCGACGGCGACAAGGGCATCCTGCTCTATCGTGGCTACCCGATCGAGCAGCTCGCGGAAGAGAGCGACTTTCTCGAAACGGCGTACCTGATTCTCTTTGGCGAGCTGCCGACCGCCCAGCAGCAGCAGAACTGGACCAAGGAGATCACCCTCCACACGATGCTTCACGAGAACATCAAGAAGCTGATGGAAGGGTTCCAGTACGACGCGCACCCGATGGCGATTTTCCTGAGCATCGTCGGCGCGATGTCGGGTTTCTATCCGGACGCGAAAGACATCTTCAACAAGGAGTCGCGGCTGAAGCAGACGCACCGCGCCATTGCGAAGGTGCCGAGCATCGCCGCCTGGGCGTTTCGCCACAGCATCGGCCGCCCGTACGTGTATCCCGACAACGACCTCAGCTTCACCGGCAATTTCCTGAACATGCTGTTCAAGATGACCGAGCTGAAGTACCAGCCCAACCCGGTCCTCGCGCGCGCGCTCGACGTCCTGTTCATCCTGCACGCCGATCACGAGCAGAACTGCTCCACGACCACGATGCGGACGATCGGGAGCTCGCACTCCGATCCGTACTCGGCGTTGGCTGGCGCGGCGGGCGCGCTCTACGGTCCGCTGCACGGCGGCGCGAACGAGGCCGTGCTGCGGATGCTGCACGAAATCGGATCGGTCAGCAAAGTGCCGGAGTTCATCAAGAAAGTGAAGTCGGGCGAGGCCGGCAACCGGCTGATGGGATTCGGCCATCGCGTCTACAAATCGTACGACCCGCGCGCCAAGGTGGTGAAGCGCATCGCCGACATCGTCTTCACCGTGACCGGCAAGAATCCGCTGCTGGAGATTGCGCTCGAGCTCGAGCGGATTGCCTTGCAGGACGAGTACTTCGTGACGCGCAAGCTCTATCCGAACGTCGACTTCTATTCCGGCCTCATCTACCAGGCGATGGGATTCCCGGTCGAGATGTTTCCGGTGCTGTTTGCGATCCCGCGAACCGCCGGGTGGATCGCGCAGTGGGAGGAGATGCTGCTCGACGGCGAGCAGAAAATCGCACGGCCCAGGCAGATCTATACCGGGCCTACGCAGCGGGACTATGTGCCGAGAGAGAAACGGGCGTAGAATGCGCCGATGGCGAAAGCGCTCCTAGCTCTTGCGCTCGGAATTCAGGCGATGACTCCGTCGGCGAAGTTCGACTCGGGACGCGCCTGGGAACATCTCCGCCAGCTCGTGGCCATCGGTCCCAGGCCGTCTGGCTCGTCGGCCATCGAGCAGACCCGCAAGTACATCAGAGAACAGCTCGCCGCCAACGGCCTCACGGCCGTCGATCAGGCGTGGGACGATCAGACACCGCTCGACAAGGTTCACATGGTGAATCTCGTCGCCACGATCCCCGGCGCGCGCAAAGAGCGGATCGTCATCGCAGGGCACTACGACACGAAGCTGTATCGTCAGTTCCGCTTCGTCGGGGCAAGCGACGGCGGATCGAGCGCCGCATTTCTGCTCGAGCTGGCGCGCGTGCTCAAGACGCGCAAGAACCCGATGACGATCGAGCTGCTCTTCCTCGACGGCGAGGAAGCGCGCATGCCCGAGTGGGGCGGCACGGACAACACGTATGGAAGCCGGCACTACGTGGATGCGGCCAGGCGCGATGGATCGTTGGCCA
This sequence comes from Vicinamibacterales bacterium, assembly GCA_035693505.1. Classification (GTDB taxonomy): domain Bacteria; phylum Acidobacteriota; class Vicinamibacteria; order Vicinamibacterales; family CAVVIG01; genus CAVQFC01. The sequence continues at coordinate 28,080 of DASSGK010000616.1, forward strand.
GCCTCAAGGCGCTGATCCTGGTCGACATGATCGGCGATCGGGATCTCGATATTCGACGCGACTCGAACTCGACGCCGTGGCTGACGAATGTGATCTGGGAGACGGCCCGGCGGCAGAACCTCGACGACTACTTCATCACCGACTCGACGCGGATCGAGGACGACCACCTGCCGTTCCTCGCCGCGGGGATTCCGTCGGTCGACATCATCGATCTCGACTACGAGGCGTGGCACACGGCGAAGGATTCACTGGACGCCGTCAGCGCCCGCAGCCTCCAAGTCGTCGGCGACGTCGTCCTCGGCGCGCTGCCGACGATCGAAGCGCACCTGTCGAAGACGCTGGTATTGACCGGCCGCCGCATCGGCGCGCGCCGCTCGTACAAGGTCCTGAGAGCGAACGCCAAGGTGCGTGCGCCTCGCAAGAAACTGGTCCACCCATCAGCGACGATCCCGACGATTACAGAAGCCCACTAGCTCGCGCCGACCGTCGCATCGCAGGGCTGAAGCCCTGCGCCACGGGTGGAAGCGAGTCCGTTGTGGCGCACGGCTTCAGCCGTGCGAGCGTCTCTCCAACCCGTCCTCCGTATCCAGCCCGTCCAGCCCGTCCAGCCCGTCCTGCCCGTCCAGCCCGTCCAGCCCGTCCTGCCCGTCCTGCCCGTTATCCCTGATAGCCGTTCGGTCCGAGCTGAACGCGTGTCTTGTCGGGATCGGTGAAGTAGAGCTGATCGCCGCCGCTTGTTCGATTCGCCGGGTTGCGATCCACCGTCGCCTGAATCCCCTGGGCTTTGAGCCGTTCGGCCATCTTGTCCGGATCGAAGTCGTCCACGCCGATGCAGAAATGATTGACCGACCCCGGGTTCGGCAGCTTGTACAGGCCGAGGAACCCATCGCTCAAACCGAGGTTGATGCCGCCGTTGCCCGGACGGCTGACTTCCTTGAGGCCCAGCAGCGCCTTGTAGAAGGCCGCCGACTTCTCGACATCGGTCACCGCCATCGACACGTGATTGATCGTCCGCCCCTGCGCGACTTTGGTCACCGCCGCGTCCTGGGCTACCGCCGGCGCCGCGGCTGAGGCGACCAGACCGGCCAGCGCCGTCACGAGCTCCCGCCGCGTCAATCGCCTGTCCTCGAATTTCTGCACCAACTCGTCGATATCCACACTCATGGTCCCCCCCGCCCTCATCCTAATCCCAGCCCCCAGCCCCCATCCCCCAGCCCCCAGCCCCCAGCCCCAAGCCCCGAGCCCCGAGCCCTAAGCCCTAAGCCCTAAGCCCTGAGCCC
>DASSGK010000617.1:0-4172 GCA_035693505.1 Vicinamibacterales bacterium
TCTTCGCAGACCTGAAGGTCTGCACGATCGAGCCCACGGTTTTAACAGGAGGAACGAAGCAGCGGAGGACGAACGGGGCTGCCAGCCGGTCGGAACGCGTGCGCCAGAGTGCTCGCGGTTCGGCGGGCGCCGCGAAGCGGCAGCACGGTCCGTGAGCCACGAGAGACACGAACCCATCCGTGCTCCAGCGGTTCGTGTCTCTCGTGGCTCTCGGGCCGTGCCCATGGGCCTGCTCCGCAGGCCCGCCCGCCGAACTCCGAGCCAGCCTCTGCGCGTCCTCCGCTCCTCTGTTTCTCTGTGTGGATCTTCGTTTCCAGCGAGGCGCACGCGGCTACAACGAAGTGAAACCGCGATAGGCGGAGGCGGCTTCGCCAGGCTTCGCCGCGGATACAATCAGCCCTCATGCTCGTGATCGTCGGGCTCGCAGACCCGAGCGCCGCACGTGCGCAGGGCACACCGGCTGACTATGCCCGGGCGGCGAGCCTGCGACAGACGTATGAGTCGCTCCCAGTCGATATCGCCGGCCCGGCAAACCCTTACCGCTGCATGGTGTCCGACTCAAACCGCCGACAGATGGAGACCGCCGGCCGCGCCGGCGCGGGACGCCGCAACCGTTGTCAACGCCGCGGGTGAAGACATCTGCACGCCGGTTGGGCACCATCGCCTGCGCGCTGGTCCTCCTGGCTGTTACGGTCGCGTGGATCCAGCTTCCAGGAATCGGCGCCGGCGCGCTCCTCCACCCATCGCGGCGTCCCTTCGTCGGTCCTCGGCCTCAGGGCTGCCGCGACCGCGTGTTCGAGGGCGACGGCGTTCACCTCACGGGATGGTGGTGCGACGCCTCGGCACCGCGCCTCGCGACGCTCGTGTACCTGCACGGCGTCGCGGACAACCGCTCGAGCAGCACCGGCGTCGTCGAACGCTTCATCGGTCGCGGGTTCGACGTGGTCGCCTACGACAGCCGCGCGCACGGCGAGTCTGAAGGAGATGCCTGCACCTACGGCTTCTTCGAGAAACGTGATCTGCATCGCGTGCTCGATGCGTTGCCCGCGGGCCCGATTGTCCTGCTCGGGACGTCGCTCGGAGGAGCCGTCGCGCTGCAGGAAGCGGCAGGCGATGCGCGAGTGACCGCGGTCGTCGCGGCCGAAACCTTCTCCGATCTCAGGACCGTGGCCACGCAACGAGCGCCGTTCGTGTTCACGGCCGGCGCCATCGATCGGGCGATCCGGGTTGCCGAAGCACAGGCGGGCTTTCGTGTCGCCGAAGTCAGCCCCGTGCTCTCAGCGGCGACGATCAAGGTTCCAGTCCTGCTCGTACACGGATCGGCCGATACGGACACGCCGCCGGACCACTCGCGCGCCGTGCTGGCCGCGCTGGCCGGGCCGAAGCGCTTGATCCTCGTACCAGGTGCACGGCACAACGAGTCGCTGCGCGGAATGGTCTGGACCGAGATCGAGCAGTGGCTCGACACCGTGCTCAGCGCGCGACGATAGGATCGCTCACAGCTGAAGGTCGAGACGGCGTTTCTGGAATATCATGCCGCCAACCTCGAGCCGCCAGGCGGCATGACCGGGAGCAGGACAAATGGCGGGATTAGCGTCACGACTGGCGGTGGGCGCGGCCTTGTTGTCTCTCGCAGCAGCCTCCAGCGCCGTCGGCACGGCGGACGGAAAGAACGGCGCAACTGACTGGCCGAGTACGAACTACGATCAGACCGCCAACCGCTACAGCCCGCTGAAGCAAATCACAAAGGCGAACGTCGCCAGCCTCGAGCAGGTCTGGAGCTTCCATCTCAAGCCGGCCGGCTTCGTAGGCCGCATGCGAGAGGACGAAGCGATTCCGATCGTGATCGGCAACACGATGTACCTCGCGTCGCCATACGGCGCTGTGATCGCATTGGACGCCACGACCGGCGCGGAGAAGTGGAGATTTCAACTGCCGAACAACGACACGCCGTCCAAGCGCGGCGTCGCGTACTGGCCGGGCGGCGGTGGAACGCTGCGTCTCCCGCCGTCGATCATTTTTGGAACCGCGACCGGCGGGCTCTATTCACTGAATGCATCCAATGGCACGCCCAACGAATGGTTCGGCGAGAATGGCGTCACCACGCTCAAGACGCCCGACGTCATGCAGACCGGCGCGACCGCGCCGTATTCACTGCTGTCGTCTCCGACGATCTACAAGGATCTGATCATCACCGGGGCCGGCACCGGCGAAGGACCAGGCGGTTCCAACGGCGGGGCGGGACCCGCGGGCGACACGCGCGCGTGGGATGCAAGGACCGGGAAGCTGCTCTGGACGTTCCACACCGTCCCGCGGCCCGGGGAGTTCGGCTACGACACGTGGGGCGCCGACAGCGCGAAGAATCGATCCGGTGTCAACGTCTGGGGCTATACCTCGCTCGACGAAGAGCGCGGCATCCTCTACATGCCGCTCGGCGCTCCGAACAACGACCGCGTTGGCATCGACCGTCCGGGAAACAACCTCTTTTCATCGTCAGTGGTCGCGGTCGATGCGAACACCGGCAAGTATCTGTGGCACTTCCAGCTCGTGCATCACGACATCTGGGACTACGACACGCAGTCGGCACCGCTGCTCGTCGATCTGCACAGAGACGGCACCGTTGTCCCGGCCGTGATCATCGTCAACAAGACCGGACTGATGTTCACGTTGAACCGTGTGACCGGCAAGCCGATCTTCGACATCGAGGAGCGCCCGGTCCCCCGGAGCGATGTGCCGGGCGAGCAGGCGTCTCCGACGCAGCCGTTCCCGGTGAAGCCTGAACCGCTGGCGCAGAACACGATCTCCAGGAACAACCTGTACAAAGGCGAGCCGCAGCTGCAGTCCTACTGCGAGCACATGGTCGACGACAACGACATGAAGCTTGGCGGACCGTACTTGCCGATCGCGTTCAACAGATACAGCATCTCGCCTCCGGGCCCGGCTGGCGGCATCAACTTCTGGGGACCCTCCTACGATCCGGAGCTGCACTTGTTCATATCGAACACGAGCAACATCTTCCAGCCGATGCGGATCGTTCAGCGCCCCGACGGAAGTTACGTCAATTCCGGCCCGCTCGCCGGCACGCGCCGCTTCGGCGATCCCGATCGGCGGCTTCTGTGCGGGCCCACGCCGTGGGGCGAACTGATCGCCGTCAACATGGACACGGGCAACATCGCGTATCGCAAGACGCTCGGGGTTTCTGACGCGCTGCCTGCCGGCATGCAGGACACGGGACGTCCGAGTTCAGGCGGCGTCGTACTGACGGCAAGTGGTCTCACCTTCGTTGGCGGCACGGACGATTTCAGGTTCCGCGCGTTTGCAACGGCCACCGGCGAGAAGCTGTGGGAAATCAAATTGCCTTCGTCGATCGAGACGACGCCGATTACTTACCAGGGCGCTGACGGACGGCAGTTCATCACGGTGGTGAGCACCGGCGGCGGGCTCACGGGATCGCAGGTCACGAACGATGAGATCATCGCGTTCGCGTTGCCGAAGAAATAGTCACACCGTTTCGAGATAGTCGTCCCACAAATCCAGGTAGACCGAGTCGCGCGTCGATGCGGATTCGCCCCAGAGCTCGCGCGCACTGAAGCGGACCGAGTAGAGATGCTGCGGCTTCTCGCCCAGAAAGTGCGCGTTCGTATCGGGAAACAGGAACACTCCGCGGTCGAGCACGACGACGCCCGCTTTTCCGCGGACGTAGCGCGGCAGGCGCGTGTGTCCGATCGGGTTCATGTTGCGCGCCCGCGCGGGCTGTCCCTGAGTGAAGCGCGCGACGGCGGGGACATCGCGCCGGGCCGTCGGACGGCGGAGGGCCATGTCGGCAGCCCTCTGGCTGGTTATCGGAGGCGTCGCCCGTCCCGAGCCCTGCGCAGGCACGCCCGTTTCGATTTCGTTCGGGGTCGCGTCACCAGTGGACACGAGCTTCGCGATCATCCACGTGAACCATCGCTCGTAGTACGTCATCCGCAGATAGTCGGCGGGAGGCAACCGCTCGACATCATGGCGGAACGCATCCAGGTTCCACGTTCCGCCCCTCGCTCTCAACACCCGCCACAGCGCGTAGACGCGTCCTTCCCACGACGCGTGAAACGTCGGTTCCTGACGCTCGCGCTCGACGGGCCCCATGTCCTGCATGCCGCCCATGTCGTGGACGCCGTTCATGGCCGTTC
>DASSGK010000618.1:0-11617 GCA_035693505.1 Vicinamibacterales bacterium
GTTGTGGCCGCGTGCGCCTCGTGTGAAGGAAACGTTCACACAGAGAAACAGAGGAACGAAGGACGCACGGAGACTTGCTCGGAGTTCGGCGGGAAGGCCTGCGGAGCATGCCGACCTGCACGGCCCGCGAGCCGCGAGATACACGAACCGTAAGATCGTGGATGGGTTCGTGTATCTCGCGGCTCACGGGTCGTGCCGCCGCTTCGCGGCGCCCGCCGAACCGCGACGGCTCTGGCGCACGCGTTCCGATCGGCTGGCAGCCCCGTTCGTGCTCCGCTGCTTCGTTCCTCCTGTAAAACGTGGGCGCGATCGCAGCGTGACAGCGAAGGGCGCGTCGCAGGAATTAGCTTGCTCGCGGGTGGCCGCGAACGGGGCCGCCCCGCCGGGCGCGGAGCCGTCATACGTGACCGACGCTCTTCGGCGAGCACCCGGTGGGGCTGTTCGCGGTCGGGCCCCGCCAGAAGCTAATTCTGCTTCCTGTTGACCATGGCTTCGAGCGACGCCCAATCCAATCCATCGCGGATGAGGATCGCGTCGCGGGCGCGCTGTGGCGTCCATTCCCGATCGTCCTTCGGGAAGCCCTCCTGCAATCCAGGCAGGCAGACCGAGATCGCCTGGGGCGCCTCGAGTCCCAGGGCCTTGTCGTACGCCGCCTCGTTGACCTGCACGAGCGGTGTCGCCTCCGTGTCGTCTTCGCCCGCGAGGCGCGTCTGCCCGACGCCGAGATCCACGATGAACGCGGCTCGCCGGCGATCGGCGGGCGACATGGCCTCGAGCTCGGACTGAAGCGACTGAATCGCGCCGGCCGCGGCCGCGTTGCCTTCGGCGCGAGCGAGTTGAATCTGCCGGTCGAGATCGGCGCCGCCGTTCGCGGCGCGGATTTGCTGCTCGCTCTCGGCCTCCGCCTTCTTCCACTGCTCCATCATCATGTTTGCGCTGGCAGGATCGGATTTCTTGATCTCGTCGTAGACCTTCCGCATCTCGGCCTCGCGCTTCGGCCGATCGCGGAGGAACTGCGCGTAGTGGTCGGACATGACGGTCGTGCCGCCCGCCTGCTGTTGCGCGGCGTGGCGGGCCGAACTCTGGTGCATCTCGGCGATCTTCACGCTGAGGTACCGCTCACGCGTGACAGGCACGAGCGGCGGAAGGCCGGACGCCGTGATGAAGACGCATTCGCCGTCGTAGACGTCGTGTCCGCGAAACGTCCCGGTCCGCCGATAGCCGCGGATGAGCGGCGGACCGCCGTCGGCGGCGAGCGGCTCGTTGACGTCCGCGCCGTGGCCGGTCGCGTTGACGAGCACCGTGAAATCGAAACGGCCGTTGTTCGTCGCGATCGTCCGCACGCCCGCGGCGCTGGTGTCCCAGCCCTTGTACCAGATGTAGGACGAGACGCCGTAGTCGATCGGCAGCCCGAACGCGCTGGCCGTGTGCGTCCATCCGTCGGAGCGGTGAAGGATCACGTCGTATCCGATCGGGCTGGTCAGCGCACGGTTGCGCTTCAGCAGCGCGATCAACGCGTCCTCCGCGGCGGTCGCCGTCTTTCGCTGCGATGGGGCGAGCGGCTCGCCCACGTTCATGCCGGTCCTCGACAGCGTCAGGACCCCGGGCGCCGTGTCGGGCGTCGCCTGGGCCCGCGCGGGAACGGGAATGAACAGAACCTGCAGAGTTAACCACCCCGCGAGCGCGCGCCGCACAGCCGAGCGCACCTGCCCCGACATCATTTTCAACATGACTCCCGCCCGTAACGCCGGATCCGCGCGCGATTCGGCTCAACAGGCCGTTGGAGAAGAAACCATCGTCGCCTGTCCGTCACTAGTGGCGTGAACGCATTGCCACGAAACAGACCATTGATTCACCCCATCACGACCCGGACCATCGTGTTCGCCCTCGCCCTGGCGTCGCCCGCGGCGGCGCAGATCCCATCCAACTGCGATCCGGCCTCGAAAGATCAGCGCCCGTTCGATCCGGCGCACTACGTGAAGATTGTCGAGGAGACCAGCGATCGCCGGATTGTGCTCTACGATCCGCGCGACATCAGGACCACGCCGACGCTGCTGCGCTCGGATGCCGACAGCAAGATCGTCATCGAGATCGATCCCGACTGCCTGGGATCGGACATGGCCCTGAACGCGCTCTTCATCTCCGCCGACCTAAACCGCGCCGACGGGAGCGGGAGCCCGGTGAAGACGGAAGTCTTGAACTACTCCGAGGTCGCCACCGATCCCAGGACGCAGGCGTCCCAGGCCGGCGTGGCCCTGCGAACCGCGGGCGACGTGCGCGTGATGCTGCAGGGACTGTACGACCTGACCAAGGATCTGATCGCATCGGCATTCCAGGCTGAATGTGTCGCGTCTCCTCCGTCCGCGCATTCGCGGCCGGCCGACTGCACGTATCAGCTGAAGGCCGATGCGGCGACGTCCGAGGGGATCCTGCGCACGCATCTGCGCGCCTTCCAGCCGCGGATCGATGTGATCACCGACTTCTTCTCCAGCGACAGCAATGGACTCGTGCTCAACGAAATCGGCACGACGGTCTTCAACCTCGACGTTCAGTCGCTCAAGGCGACGGCTGGCAAGCTCAAGAGCGACGTCGCGACGTTCGTCAGCGATACTCCAGGTCCCCAGCGCGATCGCGCCCGTGACGATCTGATGTTGTATATCCAGCGAATCTGGGACGATATGCAGCCGCTTCGCTTTGCGCTGCGCAACGACGCGACGTATTTCACGCGTCAGTGGGAAACGGTGCTCGTACCACATTTCCGGAACCTGCTCGCTCCCGGAACGATCGATCTGCCGAAGTACAAGGCCGCCGACGGCGATACGCTGAGGATCACCATTCAGGCGCGAAGCGCCACCGGTGCTGGCGCCGGCGGCCTCTCTCACGATTTTCAGATCGGCATCCGCAAGTACCGCGCGCGCGTGACGACGGCTTCGTCCGCCTTCTATCTGCGCCGCAACGGTCCGATCTACGACGAGCAGGGCAAGCCGGTCACGCAGACGTTCGCCCCGGCCCCAGGCGTCACGTTCGGGCCGGTGTTCTATTCGAGGGGCATGAAGAAAGGGCCCGCCGTCGCGGGTGACAAGAAGCCGATCTGGATTGCCGAGGACACCGGCTGGAGCCGCTTCTACAGCGCGCTGGCGCCCGGCATCGGCATCAATGTCAGCCTGATGAATTTCGCGTCGAACGACTTCGATCCGTCCATCAAGGACTCGCAGGGCAACGTCGTCGGGGGTTTCAAGACGACCACGAGCGGATCGATTCAGGTCGGAACGGGCGTCTCCGCGTCGCTGTTCTCGAATGCGCTGCAGTTCACGTACGGCTGGAACCTCAGCGTGGGCGACAAGCGGTCGTACTGGGGCATCGGGTTCGGCTTCATCGAGATCGGCCAGGAAATCGCGAAGGTCGCGAAGAAATAGCTATTCAGGTATCATCGCCGCGTCATGAAGCGAATACCCGCTACGCTCGTGCTGCTCGGAGCGCTGACTCCGCTCGGATCCGCGATCGTGTTCGCGCAGACGAGCCCGCAGAATCTGCCGTACGTCGCCGTGCACAATCCGGAATTCATCGCCGTGCCGGCCGCGACGTTCATGAAGGCCGACGACCGCGTCATCGGCCTGATGAGCGGCACGACCGCGAAGGCCTATCCAGCCGGCATCCTCGCACAGCACGGCCTTGTCGAAGACGACTCTCCGAAGGGACCGATCGCCATCACCTGGTGAAGCTACTGCAACACGGCCCTCGTGTTCAGGGCCGAAGCGCGGGGACGACACCTCGTCATGGAGAACGCAGGCGTCGTGGGCGGCAACGAAGTCTTCAAGGATGTCGAGACCGGCACGCGCTGGCAGCAGTCGAGCCTCGAAGCGATCGACGGTCCGCTGAAGGGCGACCACCTGGAGCTGTATCCGTTTCTGCTCACGAGCTGGGAAGAGTGGCTGCGCCTGCATCCCGATACGCTGGTCCTCAAACCGCTGCCGGGCTACGCGGATCGCATCGCCGCGAAGAACGCGCAGCTGCGTGAGGGGTATCCGCAAGGCAAGTCCGCGCCATCCGACGTCGTGCGCCGTGACGACCGGCTGAAGGCGTACACCAAGATCATCGGGCTGACCGTTGCGGGCGCGAGCCGCGCCTTCCCTCTCGAGTCGCTGGGCCGCGCGCGCGTCGTCAACGAGGAGCTCGGCGGTCAACCGATTCTCGTCGTGCACCAGCCGAAGTCGGATACGACGACCGCGTTCGTGGCCAGCTCGAAAGGCCGGCGCCTGACATTCGAGGCGGCAAACGCCGGAGCGACGGAGCTGATCGATCGCGAGACGCGTTCCCGGTGGAACGCCTACGGCAGCTGCACGTCAGGCACGCTGAAAGGCACACAGCTCGAGTCGCTGATCATGGAACCGGAGTACTGGTTCGCCTGGTCGGAGTTCCATCCGGCGACGACGATCTTCGAATCGGGTCCGGCTAAGTAGCGCTCCGAGGGTTTCGCTCCCACCAGCGCAGCACGCGCAGCGCCCTGAGCGTAATCCACCGGCTCGGTTCACCGACCTTCTCGGGGAACGGAAACGCGAGCGCCTCGTCGTGCGAGGCGTCGAGGAGCCATCGACCGTCGGCTTGTCGTCGCCCCTCAACGACCCGCACCGCATCCTCCATCCGGGCGTCTGGTTTCGCGCCCGAGGCCCTGAAGTAGTCGAGCGCGCGCAGAACGTCGTAGTGATAGCGGGTTGGGAACGCGAATTTCAGGAAGGCCGGGTTCGCGACCTCGCCGGTCGATCGCCGAAGGAACAGACGCCGCTCGAGCAGATACGATTCGCCTCGACGCCTGGCGTCGGCGAATTCCGGCGACGAGCCTCTGGCCCGTTCGTACTCCAGGAGCCCCTCGAGCACACAGATCGTCGTGTGATACGACGATCGCGTGCTCTTCGGCGCGTCGCAATTCCAGCCGCCGTCCTCGAGCTGCTCGCCGACGAGACGATGAGCGAGGCTGTCCGACGGATGTCCGAAGCTGGAGCCGATGGCAAGCGCGCCGCCGTTGATGCACGGCTCGACCTCGCCGTCGAAGAACGGCTTCGCGCCGAAGTCCTCGTGCCAGCGGAACCCCGCGTTCAGTCGCGTCATCGCGGAGGCAACGGCAGGATCCGCTGGATCAGGACCCGCGGCGCGGAGGAGTTGCGGCATGAAGAGCGTGGGCAGCCACTCAGGCTCGTCAGGCCGATGCCATGCGCCATCCGATCCCTGGTTGTTGAGAATCTTCGCGCCGATCCCTTCATGCGGAACGCGCGCTCGCACCCTGGCGATCTTTTCTGGGCCGGCGTCCGTGAGATCGCGCATCACCTGCCAACGAATCGCCGGATCGGAATCGAGCAGCCAATCGATGGTGTCCACGCGGCAATGATATCGCGCTCGCACCTGTCCGATTGACGGGCCACCGAGACACCGAGAGCCGAACGCGTGCGACGCGTCGAGATCTGCAGCGTGCGCCGCGAATCTCTGTGACTCGGTGGGCTCTGTGAGCGATCTCTGTGTCTTTGTGAGCTCGGTGGCTACAATCCGGCGATCGCCATCGACAGCGCGATCGTCGCCCAGTTGGTCGCGGCGGCCGAGATGAACTGATGTTGTCCGTGCGGGAATCCACTGTCGAAGAACGGCTGGATCGGAATCGCGCGGCTCCGGACGAACCACGATCCGTCGGCCAGCTGGGTGTTCAAGAGATAGGACACGCCACGCCGATAGGCCGCGTCGGCGACCGTGATTGCGCCGCTGTCGACGAGTGACGTCAGCGCCTGACCGGTGGCGTACGCGTCGCTCGTCAGCCCGGGGAGCTGCGACCATCCGCCGTCTTGGCGTTGGTCCGCGATGAGTGCGCGCGCGGCTTTCTGGATCCTGCCGCCTGGCGCCTTCGACCAGCCCAAGGCGAGAAGCTGAAATGCCCGCTCCTCGGTCGAGTGGGGATCCGCATTCGCGAGCCACGCCGCCGCGCGTCGCACCGCTTCGTCGTAGGTCGCACGCTCTGACGCCGGCGCGTACACCTGCATCGACCGCATCGAGGCGGCCGTCACCTGAATGTCGTTCGATTCGATCGGCGGGCGGTGCCCGTCGATCGGCCAGTGGCCGGCGGGTGCCTGCGTGCGCTTCAGGAATCGCACCATCGCGTCCGTGCCTTGGTCAGCGGCATATCCTTCCGCCGACAGCCCGAGCAGGATGTAGCTGACCGTATCCTGCTCGCCGGGAATCCCGATGCCCTGCAGCAGGCGGTCGCGCCACCCATCGACGAAATGTCCAATCGTCTCCTTCTGACCGAGAGCCGCCTGCTCGTCGACCCGCACGCCGTGGCTGCGGGCGCGCGCCACGGCCATCGCCGTCAGCGTGTTGTTGTGGCAGGAGACGCAGCCGGCCTTCTTGAGAAAGGCGACATCCGTGCGCTGGAGTCCGGGCAGGGCCCGCTCGACCGCGGCCCGCGGCGACGCCGCGGGAGCCGCGTTCATCGCGCCGGTGGACGCGGCCTGGAGCTTCGCGCCGGCCTTGATCAGGCGATCGATGACTTGCCGGTTGCCTCGCTGCGCGGCGAGGCTGACGGCGGTCTGTCCCGTCGCATCTGCCGCGTTGACGTCCGCGCCGCGTTCGATGAGCGCCGCGATGACGTCCAGCGGGACGAAATCAGATGCGGCCGCGCGCTGCAGCGCGGTCCGGCCATCCGGATCCCTGGCGTTCACGCTGGCGCCGTGATCGATCAGGAAGCCCATGTCGCGAGCGTCGCCGCTCGGCGGGGCGTCGAAGAGCAGCGCCTTGTCCAGGTTCTGCTGGCTCATTCGGGACGCGAGAAGCTCTGCGCAGCGCCGGCAGCCGATCTTCAGCGTCCACACGACGGCGCCGTACCCCGACTTGTTTACATCGACGCCGCGGTCGATCAGCAACTGGATCATGTCGGCATCGCCGATGCGGGCCGACGCGAACAGCGGGTTCGTGTCGGCGCTGCCGTCCGATGCGCTCGCGCCGTACTCGAGCAACAGTCGCACGATTGGCGCAGCGCCTGCGCGGCCCGTCGCCACCAGGATGGCCGTCCGCCCATCGTCGGAGCGCGCGCTGACGTCGGCGCCGTATTCGAGCAGAAGCCGCGTCATCTCGAGATCGTCCACGGCCCACAGCAGCGCGGTCGCTCCGGCCGCGTTGCGCGCGCCGGGGTCCGCGCCCGCATCGAGAAGCCGCCGGACCGCGGCACGGTCTCTCGCGAGGACGGCCGTCATCAGCGGAGGCGTGGGAACCGGGGGCGCGTCGCTGCCGGCCAACGCGTCGGGCCAGTCGGCGCCCTCATCAATCCATCGACGGATGATCTCGATCTGATCGGCCGGCAGCGGGCCGGTCGGGGGCATCTGCGGACCGAACTGTGAGCTGCTGATCTTGAGATAGAGGAAGCTCGAGCGACCGTCGCCGGGATGGATCACGCCGGGCGAGTTCGTACCGCCTCGCATGGCGTCGCTGCGCCGATCGAGCCGCAAGCCGGCCTGGTGGGTGGACGCGCCGTGGCAGCTGACGCACTGCTGCCGGAGAATCGGCTGCACGTCGCGCGCGAAGTCGACCCTGGCAGGGGCCTGCGCGATCGCGAGCGCGCAGAAGCAGAGAGCGACGAGGACGACCCGCGCGATCCAGCCGGCTCGCATCTCGACCGACAGCTTAGGACGAAACGGCTGTCGCCGGAAGAGCAATCTATCTGGCCGGGGTCGCAGCGTTGCGACCCCGGCAGGAACGACGTGGGTGTTTCGCTACCGCCTCTTCGCAGGCGATGACACTTTCCTGTTCCTCGGACCCGCCATCGCAGGCTCCGCCTCGTCTCCGTTCGGGTGCGCTGAGCTCGCCGCTTCGTCGTTGATCCCGCCCTCGGCAAGCTTCGTGAGCTTTTCGTCCGCGGACTTTTCCTCGCTCAGCGTTTCTTCGAGGAGCACCGCGACCTCTTCGTGGCCCATCGCGCGGGCCCACGCGACCAGCGTCCCGTACGCGGCGATCTCGTAATGTTCGGCTCGCTGACCCGACGCGATGAGACAGGCATCCATCGTGGACTCGTCGAAGTCCTCTCCCATCACCGAGCCGCCCTCCTCGATGATTCCCGCAATGCCGTCGCAGTGTTTGCCTTTGGCCTTTTCGTCCAGCAGCTCGAAGACCTGCTCGAGCCGTTCGACGTGGCCGCGCGTTTCCTCGAGGTGTGATTCGAACGCCTGACGGAGCTCAGGCGATGTCGCCGCCTTCGCGAGCTTCGGGAGCGCTTTTGTCAATTGTTTCTCTGCGTCGTACGAGTCGCGCAGTTCGTCGAGAAATGCATCGTGAAGCGTACCTGATTCAGCCATGGTGCCTGCCCTCTCTGATGAATGTTGCCGAGGGCAAGGCCAGCAACTGTCGTACCCGTCCTCATCCCTCGCTCGAGGTCGGCTCTCGTGCGACGCGATTGGACGCGACGTGGCCCGGGCAACGCACGGCTGAAGCCGTGCGCCACATCTGCGGCTGTCGGTTGTGGCGCACGCACCGCACGTCTGCCGCTGTCGGTTGTAGCGCAGGGCTTCAGCCCTGCGATACTCGATCACGACGGGTTGAGCGGCGGCAGCACCTCGTCTGCGCCGCTCACCCGTTCCCGTCCTGCAGCGAGGACTCGCGACCGGGCGTTTGACAGCGCTCGGAGCAGCTGATCCCCTGACCAGCTTCCGGCGTTCGGCCTCCGCGCGTACAACGCATCGGTGAGCGCTCGAGTCTCGTGCGCCAGGTCGGCGTCTCCGCTGATTTTCACCGCGCGCTCGAGCGTGATATCGCCGCCGCGCCCCTCCCAGGCGCGGTCCAGCCATGCCACAGTCGCGCGATATGCCACTCGCGGATCGCCGGTTCGACACGCGGCAGCCAGACGACGGAAGAACGCGTGCTCGGATTCGGCACGGCGCCTGCGTTCGGCGATCCACCAGGACCTGCATCGCGGGCCGATGCGCCGCACCAGCCACACCGCGAGCGTCATCACGATCGCCGCACCAGCAAACACGAGCGTGAGCGTGATTCGCCGCTGCCGGACTGCTCGCGCCGCGGCCGCTCGTTCCCTGGCGGCCGCTTCCTCGTCGGCGAACGCGATACCGGATGAGGTCGCCACTGCCGGGGCGATGGTGAGAGCGGCTGGCGGCAGACGGGCCGTCCGCATGCGGCGCGCCGTCGCGTCCCACCAGCGCACGTCCACCTCCGGCAGCGCTACGCTTCCGGCGGCTGTGAATACGTAGGTTTCCCGCTCGACGCGCGTCGCGATCGACGGTCCGCCGCGCTCGTCTCCGCGATCGTTGAGGACCGCTTCGCTGGGGTAACCCGTCGTGCCTTCGACAGGATCGAACGACACCGGCGGCAGCATCGCCGACCACGATCCTTGCGCGGTCATCGTGATCGTACGCGTCAAGGCGTCGCCGACCTTCAGCGTGCGCAGGCTGCGATCGAAGCGCTGCGTGAGGTCGAAGGCGGATGCAGAGACGAACCGCTCGCCCGGATCCGCCCCGGGAGGCAGGCGCGCATGAATCGCCAGAGGCGGTGTCTCGATGGTCACCGGCGGCAGCGGCCGCGCTCCCTCGCCGGCCGACACGACCGTTACGGCAATCGGCGGTACCGTGATGTCGCCCGGCCGCAGCGGGTAGACGACATATTCGCGCCGGATGCCGGCATAGCTGGAGCCGTTGACGCGATCGTTGATGTTGACCGCCCGCCCTTCGTCGATCTTCGCGACCCCACCTTCGACGTCGATCGTGTCCGGCCACGTTGGCGCCTGCGTGAAGAAGCTCGGGGTGAACACTTCGACTCTGATGCGAGTCGCCAGGCCGACGGTCGCCGGAGCGCCGGGTGATGAGAGCGATGCGCGAACGATCGGCCGCTCGCCTTGTGCCGCCGCGCTGACGCCCACGGACAGGAACGCGATCGCCGAGATCAATCGAAACGCAGGTCGGATCATGGCTGGCGTGTCCCAGGCGCCGCGGGTGCCTTCCCGGTGCCGGCCTGAATCGCGAACTTCGTCTTCAGGAACGCCGCCGGGCTCATCTGCAAGCCGCGGAGCCAGACGTCGGTCGCCGTCTCCGGCCTCTGCTGTTTCATCAGCGCGGTCTTGCCTTTCTTCGTCTGGTCGTCCTCCTTCACTTCGTCGGGTTTCATGTTGACGCCCTGTTCCTGTTCCTTGTCCTTCTCGGCCTGTTCGATGCGATGGATCAAGTCGAGCACCAGGTCGAGGTTCTGCCGGGCGGCAGGGAAATCCGGTTGAGCCGCGAGCGCCGCGCGGTAGGAATCGGCCGCATCGGACCACCGTTTCAAATGCGCGTACGCGTTGCCAAGGTCGTAGCTGGCGGCGGCGGAGTGGACGCGAACGAATTGATCGACCGCGCAGGCGTAGTCGGCGGCGCGGTAACAGGCCGAGCCCTTCCATTCAGGATCGTCGAACCGCTCCGCGGCGGTTTTGAAATCACCGCGATCGAAGTAATAGCGGCCCTGCTGATCGTGCGTGAGCCACAAGTCGACGAAGCGCCACCGGCGTAGTACTCGTGGTTGAATCGCGCGGCCTCCGGACGCTTCAACGTTTTGAGCGCCCCGCGCCGCTGGCTGACCGCTGGCTTGAACGTTCGTCTTCGCTGCGGGCCACATGACAAGCAGCACGACCGCCGCCCACTGCATTGTCCAGCCGCGCCTGAACGACAGCAGCGTGAGGAGCGCGATGACGGGGACGAGCGTCCAGCCCTCGTCTTTCCATCGGGCCGTGCCGGACGCGTCAGCCGTGCGCTCGAGCTGTGTATGGGCGCGACGCTGCAGCCGGTTGACGTCGGTGCTGTCGATCGTCACGGTCCCCACGTACGCGTCTGCTTCGCGTGCGGCATGACGGAGGCTGTCTGCGTCGAACGCTGCTGTCGCCGGCCGCCCGCCGCGCATCAGGTACTGGTTCTCGCCCGTCCTGATCGGTCCGCCGGCGTCGGTGCCGATGCCCAGGATCATCAAGCCGTCGTTGCCGCTCGTGAAATCGGCCAGGGCGGCAATCTGATCGCGGGGAATGCCGTCGGTGACGAGCAGCAGCGAACCGGGAACCGTGGACTTGCCGAGCAGTTCACGCGCCAGTGGGATCACCGCGGCGGGATTGTTGCCGCTCTTCGGCATCAGCGACGTGGCGAGGGCATCGAGGTACAGAGTACCGACGCCAGGATCCTCGGTGAGCGGAAGCACGACGTGCGCGGTGCCGGCGTAGGCAATGATGGCCGTCCTGGCGTGGGATCGGAGATCGAGCAGCTCGCGGATTTTCTGCTTGCCGCGCTCGAGGCGTGTCGGCTCGACGTCGACGGCGTCCATCGTCTCTGACAGCTCGAGGGCGATGACCAGCGGCGATTCGTCTCGGCTGAACGGCGTCACCTCGTAGCGCCACGCCGGTCCAGCCAGCGCAATAGCGCCGAGGATCATCGCGGCGGCGGTGAAGTGCCAGGGACGCCAGCTGCGCGTCCGACCTCGAGGCACGAGGAGAAACTTGACCAGATGCGGCGCGATAAGGCCGTCGGCGCGGATCGCCGTCCGATCGAGCGCCCGTTGAGCGAAGAACACGAATAACGGCGCTGCGAGCAGCAGCAGCCACCATGGCCGGAGGAAGTGAAAC
>DASSGK010000619.1:0-2950 GCA_035693505.1 Vicinamibacterales bacterium
CGCGCCTCGTGAAAGTTGATGGAGTCGTTGCTGCTCGGCTCCCAGCGCATCAGCACCGGCAACTCGTCGTTGATTCGCAGATCAGCAGCCTGCGTAGTGTGCAGCCCGTCGCTTCGACTGACGCGCAACAAATGATCTATCGAGCATTGAAGCACACGACCGCCCGACGTCTCGATCCTGACCAGCGACTTTGCTTCGCCGCTGCGTCGCACAGTGCGCACCGTCGCCTTTCGACTGCACCCGTGACGATCGACGTTCAATAGCTCGTCGCCGACGCGGATCTCGCCCAGCAAAGCGGGGGCGCCTGATGCTCGCCGTACCTCCGTCTCGGGAGGAAGGCAGCGGCACACCTCGAGCCCGTTACGCCCCGACGACGAGCGTGCGTACATCTTGGTGGTGACGAAGTCGCAGGAGCCGCCGATGAACTCCTCGGTGTGTGCGAGGATCATCTCGCCGGGCTCGAGGATGATCAGCTTCTCGTCGAGGCCGACATTGACAAGTGGCACGCCGGAGCGCTCGATCCAATCCTCGTGCGAGATCGGCTGATCCAGCTGCCAGCGGTCGCGCACATGTCGCTCATCGTACGGGTTGTAGAGACGGCGCGCGTAGCTCTTGTTGCCCGTGAGCCCGCCGTAAGTCGTCGACGGCGTCTTCTCCCGGTAAAAATTCTCGCCGAGCGAGACGTCATACTGCGCCGAGCCGAGATTCTCGGGCTTGAACTCGTCGATGGTGATGTGCTTGGTGGCGAGGAGCCGCTCGATCGCTGGTTTGGAGAGCCACGACATGACTACTTGCCCCCCAGCTCGCGGAAGCGCCGCAAGAAAAAGTCCCTCGCGTTTTCCCAGCACCAGGGCACGATCTTCTGCTCCAGAGGCTTGTACGTCGCCTCCACCCACGGCTCGGGCGGCGGCGCCATCAGATCACGTGCCTCGGTCATGAGTATGATGTTGTCGACGTCCTTGACCGCCTTCGGCATGACGTGCCGGAGGAACCATCCCTGCAACCGGATGTTGATCTGACCCTCCTCGAACCACTCGTCGCGGTGTTCCTCGACGAAGCGGTCCATCGGCAGCCCGAAGCGCTCGTGCACGACGCGCTGGTTCTTCGCCTCGAAGTCCTCCCACAAGACTCCCATCGCGCCGGAGCGCTTGACCGGGCGGATGAGGTCGCAGCCAGTCAGCCCCTCGGCGCCGTCGTGCATCAGCGTCTCCAGAGCGAACTCGGGCGCGACGATAGTGCTGGCGAGCACGAGGTGCTGCGCCACGCTGTAGGGCTCGCCGGCGGCGCCACCGAAGCGATTGGTCGTGGCCAGGTGGTGCGCAAGGTCTTCGATGTGAATCTCGTCGGCGCGCGGATCTGCCGGCCAGTACATCTTGCCCGAGACCGTCTGCCGCCAATCGCCCCTGCGGCCGCTCTTGCTGTTGCTGTTGCCCATGTGCTCCCTACCCTTCTTTGTCGTTCTCGTCGTCGGTTTCGATGTGGCCGAGGTTCCGCTTCTTGCGCTCCACCATCATGGCGTCAGCGATGGACCATGCGGCTGCGGCGATCTTCTTGTGTTCGGTGGTACCTATCGCCTGTAGATTGACGAACAACCCGCACAGCGCCTCACGTGCAAAATCGTCATACGCCTTGCACGTGCGCGCGTCATCGAGCAGCGCCTGTGCGTCGTCGAGGAGACTCTCCACAAGAACATCGATTCTAGCCGACTCTCTGATCGCCGCCGCGGCCTTGTTGCGCTGCCAATCCTCGAAGTCGCCCATTATCGTGCGCGGTCCCAGATCTCGAAGTGGTGCGGGAGATCGCCCTCGCCGCGCTCGCTGCTCGTGAGCAGCCAGCGACGACCGCCCGAGTACATTTTCTCACCAGGCATGTAATAACCGAGACTGTCGAGGAAGTCGAAGCGAGTGTCGCCCTCGAAATCGCGCTCGACGACGGTCAAGTAGACGCGGTCGACGAGTGGCAGCGCCTCCTTGTAGACCTCACCGCCGCCACAGATAAAGACCTCGGTCTCGTTGACATTCATCAACGCGAGGGTGATTGCTTCGCCCAACGAATGCTCCGTGTCGACCTCGGCGAGCATCGTGGCAGCGAAGCGCGTGAGCACAATCGTCCTCCGCCCCGGCAGAGGGCACACCTTCGGCGGCAACGACGAAAAAGTCTTGCGCCCCATGATGAGCGTGTGGCCCATCGTCAGCTCTTTGAAGCGCTTGAGGTCGCCCGGCAGCCGCCACGGGAGCTGACCGTCCTTACCAATGACGCCGTTCCGGGACGCGGCCACGATGATGGACTTGCGCACGATCTACACCGCGACTCGGTCGAACTCGGCCATAGAGCCGTCTGGCTTGCACGTGTAGATGTGCGCGTCGACGAGCGAGTGCCCGAAGATGCCGACGCGGATGCCCGAGAACCGCGACAAGAGGTGCATCAGGAGGCCGTAGCTGGCGATGTTGTACGGCACGCCGAGCGCCATGTCACAGCTGCGTTGCGTGAGGTGCAGATTGAGGCGCTGGTAAGCGAGATCGTCTCGACGCCCCGTGCCCTTGCACGTCGCGCATCGCATAGGCATCATACCGTTGCCGACGTAGAACGGACACGCCTGACACGGCGGCGCGTAGTTCTGCACGTTCACGATCCACTGGCAATGACAGGGCGGCAGCTTCGACGTCTGTGCGTTGCTCGGCGCCCAGGCCGACACGACCATGCGCCGCGACATCGGGTTGGTCTTCAGCTCCTTGACGAGCCACGTGAGCTGGTCATTGGCGTCCTCGAAACGCGTCGTGGGGTTGTCGTGCCCGCCGTCCGTCGCGACAGCGCCCGGTACCGGGAACGCCCGCCAGAAGCTCCCATACGCCGACGGGACCTCGCCCGTCTCCTTGTCCGCCCACGCGTCCCAGAACTTGCAGCCGTGCTTCTTGAGCACGCCGATGTGCGTCTGCCCCGAGAGGAACCA
>DASSGK010000620.1:0-7751 GCA_035693505.1 Vicinamibacterales bacterium
GTCGGCACCAATGCCGCGGCGCTCGCGCTCGAGACGGCGCTGTGGGCGCGCGGTTTCTGGGTGCCGGCAATCCGGCCGCCGACGGTGCCGAAGGGTACGGCGCGATTGCGCATCTCGCTCTCGGCCGCGCATTCGGCGCGCGACGTCGACGCTCTCGTCGATGCGCTGGCGGAGCTCGGCGAATGAGCGCGGCGAGCGAGCATAGCGAGCTCAGGCCCGAAGGGCGCGTCGCCGCGCGATGGAGCGCGGCCGACAACGTGATCTGCGGCACAGCGACGCCGGTGCGGAGGTCGCAATAGAATAGATATGGGCGCGGTCCTGCACGTCGAATCGGCCGGCATCGGCCCGCCGCTCGTGCTTCTGCACGGATGGGCGATGCATTCGGGCATCTGGGGCCCGCTTGTCGCGCGGCTTGCGCGGCGCTTTCGCGTTCACGCCGTGGATCTGCCCGGCCACGGCCACAGCGCGCTCGCCGCCCCGTTCACGCTCGACAACGCGTGGACCGCGGTCGCCGCGTCGATACCTCGCGACGCGGGGCCGCTAACCGTCGTCGGCTGGTCGCTCGGCGGGCTCGTCGCGATGCGCTGGGCGCGCGCCGACCCGGCGCGCCTCTGTCGTCTCGCGCTCATCGCGACATCGCCGCGGTTCACGGCTGCAGAGGACTGGCCGCACGCCGCGTCGGCGCAAACGCTCGCTCGCTTCGGCGACGAGCTCCACGTCGCGTGGAAGCTCACGATCCAGCGCTTCCTCTCGCTGCAGCTCCAAGGCAGCGAGCACGGTCGCGCGACGCTCGCGGCGCTGCGCCGGCAGATCTTCGCGCGCGGCGAGCCGTCGTCGAAAGCGCTTGTCGGGGCGCTCGAAACGCTCGCGACGACCGATTTGCGCGCCGAGGTGCCTGACATCGCGCAACCCGCGCTCGTGGTTTCCGGAAGCCGCGACACGCTGGCGTTCCCTGGCGCGGGGCGATGGCTGGGCGAGCGGCTCCCCGGTGCGCGCTTCGCGCCGATCGACGGTGCGGCCCACGTCCCGTTCCTCTCGCATCCGGACGCGTTCGGCGCTGCGCTCGACACCTTCCTCGATGGCCGCTGATCTGCCACGCCGGCCCGATTCCGGCGCGCTCGATCTTCGCGCCGTGCGGCGTCATTTCGCGCGCGCGGCGCCCACCTATGACGAAGCGGCGGTGCTGCAGAAGGAAGTCGGAACGCGCCTCGCCGAACGCCTCGACACGGTGAAGCTTGCCCCTGCGGCGATCCTCGATGCCGGCTGCGGAACCGGCGACGCACAGGCGGAGCTCGCGGCGCGCTATCCGTCGGCCCGTTATGTCGGCCTCGACGTCGCACTGCCAATGCTCGCTGCCGCGCGGACGAAAGCCGGCTTGCGCCGCTCCGCGCTTGCGCGGATTTTTGCGACGTTCGCCGGCGGCCGACCGGCGAACGAGCCGCGGTTCGTGTGCAGCGACATCGCCGCAATGCCGCTCAAGGCCGGAAGCTTCGAGCTCGTCTGGAGCAATCTCGCGTTGCAGTGGGTGGGCGACCTGCGGGCCGCGTTCGCCGAAATGAATCGGATGCTCGCGGTCGAGGGACTTCTGGTGTTTACGACGTTCGGTCCCGATACGCTGAAGGAAGTGCGGGCCGCGTTCTCCGCAGTCGACGACAATGTCCACGTGAGCCGCTTCGTCGACATGCACGACATCGGCGACATGCTGGTGGCCTCCGGGTTCGCCGATCCGGTGATGGAAATGGAGATGATGTCGCTCACCTACGGCGACGCCGGGGCGATGCTGCGCGATCTGAAGGCGATCGGCGCGACGAACGCCGCCGTTGCGCGGTCGCGAACGCTGATGGGCCGTCGGCGGTGGGAGCGGGCGCTCGCGGCGCTCGATGCGACGAGGGCGAACGGCCGGATCACCGCGACATTCGAGGTGATCTACGGTCACGCGTGGAAGGCGCCGCCGCAGCGAACGCGCGAGGGCGACGCCATCGTTCGCTTCCGGCCTCGGGGAAGGTCCTAGGCCGCTTCCAAAGCCCGAACCGATATGAGAAACTGAACCGGTGACTAGGGCTCCGCCGCGAGCGGACTGCGGTCAGGGTGGTGCACCCGAATGTCGATGATTCGACTGACTTCGACGGCAAGAAGAGCCCACTCGCCAGGGCCGACGTTGATATAGGGGGAGCGTAATGCGTTGTTTGTACTACCTCTCGCCCACGCTCGAGAGCACGCACCAGATCACCGACGACCTGCACGCGGCGGGCGTCAAGGATTTCTTCCTGCACGTCATTGCGAAGGACGAGTCCGAGCTCCATGAGCAGCACATCCACTCGAGCAACTACCTGGAAACGCTCGACATTCTCCGCGACGGCTTCATTGGCGCCGCGATCGGCTGCCTCGCCGGCCTGATCGGCGCAGGGCTCCTGATGGCTTTCCGGCCGTTCGGCGATGTCCCGCACTATGTCTATTTCATCATCGTCGGCGTCGCCACGATGTTCGGCGCATGGGAAGGCGGTCTCACGGGGATCGCGACCGAGCACAAGAACCTGAAGAAGTTCCATCGCGACATCGAAGCGGGCAAGTACCTGATTCTCATTTACGCGCGCAAGGAGCAGGGCGCCAAGGTACGGCACCTGATGCGCGACAAGCACCCGGAGGCCGAGCTGGTCGCAGTCAACACGCATTTCATCAACCCGTTCAAGCCGGTGCGGCGTCGGCATCACCGGCCGGCCAGAGGAACCGAAGAAGCGGCCTAGCAAAAGGATTGATCTATGGCGATGGCGGTTGTGTTGGTCGTGCTGGTTGTCGGTTCGCTCCTCTTTCACTATCTCAGCCCGTGGTACTTCCTTCCGATTGCGTCCAATTGGGGCTCGATCGACGACACGGTTTCGATCACGTTCTGGGTGACGGGATTCGTTTTCGTCGTCGTCAACCTGTTCATGGCGTGGTGCGTGCTCCGCTACCGCACCGGAAAGACGAAGGCTGCGCACTACGAGCCGGAGAACAAGAAGCTTGAAGGCTGGCTCGTGCTGCTCACGTCGGTGGGCGTGGCGGCGATGCTGACGCCGGGCCTCTTCGCCTGGGCGAAGTTCATCGATGTCCCGAAGGATGCCGCGGTCCTGGAAGTGATCGGCCGCCAGTGGAACTTCAACTATCGCTTCCCGGGCGAGGACGGCGTGCTCGGCACCGTTGACGCACGCTTCATCACCGAAAAGAATCCGTTCGGCATCAACCCCGACGATCCCCATGGAAAAGACGACATCCTGATTGCGACGCAGGAGCTGCATATTCCCGTCGGCAAGCCGGTCAAGATGGAGCTGCGATCGATCGACGTCCTCCACGATTTCACGGTGCCGCAGATGCGCGCGAAGATGAACATGGCGCCGGGCCTCGTTACCTATCTGTGGTACACCCCGATGCGCACGGGCAAGTTCGACGCGTTCTGCGAGCAGCTGTGCGGGATCGCGCACTATGCGATGCGCGGAACCGTCGTTGTCGAGGACGAGGCTTCGTTCCAGAAGTGGAAGGCGGGTTTCCCGACGTTCGCGCAAATGCAGGCCGAACCGCCCGGCGACGCGACGGCGGGCGCGGCGAGCTACGCCGTCTGCGCGGCCTGTCACGGCGCGCAGGGCGAGGGCAACCCCGCGCTGAACGCCCCGAAGCTCGCCGGGCAGCAGGACTGGTACCTCAAGCGCCAACTGAACAATTTCAAGGCGGGCTCGCGCGGCGCGAACGACAAGGACACGTACGGCAAGACGATGGCGCCGATGGCGCAGACGCTGCCCGACGAAACCGCGATCAATAACGTCATCGCCTATATCAAGACGCTGCCGGATACGCCCGCTGTCCAGACGGTGAAGGGCAACGCGAAGGACGGTCACGGTGCCTACGAGAATTGCGCCGCATGTCACGGCGCGAACGGCCAGGGGCTATGGGCGACGAATGCGCCGCGACTCAAAGGGATGAGCGACTGGTACATGGTCACCCAGCTCAAGAACTTCAAGCACGGGATCCGCGGCGGCGACCGCAGGGACAGTTACGGTCCGCAGATGGCGAACATCGCGTTGATGCTCGACAACGACCGGATCACCGCCGATGTCATTGCCTATATCAACTCTCTGAAATGAGCGGGCGCCGGTTCGAACGGCCGGCGGCCGAGGTGAAGAGGAAACATCGATGACCTACGTAACGCACGACGAGACCGAATTCGTCCCTCCGATGGAGGTCGATGAGCCCGAGCTCTACCACCCGAAAACATGGATCGGCAAATACGTCTGGAGCCAGGACGCCAAGGTCATCGCCGTCCAATATGCGCTCACCGCGATGTTCGTCGGGCTCGTCGCGCTGGTGCTGTCCGGAATCATGCGCCTGCAACTCGGCTGGCCGCACACGTTCTCGTTCATCACGCCGAGCACGTACCTGCAGTACGTGACGATGCACGGGATGATCATGGTCATCTACCTGCTGACGGCGCTCTTTCTCGGCGGCTTCGGCAACTACCTGATCCCGCTGATGGTCGGCGCGCGCGACATGGTGTTCCCGTACGTCAACATGATCAGCTACTGGGTCTATCTGTTCGCCGTGCTGCTGCTGCTTGCGAGCTTCTTCGTCCCGGGCGGAGCCACCGGCTCGGGCTGGACGCTCTATCCACCGCAGGCGATCCTCGACGGAACCCCGGGGGCAAGCTGGGGAATCATCCTGATGCTGGTTTCACTTGCATTCTTCATCATCGGCTTCACGATGGGGGGCCTCAACTACGTCGTGACGGTGCTGCAGGCGCGCACGCGCGGGATGACGCTGATGCGGCTTCCGCTCACTGTGTGGGGGATCTTCATGGCGACGATCCTCGCGCTGCTCGCGTTTCCGGCGCTCTTCGTCAGCTGCATCATGATGATTCTCGACCACACGCTCGGCACGAGCTTCTTCATGCCCGCGCTCGTCGACAAGGGACAGCAGCTAGGCTACAACGGCGGCAGCCCGATCCTGTTCCAGCACCTGTTCTGGTTCTTCGGCCATCCCGAGGTCTACATCGTCGCACTGCCGGCGTTCGGCATCGTCTCCGATCTGATCAGCATCAACGCGCGCAAGAACATCTTCGGGTATCGAATGATGGTCTGGGCGATTCTCGCGATCGGGGGCTTGAGCTTCATCGTCTGGGCGCATCACATGTATGTGAGCGGGATGAACCCGTATTTCGGCTTCTTCTTCGCGACGACGACGCTGATCATTGCTGTACCCACGGCGCTCAAGGTGTACAACTGGGTGCTCACGCTGTGGCGCGGCAAGATCCACTTCACCGTCCCGATGCTGTTCGCGATCGGGTTCGTGTTCACGTTCATCAACGGCGGATTGACCGGACTCTTCCTCGGCAACGTCCCCGTCGACATCCCGCTCTCCGGAACGATGTTCGTCGTCGCGCACTTCCACATGGTGATGGCGGTATCGCCGATCCTGGTCGTCTTCGGCGCGATCTACCACTGGTATCCGAAGATCACCGGGCGGATGCTCAACGACAGGATGGGCAAGCTCCATTTCTGGATCACGTTCATCGGCACGTACGCGATCTACTACCCGATGCACTACCTGGGTTTCATGGGCGTGCCGCGGCGCTACTACGCGTTGGGCGATACGCTGATCATCCCGCAATCGGCGCACGCATTGAACGAGGCGATCACGATTGCTGCGCTCGTCGTCGCCGCCGTGCAGATCGTGTTCCTCTACAACCTCGTCTGGAGCTACTTCAACGGCGAGCCGTCCGGTCCGAATCCGTGGCGCGCAACGACGCTCGAGTGGCAGACGCCGGATACGCCGCCGAAGCACGGCAACTTCGGGCCGACGCTGCCGATCGTCTACCGCTGGGCGTACGACTACAGCGTGCCCGGCGCGCCCGATGACTTCATCCCGCAGAATCAACCGCCGGGCAAGAAGGCCGGACCGGGGGTCAGCGCAGCGGGATTGCGACCGGCGTAGCGCGGGCGAAGATCCTCTTCGACGGGTGCGATACTCGTGACGACCGCACTGATCCTGCTGAGCGCGATCATGGCCATCGTGGTCGGGTGGCTCGTGCGCAAGACGATCAACACGTCGCCGTGGGTCGAGCAGCGCACCGTCGAAGCGACCGGCAGCGACGCCGCGCTGTCTCTGCTGCCGGTGCAGGTCGGGTTGTGGGTGTTCATCGCAGTCGCGACGTCGCTATTCGCGCTTCTCGTCACCGCATACCACATGCGGATGGTCGAGACGGACTGGACCGACCTGCCGCTGCCGAGCGTGCTGTGGCTCAACACTGCGGTGCTCGTGCTGGCGAGCGTCGCGATGCAATGGACGCTCGTCGCCGCGAGGCGCGGGCAGGCGGACGTCGTGCGGATGGGCCTCGTGTCGGGAGGCGTCTTCAGCTTCGCGTTCCTCGCGGGGCAGGTCTGGGCGTGGCAGCAGCTCAAGGCCTCGGGACATTACTCCGCGTTGAATCCCGCGTACGCATTCTTCGTCCTGCTCACCGCGGTGCATGGAATTCACCTGCTCGGCGGGCTTGTCGTCTGGGCGAGAGCGACGGTCCGCGCGGCGCGCGGCGCCGATTTCAACAAGGTTCGCCTGAGCGTCGAGCTGTGCACCGTCTACTGGCACTTCCTGCTCGTCGTCTGGGCGTGTTTGTTCGCAGTGCTGCTGTACAGTCATCGTTAAAGAGGATCGAGCGACATGACGCAACCCGCATCGAGCGGTACGGCGGAAGCGCTTCCGCTGGCCCCCGGCATCGAAGGTGTCGTCGCCGACTGGTCGTCGGACCAGCGCGCGTTCAAGAAGGTGCCGTGGGGCAAGGCGATGATGTGGATCTTCCTGCTCTCCGACACGTTCATCTTCAGCTCGTTCCTGATCTCGTACATGACGGTGCGGATCTCGACGACGGTGCCCTGGCCCAACCCGAGCGAGGTCTTCGGACTCAATGTCGGCGGCGTCGAAGTGCCGCTCTTGCTGATCGCGATCATGACGTTCGTACTGATCAGCAGCAGCGGGACGATGGTGCTCGCCGTCAATTACGGCTACCGGAAGGACAAGGTCAAGACGTTCATCTATCTGCTGCTGACCGCGGCGCTGGGCGCGACGTTCGTCGGGATGCAGGCGTTCGAATGGTCGAAGCTGATCTTCCACGAAGGCATCCGGCCGTGGGGCAATCCGATGGGCGCGGCGCAGTTCGGAGCATCTTTCTTCATGATCACCGGCTTTCACGGCACGCACGTTTCGATCGGCGTGATCTTTTTGATCATCGTCGCGATCAAGGTGCTGCGCGGAGATCTCGACACGATGAAGCCCGGGTTCATGACCGGCAGAAAGGGAACCTACGAGATCGTCGAGACGATGGGCCTCTACTGGCACTTCGTCGATCTGGTCTGGGTATTCATCTTCGCCTTCTTCTATCTCTGGTGACGACAACCATGGCGCACGCAGAAGGGCAGCATCACGCCGCGGCCGCGGGGCACCATGCCGCGGCCGTGGGTGGAGAACATCACGTCGAAGGACAGCAGCATCCGCTCGGCCTCTACTTCAAGATCTGGGGACTGCTGTTCGTCCTCAGCACGCTCTCCTATCTCGTCGACTACTTCCACGTCCAGGGCTACCTGCGGTGGACGCTAATCGTCGTCTTCATGCTGCTCAAGGCGGGACTCATCGTCGCCGTCTTCATGCACATGCTGTGGGAGCGCCTCGCGATGGTCTATGCGATTCTGCTTCCGCCGCTGCTGCTGCTCGTGCTGCTCGCGATTGGAGCGGGC
>DASSGK010000621.1:0-24418 GCA_035693505.1 Vicinamibacterales bacterium
CAAGAGCGTCGCGTGGTACGGCGGACAGCGGACGATCTATCTCGCCATCCAGAAACAGCCGGGAACCAACGTCGTGCAGGTGGTCGATGCGGTCAAGCAGCTGCTGCCGACCTTCCGCGAGCAGCTGCCGGCGGCGGTCTCGCTCGACGTCCGCACCGACCGCTCGGTCGCCATCCGCGAGTCGGTTTCTGACGTCAAGTTCACGCTGCTGCTGACCATCGGGCTCGTGATCGCCGTCATCTTCCTGTTCCTGCGCAACGTCTCGGCGACGATCATCCCTAGCCTGGCGCTGCCGGCGTCGCTGGTCGCGACATTCGCGGTGATGTACCTGCTCGACTACAGCCTCGACAACCTCTCGCTGATGGCGCTCACCCTCTCGGTCGGCTTCGTCGTCGACGATGCGATCGTGATGCTGGAGAACATCGTCCGCCACATGGAGATGGGCAAGCAGCCGATGCGGGCGGCGTACGACGGATCGAAGGAGATCGCGTTCACGATCGTCTCCATGACCGTATCGCTGGCGGCCGTCTTCATCCCGGTGCTCTTCATGGGCGGCGTCGTCGGGCGGCTGCTGCACGAGTTCGCGGTCACCATCAGTGCCGCGATTCTGGTCTCCGGGTTCGTGTCGATCAGCCTGACGCCCATGCTGTGCAGCCGCTTCCTGAAGCCGCCGCACGCGCAGAAGCACGGCTGGTTCTACAACGCCACCGAGCGGATGTTCGAACTCTGGCTGAAGGTGTACGACGTCACGCTGCAGGCGTGCATGCGCTTCCATGTCGTCACGATGGCGGCGTCGATCGCGCTGATTTTCGGCACGGTGTACCTGTTCGGCCTGGTGCCGAAAGGATTCCTGCCGAGCGAGGATCAGGGACGCTTCAACGTCAGCATCGAGGCGATTCAGGGGATCTCGTTCGACGAGATGGTGCGGCACCAGCAGGAAGTGTCCGAGCTCGTCGCCAAGGATCCAGACATCGCCGGCATGAGCAGCAACATCGGCGGCGGTCCGGGCGGCGGCGGCCTGAATCAAGGCAGGCTCTCGATTGACCTCAAGCCCAGAGCCGAGCGGAAGCGATCCGTCGATCAGATCATGGCGGAGCTGCGGCCCAAGCTGTCGCAGGTGCCAGGCGTTCGCGTCTACATGGTGAATCAGCCGCCGATCAATCTTGGCGGACAGCAGGGTGCGCGCAGCCTCTATCAGTTCACGCTCCAGGATACCGACACCGCCGAGCTGTACCGCTGGGCGCCGATTCTCGAGGCGAAGGTGCGCGACCTGCCGGGCATCGAGGACGTCAGCACCGACCTTCAGATCAAGAACCCGCAGATTCAGGTCGATCTCGACCGGGACAAGATTTCGGCGTTGGGCCTGAACATCAATCAGGTCGAAACCGCGCTCTACAACGCGTACGGCACGCGCCAGGTCTCTCAGATCTACGCGCCGAACAATCAGTACCAGGTGATTCTGCAGGTCGCGCCGGAGTATCAGAAAGATCCGGCGGCGCTGTCGAAGCTGTACGTCCGCTCGACGGCGGTCGCACCCGGCGCCTCGCAAGGTCCTCTCGTTCCGCTCAGCACCGTCGCGAAGGTGCGCACGGAAGCCGGACCGCTGACCGTCAGCCATACCGGGCAGCTCCCATCGGTCACGATTTCGTTCAACATCAAGGCCGGCTACGCGCTCGGCGATGCAGTGACCGCGATCCAGAACGCCGCAGCCACGACCCTGCCCTCGACTGTCGCCACCAGCTTCCAGGGCGCGGCGCAGGCGTTCCAGGACTCGCTGCGCGGCCTTGGTCTCATCCTGCTGATGGCGATCGTCGTCATCTACATCGTGCTGGGGATCCTGTACGAGAGCTTCACGCATCCGCTCACGATTCTCTCCGGCTTGCCGTCGGCCGGATTCGGCGCGCTGCTGACGCTCTATCTGTTCAAGGTCGAGCTGAGCCTCTACGCGTTCGTCGGCATCATCATGCTCGTCGGCCTCGTCAAGAAGAACGGCATCATGATGGTGGACTTCGCAGTCGAGGCGCAGCGCGAGCACGGCAAGACGCCGCGCGAAGCGATCCACGAGGCGTGTTTGGTGCGCTTCCGGCCGATCATGATGACTACGATGGCCGCGCTCGTCGGCACGCTGCCGATCGCGATGGGCATCGGCGCCGGCGCGGAGTCTCGCCGGCCGCTGGGTCTCGCCGTCGTCGGAGGCTTGCTCGTCTCCCAGCTGCTCACGCTCTACATCACGCCGGTGTACTACGTCTACATCGAAGGCGCACGGCTCTGGCTCGCCGGCCGCAAGCGCACAACCGTCGAAGCCACTCGCCGCGATGTCCACGGCGCGCCGGTCGACGCGTCAATCGCACTGCAGAACATCGAGGAACGCGGACGCGCATAGTCTGAAAAGGACCGTGCTGCTGGCGTTCGTGCGTCCAGCACATAAAGGAATAGAAAACATTGTCTATTCGATTCGTAATGATCCTCGCGGCCGGCCTCGCCGCGACGGCCTGCGAAAGCACATCCGGCCAGGCGGCGGGATCCGGTGGCGGGCGAAGCGGACGCGGCGGAGGGCGCGGCGCCGCAGTCGCCACGCAGACGGCAACAGTCCAGCGCATGAGCGTCCAGCGCGAAGTGGATCTGTCCGGCACGCTGGTCTCACCTGAGCAGGCGAAGATCAGCAGCGAAGTGGCGGGCATCGTGCGCGAGGTGCGGATGCAGCTCGGCACCGAGGTGAAGGCAGGCGATGTGCTCGTCCGGCTCGAGCCGAGCGAGCTTCAGTTCGCGCTCGATCGCGCCGAGAGCGCACTCCGCCAGGTGGAAGCGCAGCTCGGCATCGACCGGGCACACGACAAGCAACCGCCGCCGGACGAACAGATCGCGTCCGTCCGCCAGGCACTCGCCAACCGCGATGATGCGCGCTCAGCGTTCGAGCGCGCACAGCAACTGAACGGCCGCGGCCTGCTCACACGAGCGGACCGGGATACCGCGGACACGAGACTGAAAGTTGCGGAAGCCAACTATCAGGCGGCGCTCGATACCGTGCACAGCCTGAAAGCCAGCCTGCAGGATCGGCGGGCGTCTTACGACCTCGCACAGAAGAAGCTGGCCGACGCGGTGATCAAGGCGCCGGTCGCCGGATCGATCTCGGAACGCCTCGTCCAGCCCGGTGAGTTCATCCGCGAGAACACCGCGATCGCCACGATCGTCCAGGTGTCGCCGCTGAAGTTGAGGACCGCGATCCAGGAGAAGCACGCGAGCGTCATCAGGCCTGGCCAGGTCATCGAATTCGATGTCGAGGCGTTCGTGAACCGGAAGTTCAAGGGCACGATCGCCTACGTCAGCCCCGCCGTCGATCAGGCGACCCGCACCTTCGCGGTCGAGGCGCTCGTGGACAACGCGGACCGGCAGCTGAAGCCGGGGTTCTTCGCCAAAGGCGTCGTCCTCACCCACGTGGATGCGAGAGTGCTGGCGGTGCCGGAAGAAGCGATCTCGACGCTCGCCGGCGTCTCGACTGTGTACGTGATCGAGAACGGGAAGGCGCGCCAGCAGCAAATCGCCCTCGGCGCGCGGCAGAACAAGCTGGTTGAAGTCACAACCGGACTGAAAGGCGACGAACAGCTGGCGACCACGAACCTGAGCCAGCTGGCCACCGGCGTGAGCGTCAAATTGGCCGAGGAGCCTGCCGGCCACGGAGCGCGGCCATGAACATTGCCGAGGTCAGCGTCAAGCGGCCCGTCTTCGCGATCATGATGACGGCGGCGCTCATCGTGCTGGGCGCCGTGTCGTACGAATCGCTCGGTCTGGATCTCATGCCGAAGACCGACGCGCCCGTCGTCTCGGTGCAGGCGAACCTCCCCGGCGCGAGCGCCGAGGAAATCGAGACCCAGATCACCAAGCGCATCGAAGAAGCCGTCAACACGATCAGCGGCATCGACGAGCTGCGCGCCTCCTCGGATCAAGGCAACTCGCGCGTCACGATCAATTTCACGCTCGAGCGCGACATCGAATCGGCCACCCAGGACGTCCGCGACAAGCTGGCGCAGATCGTCAGTCAGTTTCCTCGCGATACGCGGCCGCTGCAGATCACGAAGATGGATCCCGATGCGCAGCCGATTTTTGGCTTCGCCGTGTTCGGACCTCGCGCCGGAAAAGAGCTCACCGAGATCGCCGAGAAGCGGGTCAAGCAGGAGCTCGAGACCGTCAAGGACGTCGGATCGGTCGGCTACAACGGCGAGCGGAAGCGCGAGATCCAGCTGCTGCTCAACGCCGACCGTCTCAACGCCTACGGCCTCACGGTGGATCAGGTTCGTACCGCGATCGAACGTCAGAATGTCGAGATCCCGGGTGGGCAGTTCACGGCCGGTCCCGCCGACGTCGCGCTGCGGACGATGGGCCGCATCAAGAACGTCGAGGACTTCAACCGCATCGTGATCTCCTACCGCGCTGACGGATCGGTCATCACCTTCGCAGACGTCGGACGCGTGCAGGACACGACACAAGAAGTTCGAAGCGCCACGCGCCTGAGTGGAACGCCGGCGATTGGCGTGCAAGTCCGGAAGCAGTCGGGCACCAACACCGTCGAGGTCGTCGATCGCGTCCAGGAACGGCTGCAGCGCATCCAGGCGCAGCTTCCCCAGGATATTCAGATCAGCATCGGGAACGATCAGTCGCGATTCATCCGTCGATCGTTCGAGGACATCAAGCTGCACCTGATTCTCGGCGGCCTGCTGGCCAGCGTGGTGGTGTTCCTGTTCATCCGGAACCTTCGCGTCACCTTCATCGCCGCCCTCGCGATTCCCACCTCGATCATCGGCACCTTCACGTTCATGAAGATCGCCGGCTTCACCCTGAACAACATGACGATGCTTGCGCTCTCGCTCGCGACCGGCATCGTCA
Source organism: Vicinamibacterales bacterium (assembly GCA_035693505.1). Classification (GTDB taxonomy): domain Bacteria; phylum Acidobacteriota; class Vicinamibacteria; order Vicinamibacterales; family CAVVIG01; genus CAVQFC01. The sequence goes on from DASSGK010000621.1 coordinate 4,882, forward strand.
TCGACGATGCGATCGTCGTGCTGGAGAACATCTTCCGGTTCGTCGAAGAGAAGCGCGTCACGCCCAAGGAAGCCGCCGCCGACGCAACGAAGGAAATCGGGCTGGCCGTGATGGCGACCACGCTGTCGCTCGTCGTAATCTTCGTCCCCGTCGCGTTCATGACAGGCCAGATCGGGCGCTACTTCTACAGCTTTGGGCTGACGTCGGCCGCCGCGATTCTGCTCTCGATGTTCGTGTCGTTCACGCTCACGCCGGCGCTCTGCGCGATGTGGTTGAAGCCCGAGGACGCGAAGTCGGATCATTCCACGACGAAATCGTCCGGCTTCTACGCCGCGATCGATCGCGTGTACGGCACGATGCTCGAGTGGTCGCTGGCGCACCGCGCCGTGATGATGGGCATCGCGGCCGTCGTTGTCCTGTCGGCGGCGTTCCTGTACCCGTACGTCGGAAAGGAGCTCGTGCCAGACGACGACCAGGGCGAGTTCAGCATCAACGTCCGCCTGCCGCGCGGGACCAGCTATCTGCGCACCGAGGAGTTCATTCAGCCGATCGAGAAGGATGTGCTCGCGCTGCCCGCACTGCAGCGGGTCATGCAGAACGTGAACTCGGGCTTCGCGAACTTCAACATCACCATGGTGCCGCTGGAGGAACGGAAGATCTCGCAGCAGCAGCTCATGATTCAGGCGCGCCAGATGCTGCGCAAGTACCAGGGCGCGCGGATCAGCGTGTCGGGCGGCACCGACATTTCCGGCGCGTCGAGCGGCGGACGCGGCGGTCCCGGCGGCGGCGGAGGCGGAGGCGGCGGCGGCTTCAACCGGTTGAACATCCTCATCCAGGGCCCTGACATCGAACAGCTCCAGGCCTACACCGTGCAGTTGATGGATTCGGTGCGCACGATCCCCGGAGTCGTCGACGTCGACACGAACTTCGAGCCGACGCAGCCGGAGCTGCGCATCAACATCGATCGGGCGAGGGCGGCCGATCTCGGCGTCAACATCGACACGCTGGCCAACAATCTGCGCACGCTCGTCGGCGGCGAGGAAGTGTCGGAGTTCAAGGATGGAGACGATCAGTTCAAGGTGCTGCTGCGGCTCGACGAGCCGTTCCGCACGACGACCGTGATGGGCGGCCTCCTCGTGGGCGCCGGGCCCGGCGGCTCCGGGCGCACCGTCAAGGTCAGCGACGTCGCGCAACTGAAAAGCGATTTCGGTCCGGCGTCGATCGATCGCTACAACCGTCAGCGGCAGATCTCGGTGAACGCCAATCTGCAAGGCGTGCCGCTCGGCGAGGTGCTGGCGAACGCCCGCGTCAAGGTCGAAGAGCTCCACTTGAAGGCCGGCTATCAAGCGGTGTTCGGCGGCAGCGCGCGCACGCTGGCGGAAGCCTCCAGCAATTTCACGATCGCCCTCGTACTCGCGGTGATCTTCATCTACATGGTGCTCGCCTCGCAGTTCAACAGCTTCATCCACCCGCTGACGATCATGACGTCGCTGCCGTTGAGCCTTCCGGCCGGGCTGCTGGCGCTCATGGCGTTCGGCATGACGCTCAACGTCTACAGCGCGATCGGCCTGATGATGCTGTTCGGGGTCGTGAAGAAGAACTCGATCCTGCAAGTGGACTACACCAATACGCTGCGCGAGCAGGGGATGGAGCGTCACGAGGCGCTCATCGTCTCCAACCACGTCCGGCTGCGGCCCATCCTGATGACGACGATCGCCATCGTCGCCGGCATGATCCCGATCGCGTTCGGAAAGGGGGCCGGCGCGGGGTCGCGGGCGTCGATGGCGGTGACCATCCTGGGCGGACAGGTCCTGTGCCTGCTGCTGACGCTCCTCGTCACGCCGGTCGTCTACTCGTATTTCGACGATCTGCGTGAATGGTCGCCGATGGCATCGCTCAAGCGCCTCACCGGGCGGACGGCCGTAGCGGCTCGTCTGAAGGGCTGAGGGCTCAGGAGACCTCAGAGGTTTCGTCTCAGAGGTCCCGTCTCAGAGGTCCCGTCTCAGAGGTCCCGTCTCAGAGGTCCCGTCTCAGAGGTTTCGTCTCCCTTCCCCCGCCCCAACCCCTAAGCCCTTCGGCCCACAGGGTTTCAACCTTCGGTAGACTGAGCCCGTCCAATCGGTTGTAAGTGGCCGAACTGTGACGATTGCGGCGGTGATGACGCTGAGCGGCGAAACCCCGGCTGGTATCGGGCTGGACAGCGACGTGGCCCTTGCGGCCCGGGGGGATCAGTCTGCCTTCGAGCGCCTCTACAGGACGCACGTGGCGCGGATCCACAGCCTGACCCGGCGGATGCTCAGTTCGCAAGAGGCCGACGAGGTGACGCAGGACATCTTCGTCCGGACATGGCAGAAACTGGGACAGTTCCGGGGAGAGTCAGCGTTCTCGACCTGGCTACACCGTCTGGCCGTCAACGTCGTCATCGAACGGCGGCGATCCTTCGCCATCCAGCGGGAACGGATGTCGGACGATCCGACGGCACTCGACCTGCTGACGGTCGCACCGGCCCGGGCAGATCTGACGGTGGATTTCGAGCAGGCCATCGAGCAGCTACCCCCGGGGGCACGCGAGATCTTCGTCCTGCACGACGTTGAGGGTTACAAGCACCGGGAGATCGCGGCGATGCTGGACATCGCCACGGGAACATCGAAACGGCAGCTGCACCGGGCGCGGATGTTGATGCGGCAACACCTTTCAGGGGACTGATCGTGCACGAGGAATGGACGGACCAACTCTCGGACTATCTCGATGGCGAGCTGCCGGCGGACGAACGCCGCCTCGTCGACGCGCACCTCGAGACGTGCGCGTCATGCGCGGCGGTGCTCAACGACTTGAAGCGCGTCGTGGCGCGCGCGGCGTCCACGACCGCACGCCCTCCGCAGGCCGACCTCTGGGCAGGCATCGCCGCACGCCTTGAGTCGGACGCCGCATCGGCGCGCGGAAGCCTTGTCCCGTTCTCACGCCGCGAGTCCCGACGGTTCACCTTTACGCTCCCGCAGCTCGCCGCCGCAGCCGCGCTGCTCATCGCGGTATCGGGTGGCCTGGCGTGGGAAACGGCGCAGCGAACCGCGGCTGGAACGGCGCGCGACGCCAGGTCCGTCACCGCAGCGGCCGGCAGCCAGGACGCCGACTCATCGCCCGATGCCGCGCGTCCCGCAAGGCCGGCGAACGCCGAGGGCACTGGAGCGTCCGATTTCGCCCGGGCAGAAACCGTGAGCATGGCCGACGCGCAATACGACGCCGCGGTGGCCGATCTCGAAAAGGCGCTGAAGGCAGATCGCGATCGTCTCGACGCGTCGACCATCGCGATCGTCGAGCACAACCTTCAGATCATCGACCAGGCAATCAACCAGGCGCGGGACGCACTCGTGGCAGACCCGGCCAACAGCTACTTGAGCAGCCATCTCGTGGAAGCACGCCGGCGCAAACTCGACCTGCTCCGCCGCGCGACGGCGCTCGCATCAGAGACGGATTGAATCAGCTCTCAAACGAGCCAAGGACTAAGACGATGCTGGGACCAATTCTCGCGGTAGTGATGGCCATTACGCCCACCGACCAGACCGTGCAGGTCGCGAAGGGCACCAAGCTGGACATCAACAATTTCGCCGGCGACGTGAACATCAAGGTCTGGGACAAGGACGCGGTGCGCGTCGAGGTCAACAACTCGGACCGCGAAACGGTGGACATCAAGCAGGGCGACCAGACGCTGAGCGTGCGATCGCGATCGCTGCGCGGCGGCCGGCCCCGCTCGCTCGACTACACGATCAGTGTTCCGTCGTGGATGCCCATTTCCGTCGCTGGAACGTATGCCGACGTCACGATGGAAGGCGTCGGAGCGGACGTGAGCGTCGAGACGACCCACGGAGACATCAAGGTCCGCGGCGGCTCCGGCTTCGTCTCGCTCAAATCGGTGCAGGGTGAGATCACCCTCGAGAAAGCCAAGGGACGCATTGAAGTGCGCGCGGTCAACGAGAGCTTGCATCTCGCCGACATCAGCGGCGACCTGTCGGCGGAGTCGACCAACGGCAGCATCATCCTCGACCGGATCGATTCGGGCAACGTCGACCTCTACACCGTCAACGGCAACATCTCCTACGACGGCGCGATCAAGGACAAGGGACTCTATCGCCTGACGACGCACAACGGCCTCATCGCGATGCCGATCGCCGAGAAAGCCAATGCAGCATTGACCGTGAGGACCTACAACGGCGGGTTCCGATCGACGTTCCCGATTGGCGATCCCGAGAAGCGCAACAAGCGGTTCAGCGTCACGCTCGGGAACGGCAGCGCCCACGTCGAGCTCGAGTCGTTCGGCGGCACGATCGCGCTGCGCCGGCCGAACGATCCGCGGCCGGAGACCGAGCGCAAGCGCCGGGAGAAGGAAAAGGAGAAAGAGAAGGACAACCAGCTCGGGCTGGCCCTCGGGTCAGGCGGCTTCCAGCCGGAAATCGATCGCGCCGTGGCCGAGGCCATGCGCGAGGTCGGTCCCGAGATCGAGCGCGCCATGGCCGACGCGCAGCCGGAGATCGACGCGGCGATTGCGGAGGCGATGGCGGAGTTGCACTCGGTGATGCCATTGGCCATCCCGACGCCCCACCCGACTCCACGTCCGAACCCGCAACCGAACCCGCGGATCAGATAGGAACAACAGCTCAGGCTGCGCTGAGCTGTCTGAAGAGGGCGGCGATGCTGAGGCCCGTTGCCGGATCTTTCAGGTCGGGCGCAATCTCGGCGAGAGGCTCCAGCACGAAGCGACGCTCGCGGAAACGTGGATGCGGCACGATGAGGTCCGCCTCCTCCATCACCTGATCCCCGAGCAGAATCAGATCCAAATCCAGCGTGCGCGGGGCGCGAGCATAAGGTCGCTCGCGGCCGCGCTCCTGCTCGATCGCGAGCAGCGCGTCCAGGACGGCACGCGGCGTGAGCGAGGTCTCCCCCACGGCGGCGGCGTTCAGGAACATCGCCTGCGGACCGGACACACCGACAGGGACGGTCTCGTAGTAACGGGAAACGGCGAGGTTGCCGAGAAGGCCGCGCAGCGCGGCCACCGCGAAGTTCAGATGGGCGCGCCGGTCACCGACGTTGGAGCCCAGTGAGACGGCGCAGGCGGCCAACGGTTCAACTCAGCGACTACTCAATCCACCGCGAGGACAGCACCTCGCCGTGGGACGGACCGACTTGCGCGCCGCGACGGCCCAGCAGATCCTGACGGCCCGCCAGCGCCTGTTCGAAGAAGCGCTTCTGCTCCAGGGTCTCGCCGAGGATGACGCGCAGCATCTTCGCGTGACGCGCGTTGGTCAGCTCGTCGATGCGCGGACGCCAGCGGTCCACGAAGCGCTGGGCCTCCTGCACATCCTGCTCGAACACGGCCTTTGCCGCCGCATCGCCCTTGCCGCTCGCGGTCCGGACGGGCTCGCTGACGTCGGCGACGGTCCCGCCCAGTTCGGTGATGGCGGTGGCCACCCACGTGAGCTGCACGTCTTCGCGGTTGATGATGTATTGGTAGGTGTTGTTGGCGTCGTATTGCGCGATGAGCCGCGCGCCGGCCTGGTGCTGCAGCATCATCGTCAGCTTCTCGCGGTAGAACTCCTGGAGAAGCGCCAGCAGCCCAGTCACGAGTTCTGCTTTTCTTTGCAGGTGATGCAGACGCGGGTCCAGGGAATCGCGTTGAGCCGCGCGGGCGCGATCGGCTCACCGCAGTCGCGGCACATGCCGTACGTCCCTTTTTCCATGCGCCACAAGGCTTCCTCGATCGCCTGCAGGATCTTGGCGTCGGTCTGCTTCAGCTTCAGCGCGATGTGCACTTCGTTGTTGCCGCTCGCCTGATCCGCCATGTCACCCTGGCGGGTGTTGTTATCCATCGACGCCTGCAGCGGCTTGATGCCGCCCGCTCCTAAAATCTCAGTCCGTTTCTTGAGGAGCGCGTCCTTGAATGTCTGTTCGTCCATTGGGTTTGTCACTCCCGCCCCTGATGTCGCTTTCTGGGCCTGCACAACATCACATCATAGCACTACGGGGTCAGATCTCGATTTTCTCGCGGCCCATCGCGCTACGAGAAAATCGAGATCTGACCCCGACGTCCCTGTTACTCCGCTCGGAGGGTCGCCAGCGGCTTGTTTCTCAGGACGTCCAGGCTGGAGACGACGCCGATGACGGCGACGAGCAGCGCCGTCAGCAGCACGCCGCCGATATGTTCACCGGCGAACAACCGCCACGGAATCTCCAGCGCATACCGGCTCACGCCCCATGTCAGTCCGATCGCGCCGAGCGAGCCGATCAATCCAGCCAGCGACCCGAGCACGCCGTACTCGAGCAGCAGCATGCGCGCGATCGTCCGCGTGTTCGCGCCGAGCGTCTTGAACACGGCCGCTTCGTAGACGCGTTGAAATTTCGTCATGGCGACGGCGCCGATGAGGATCAGGCCGCCGCTGAAGAGCACAAGGCCGCCGACGACTGTAATAGCCAGGGTCACCTTCGACATGACGTCGCGGATGGTGTCGAGCACTTCGTGGAAATCGATGATCGAGACGTTCGGAAAGCGCTCGACCAGGTCGTGCTGGAAGCGGGCCCGCGCGGCAAGCCCCTCCGGTCCCTTCAGCGGCGTGACGAAGGTCTGCGGCGCCTGATCCAGCACGCCAGGACGGAAGACGAACACGAACCCGCCGTTCCTCGACTCGCGCCACTCCACGTCGCGGATGCTGGTCACCCGCGCCGATATGATCCGCCCGAGCACGTCGAAGCGCATCGTGTCGCCCACGTGGAGGCGCGCTCGATCCGCAATCATCTTCTCCACCGAGACTTCAGCATCCGCCGCAGGGCTGTTCCAGAACGCCCCCTGAATCACGCGTTCGTTCTGTTCCAGGTGATCGCGGTAGGTGATCGTGAACTCGCGGCCGATCGAAGCGCCTTTTTGACGCACTTCGTCGGCACCCTCCAGGTTGGTCTCCGACCCGGCGACGCCAACGACCCTCGCGCGAAGCACCGGAATCAGCTGGTAATCCCCCGCGCCATGCGCGGGATCTCCGAGAAACGCCCTGACTCCGTCGGCCTGCCCTTTCTGGATGTCCAGCAGGAACATGTCAGGTGCGTTCGCCGCCACCTGCAGCGAGAACTCGTCGAGCAGGCTCGCCTGCAGCGATCGCACGCCGACGATGAAAAAGGCGCCGAGACCAACGGCCAGCAGAATCACCCGCGTCTGGTTCCCGGGACGCGACAGGTGGAGCACCGCGTGACGCAGGGGGAACGATCGCGAATTCGCCATCGGTGCGATGAGGGCGACCAGCGCCCGGCCCGCCAGGTGCAGCACCACGGCGAGCCCCGCGAACCCGAGGCAGACGACGATGCCGACCTTGAACGAGGCCGCTTGCCAGGCCGTGAGCGCGACCAGCGCCAGCGAAACGACGGCAATCACGGCCATGCCGGCCCAGTCGCGCGCGCGCCGGACGCTTTCGTCGCGCAGAAGCAGCGATGGTTTGATGAACCGCACATGAAGGAGCGGCACCACCGAGAACAGGAGGGACACCAGCACGCCGATGGCGATGCCCTGGATCGACGCGCTCCAGCTCACGCCGTAGTGAGCCTGCGCGAGAATCGATGTCGACGAGCCGAGCATCCAAGGAATCGACGCGAGGACGCCCCGGGCCATGGCCACGCCGAGCAGGCTGCCCGCCAGGCCGAGCGTCATCACCTGAAGAATGTAGACGGCGATGATCTGGCCGCTGCGTGCACCGAGGCATTTCAGGACCGCGATGCTGCGGATCTTCTGGAGGATGAAGACCCGTGTAACGCTCGAGACAGCGATCCCGCCGAGGATCACGATGATCAGGCCGACGAGGCTCAAGTAGTTCTCAGCGCGATCGAAGTCGCGCCCGACCTGATCTTCGGTGGAACGGAACGATCGCGTGTTGATGAAGTCGTCCTTGAAGTCCTCGCGCAGCAATTTCACCAGCGGCTCGACGCGCTCTTCCGGCATCTTGACCAGCATCGCGCGGCGCGCGCGGCTGCCGAACCCGAGCAGGCCGGTCGACGGCAGATCCCCGTAGGCGATGATCACGCGCGGACCGAGGCTGAACTCCCCCATGCCGCGCCCCGGCTCCCGAACGATGACGCCGCGGATCGTGAAGGCGGCCTGGCCGATCACGATCTGGTCGCCGACGGCCACGTCGATCGCCGTCAGCAGTTCCGGACGCACGAGCACGCCGTGGCCGGCCAGCAGCGCCGGCGAGTACGTCTGTGAGCCCTGCAGCTCGATGCTGCCGTAGAGCGGAAACCGCGGCTGCACCGCTCGCAGCTCGGTCATCTTCGCGACGACCTTCGCTCGATCCGCCGGCCTGACCATCGTCGGCGTCTCGATCGTTTCGGTGCGCTCCGCCATGCCCGCGTCGGCGAGACGACGATCGATCGTCGCGCGCGCATCCGGTGTCCACTCGCGATTGGTGCTGATGAGCACGTCGGCCGCGATCAGCGACTTCGCTTCGGAGCCGAACACGCCGCGAACGCTCTGGATGACCGAGCGCAGGGCGACAATCGCCGCCACGCCGACCGCGATGCAGATGAAGAAGAAGAACAGACGCCGCAGCGACGCCCGCGTTTCCCGAACCGCCATCCGCAGCACGAACATCATGACGCTTCGTGTGGACGCACTCGGGCGTCGGCCATCGACGCGGTCGTCGGCGTCGCCGCAACCGGCGGGTGGAGCGGCAACGTGCTCTCAACCACCCGTCCGTCGCGCAGAACGAGCCGCGCATCCGCCATCGCCGCGAGCTCGGCGTCGTGGGTCACGAGCACCAGGGTGGTGCCGCGTCCTGCGTGGATGGTCCGCAACAAATCCATGATGTGGCGGCCGTTGGCGGTGTCCAGGTTGCCGGTCGGTTCATCGGCGAGGACGATCTTGGGGTTGTTGGCGAGCGCGCGGGCGAGCGCGACCCGCTGCTGCTCGCCGCCCGAGAGCTGCGACGGATAATGATGCGCGCGGCCCGTCAGCCCGACTTCTTCCAGCAGGCGCTCGGCGCGCGGACGCGCGTCTGCGACGCCGGCAATCTCCATCGGCACCGCGACGTTCTCATAGGCAGTCAAGGACGGAATGAGGTGGAAGAACTGGAAGACGAATCCGACCTTCTCACCGCGCAGCTTCGCGAGCTCGTCTTCGCCCAGTTTGGTGATGTCCACGTCGTCGATCAGCACGGAACCGGACGAAGGCGCGTCGAGGCCGGCAATCAATCCGAGGAGCGTCGACTTCCCGCTGCCGGACGGGCCGACGATCGCCACGAATTCCCCGTGCGGAATCTGAATCGACAGCGGGTGGAGGATGGTGAGCGGCTCGCTGCCGCTCATGACCGTTTTCGAAACGTCGCGCAGCTCGATCATGTGTTGGGCCGTTTCCCGGCTTCTGCAATGGGCTTCAGGATCGCCCACACGTTGTCGGCCACGATCCGCGCGCCCGCGGCCGTGGGATGGATACCGTCTCGTTGGTTGAGTGTTTCGTCGCCCGCTACACCCTGCAGCAGGAACGGCACGAGCGCCACGCGGTACCTGGCCGCCAGCGCCGGATACACCTTATGAAACGAGACGATGTAATCGCGGCCGTAGTTCGGCGGCGCCTCCATGCCCGCGAGAATCACCGTGATGCCCCGCGCCTGTCCGCGCTCGATGATCTGCGCCAGATTCGCCTGGAGCTCGTCGGCGGGCAGCCCGCGCAGCCCGTCGTTTCCTCCCAGGGCGATGATCAGGATACGCACGTCGCCCTCGAGCGCCCAGTCGAGCCTTGCCAATCCGCCGGCTGAGGTGTCCCCCGACACGCCGGCGTTCACCACTTCGTAGTTGAGCCCGGCCTCGTCGATCCGCTCCTGCAGAAGAGCGGGATACGCGGCGGCCTTTGCGACGCCGAGCCCGGCCGTCAGGCTGTCGCCGAGGATGGCGATGCGCGGACGACTCGCCGCCGCCGGCTTCGCGGGAGCGGGAGGCGTCGCACTCGTCGACGCAACGTCCCGTGATGGCGCGCGCGTGACGTCCCGATCGTCGCTGCGTGTGGAGCATGCGGCGACCGTGACCGCGAGCGCCGCCGCCAGCCAGAATTTCATCTTCTCTATGTTACGTCGTCGGCTCCGGCTGTGTGGAAATTCGGGCCGGACCTGCGCTCTTGACGCACCCTGCCCCTCACTAATTCTGCGCTTGGCCTGTCAGGCCTGACCTCTCTTCGTCGCCGACGGCCCCTATAAGCTCACGTTCGTCGAGGGCTATCAGCCCGTCGCGCGATCGCCGCCGCGATTCGCGCCTCCAACAAATCAATGTCTCGGGTTCTCCCACGCGGGGACTCCCGACTTCTTGTCGGTGACACGAGGTGCTCTGTGCGTTGGCGTTCTCTGGCGATCGCAATCGTTCTCTCCCTGTTGGCTGGCGCCATCTTCGATCATGCTTCCACGTGGGCAGCCGGGCCGTCAGCCGTCTACAGGCGCTACTTTGCGGACGGCTCGACCGGACCGCTCTTCGACACCCGATTCGCGATCGCCAACCCTGGAACACGCGCGGCCAACGTGATCCTGACGTTCGCGCGAACCGACGGCCGACTGTTCGTCCGCAGGCTGGTGGTCGCGCCGAGCTCACGCACGGCCTTCTCGCCGGCATCGATGGCCGGACTCGAGGACGCCGAGTTCGGCACAACGGTCGAGGCCGACCAGCCGTTGATCGTGGATCGCACGATCACATGGGATTCAACGACGTACGCGGGCCGCGCCGACGCCGGCGCGGCGGCGCCTTCCACAACCTGGTTCCTTGCAGACGGCGCCACCCACTCTGGATCGAATCTTTACTACGCGATACACAATCCCGGCGCTTCGCCAGCCGACGTGACGATTCAGTACCTTCTGCCGTCCTCGCAGGAGAGGCGGACGAAGAGGTATTACGTTGCGCCACACAGCCGGTCGACGGTTTGGGTGAACGAGGAGGCGCGCACCGACTCCCGGCTGTCCGATCTGAACAACGCGGATGTGTCGGCCGCCGTGTCCTCGACAACCCCGATCGTCGTCGAGAAGACGATGTACATGAGTCGTCCAGGCAGAACATACGGCCCGGCGCTCAGCGGCGCCGCGGCTCCAGGAGTGTCCACCACCTGGTTCTTCGCGGAGGGCGCGACCGGATCGGCGTTCGGCATGTTCCTCGTGATGATGAATCCGGCGGACGCCGACGCGCTGATTGACGCGCGCTACCTGTTGCCGTCGGGCGATCAGGTCACCAGGACGTACGCCGTCCCCGCCCGGGGCCGGCTGCCGGTCCGCGTCGACCTCGAGGATCCCCGCCTGGCCGGAACACAAGTCGCAGTCATTCTTATGTCAGCCAACGGCGTCGGCATCGTCGCCGAGCGATCGATGTTCTGGCCTGGACCCGGCGCAGGCGACTGGAAGGGAGCGACGGCGAGCACTGGCACGACGGCCGCCGGGTCACGGTGGGGCGTCGCCGCCGGCGAAGTCGGTGGTCCACGGCACATGCGGACGGAAATTCTGGTCGCGAACACATCGCCGACCGCTGGGTCAGTCGCGGTCACGCTGTTGTTCGAGAACGGAAGCCGCGACCGGAAAGTATTTCTCGCCGGCACGATGAAGAGGTTCACCGTCGATGTCGGCCGTGAGTTTTCCTCGGCGGACGGCAATCGGTTCGCCGTCGTCGTCGAGAGCATCGATACGCTTCCAGCCGATCTCGTCGTCGAATGGTCGATGTCCGCCGACGGCCCAGACCAAGGATCGACTGTCGGCTGGAGCGCACCCGCGTCGCCTCTCGATGAAGCCCACGCTGGTTTGACGACCAGCACTTCAGATGACGCTGCCGCGTCCCGAGGTGGAGTCGCGGGACGGTTCGCCGCCGCCGAGGCGACGCCTTCGCCGGCCGGCAGCTTCAATATCAAGATCGTGACCGATGCCTCGCCCGATCTGTCCGACATGGACAGCCTGATTGCGAGCACGACGTCGCGATGGCCGACGACCGACCAGAAAGTGTGGGCGCTCTTTTATTGGAGCCACATCCTCAAGCGGCAGACGCCGCCGATCACGTTGCACGGATTCGACGTCACCGATCCCATTCGCAACCTGGTCGACTACGGCTACACGATGTGCAGCACCACGTCCGGCATCAACCAGTCGCTCTACGACGCGCTCGGCCTGGAACACCAGTACTGGGACATCTGCAATCACACCGTGTCTGCCGTCCAGTACGACGGGAAGTTCCACATGATCGACACGTCGATGTCCAATCTCGTAACGCTGGACGATGGCGTGACGCTGGCGTCGGTACCGGAGGTGGCCGCTGATTCGGCTCGTCTGCTGCGCGAGCACAGCGTATATTCCACGAGCCCGAACGGCTTCCTGACGGGGACCGACACCGGACGCCATCTGAGCGACATCGTCAGCCCGGAGGACGGCGCGATCGCCGCCGGCTTTGCCGCCGACTTCTGCAGCAACGGGCTCAAATACCGCGACTACTACTACAACTGGAATCGGGGCCACCGGTACGTGCTGAACGTCCGTGAAGGCGAATCGTATACGCGTTACTACCGCCCGCTCGGTACCAGCGCCGACTACTGGATCAGCAGCGAGAAGATCGCCAACGCCGATCCTTCAACCACGTTCCAGATTGATCCCCTGAACAAGTTCGGGCTGCGCGGAAACGGCAGTTGGGTCTTCTCTCCGCCGTTGACGACGAACGCGTGGAGCGCGGCCGCGTACCGCTCGGACAACATCGTCCTGGCCGCAGGCGGGCTCGAACCTGCCGATCCGGCCCAGATGGCAGAGATCGTCTACAAGGTGCAGGCCGCCGATGTGATCGCGTCGCAAAGCGTTCAGGCACAGTTCTCCAGGACATCGGCGTCAGCGATGGCGTCCATCGCCCTCAGCCTGAACCACGGCGTGACCTGGCAGACGATCGGCGACCTCGGAAGCACCGTCGCCGCGGTCGTGCCGGTCACTATCAACCTCCGCGATCAGGTGAACGGCGCGTACGAAACCCTGATTCGCGTGCAGATGACGTCCGATCCGACGTCGCCCACGACCATCGAATTAACTGGCATGACGATTTCGACGGTCACACAGGTGAACGCCAAGGCGCTGCCACGCCTCAACATCGGCCGCAATCAGGTGTACATCGGCGAAGGCGATCAGTCCGACTCGATGGTTCTCTGGCCCGATCTGCGAGGCACTCTCTGGGCGAAGGACGCGTACGACTCGAGCAACATCGCCGCGCAGGCGGTCAACGTCCCTCGCAAGTACTCCGCCGTGGTGTATCCGTCCACGTTGAATCAGGACGCCTATCTCACCTACAAGATGGAGGCGCCCACCGACATCACCCGGCTGGTCTATGGTGCGCGCTTGTATAACTCGCGTGCCGGTTCGTACATCGACTTCCTGCACTCCTTCGACAACGGCGCGACCTGGATTCCCTCCTATCGATTGAGCGATACGAACAAACCGTTCGACGTCATTCACTACGAAACGATCACGAACATACCGCCGGGCGTGAGACGCGTGCTGTTCAAGTACCTGATTCACAACACATCGACGGCAGGTCCCGGGAGCGCCAGCGGGCTCTATGCCGTGCGGATGGAGGCGGACTACCAGCCGCCTCAAGGCGGCGGACGGCCAATCGACGTCACCTTCCGCTGGAAGGAAGTCCAGACCGATCGATCGCTTGCCGATCGCAGCTTTCGGCAGCGAGTCGCGGCCTTTCCCACTACGGTGACGATCGACGTCGGCGGCAGCGATCATCCGGTGATGGAATCGCTCAGGGTGAACGTCGAGGATTCGTCCGACGCGACCCCGTTCGGATATGGTGACGGCGTCGACGTCGGCGGGGAGCGCTACGTTCCGATGCGAAGAGCTGAGGGCACGAACGTCGCCGTCAACAAGCCCTACACCGCGTCACGCCCGCCATCCGGTTTCCAGAGCTCGGCGCCGGCCGCCAACACCACGATCCTGACCGACGGCATCGTCGGAGGGCCGGTGACGGGAAGCAACTACTACTGGTGGGGACAGTGCTGGTCGTCGGGATCGACTGTCGATCTTCAGGTCGATCTGGGTCTGTCTCAATCCGTGAGCGCATTCCGCGCGCACATGTTCGGATACCCGTTCTGGGACGCGTTGAAAGGCCAGGTTCAGGATCGCGTCGAGATCCTCACGTCGGTCGACGGCATCGACTTCGTTTCTCAAGGCCTGTTACCGACTTCCCTGTGGAAGAAGGACATCCCCATCAACTACATGCTGCAGGACGACGAGACGGCCACCGGATGGAACTTCGAGCAGACGCTGGCGTCGGCGGTGCAGGCGCGCTACGTGCGCTACCACATCACGCCCAGGCGCAATCTCTGTCTCAGTGAGCTTCAGGTGTTCGATCGGATCGACTACCAGCGGTTCGATCTGCGCATCGCCCTGCCGGAGAGCGTACCGCCACCGGCGAACTCACCGCCGTCGGTGATCATCACCAGCCCGCAGAACGATGCTCAGTTCGAGCAGCCGGCACCCATCATCGTCGCTGCCGATGCGGAGGATGTCGATGGGAACCTCTCACGCGTCGAATTTTTTTCCGACGCCACGTCGATCGGAATTGCGACGGCCGCCCCGTATCAGGTGACGTGGGCAAACGCCCCGGTCGGCCGTCATTCGCTGACGGCGCAGGCGACCGATGCGGCCGGAGCATTCACGGCTTCAGCGCCTGTCGAACTGACGGTAGTCTCTCCGACAACGACACCACCGGGCAACGGCATCGACGAGATCGTCCTCTACGCTGCGGCGTCGCCACTGATTGTGGATGGATGGAGCGTGATCGGAGACGCGACCGCGGCCGGCGGTTCGCTCCTGCAGAACCCGGATCGCGGGGAAGACAAAGTCCACACACCGCTGGCGTTTCCGCCACAGGCCTTCGAATTGACGTTTACCGCCGACGCCGGCAAGCCCTATCGGTTGTGGTTGCGGGGCAAAGCGCAAGGCGACAGCTACAAGAACGATTCGGTCTTCGTGCAGTTCGATCACAGCGTGGACGCCTCCGGAAATCCGATGTGGCGCACGAACGGCTCGAGCGCCGCCAGCGTGATCATCGAGGAGTGCGACGGTTGTGGACTCCAGGGCTGGGGCTGGGCCGATACCGGATACGGCCGCTCGACGCCAGGTCCCCTCGTGTCTTTCGCGCAAGCAGGAGTGCAGCACATTCGGATTCAAGCCCGCGAGGATGGCCTCGGCATCGACCAGATCGTTCTTTCCGCTGTCAAATACATGAGTCTGTCGCCGGGTTCTACCAAGGACGACACGACAATCCTCGCAGCGACACAGCCAGGCACCGGGCCGCCGGAACCGATCAACGACGTCGTGCTCTATCCCGGCATCGACGGCGAGGTGGGCGGCGGATGGTCGATGGTCGCGGACACGACGGCCGCCGACGGCATCCGCCTCCAGAACCAGAACTCAGGGCAGCCCAAGCTGTTGACGGCTCTGGCGAAACCTGCGCAGTACTTCGACGTCGTGTTCTATGCCGACGCGGGCAAGCCATACCACGTGTGGGTGCGCGGGATCGCGCAAGGAAACAACTACAACAACGATTCGGTTTTCGTGCAGTTCGACCACAGCGTCGATGCCTCGGGCACCCCGATCTGGCGAATCGATACAGAGTCGGGGACTCCGGTAATCCTCGAGGATTGCAGTCAGTGCGGTGTCGAGGGTTGGGGGTGGGCCGACAATCGGTACGGTGCGAACCTTCTCGGGCCGGACGTCTATTTCGGGTCGTCCGGGCTTCAGCGGCTTCGGGTGCAGGTGCGCGAGGACGGCCTGGGAATCGATCAGATCGTGTTGTCCGCGATGACCTATCTGAATGCGAGCCCGGGCGCGATCACTAACGACATTATTATTGTTCGTCGCTGACGCCGTCGAGCTGACGCTCGAGCGATTCGATCGCCTGCTGCAGCATGCGGACGTGGGCCGGCGTGCGCGCCGACGCGAGATCGGACCTGGCGCGAGCCAGCGCCAGCTCTATCGTTCGGCGCTTCGCTAACGATTCCCGCTCCTCCGGGGTCAGAGCGCGGCCCAGCTGTGTCTTCCGCTCTTTCTCGGACTGCTGGAACTCGACGTCCTTGCTTTCGAATCCTCGCGCCATACGACGACTACAGTATTCTATCGGCATGCACAGCGCTCACGAGCTGATGACGCGTTGGCCGGCCCTCGATGTCCCCGAGAAGCGCGACCGGCTGCAGAACTCGCTTCGCCTCTCACCTGCCGTCGCCGGATCGGTGTCGAGTGCAACAGCCGCTGCGGAGCGAGCGGCGGCCGGTTTGTGGAAGGGCGACCCGACTGTCTGGAGCGGTGACGAAGGCACGCAGAAAGAGATCGCCGATCGACTCGGATGGATGAGCTCCCCGCTGTTGATGGCCGATTCGATCGAACGGCTGCACACGTTTGCCGGCAGCATCAAGCGGAACGGGTTCAACGACGTGGTCCTTCTCGGGATGGGCGGATCGAGCCTCGCGCCGGAAGTCCTGCGCGCGGTGATTGGCGTCGCGCCCGGCTGGCCGCGCCTGCACATGCTCGACTCGACCGACCCGGCTGCGGTCCGCGCCGCCGCCACCCCCGAGGAGCGCACCTTATATCTAGTGGCGAGCAAGTCGGGCACCACGATCGAGCCGAATTCGCTCGCCGCCCATTTCCGTCAGCGGCTGCAGGACGCCGGAGTGCCGCGCTGGTCCGATCATTTCGTCGCGATTACCGACCCCGGCACCGAGTTGGAGCGCCGGGCGCGCGCGGAACACTTCCGCGATCTGTTCATCAACCCGGAGGACATCGGCGGACGATATTCCGCACTCTCCTTCTTCGGCATGGTGCCGGCGGCCCTGATGGGACAGGACGTGGCGGCGATCATCGGCTGGTCGCTTGCGATGCTGGCGGCCTCTGAACCGGGCGGTACCGGTGCTCTCTCGAATCCGGCGGTCGCGCTCGGCCTTGTGATGGGCGCCTGCGCGCGGACAGGCCGTGACAAGCTCACGCTGATCGCACCGCCCGAACTCGACGCGTTCGGTCTCTGGGTCGAACAGCTCATCGCCGAGAGCACAGGCAAGCACGGCCGGGGCATCGTCCCGATCGCCGGCGAGCCGCTCGGCAGTCCCGACGTCTACGGGGCGGATCGTGTGTTCGTACGCTTGCGAATGCCCGATGCGTCAGGCGAGGAACAGCGCGACGCCCAGGTCGCGGCCATCCGCTCGACTGGCGCGCCGGTGGTCGACATCGAGCTGCCGGAGCTGAAGGCACTCGGCGCCGAGTTCATGCGCTGGGAAATCGCGACCGCGATCGCGGGCGCCTTGATCGACATCAACCCCTTCGATCAGCCGAACGTCCAGCAGGCCAAGGACGCCACCAACGGTCTGCTGCGCGAGTTCAAATCGAAGGGACGGCTGCCCGTCGCGGCGCCCGACAAGGCCGTCGGCAGTCTGGCGCTGACGCTGACGTCCGCGGCGCGTTCGGCGCTCGCAACCGCCGGAGCCGACGCGGTGCTCTCACTGCTGAAGCCTGGCGATTATTTCGCGTTGCTGGCCTACGTGGGACCGGATCCCGCGCTGGCCGAGGCGCTGCAGCGGTTCCGCGACGACGTGCGCGACCTCGCGCGCGTGGCGACGATGTTCGGCTACGGTCCACGGTACCTGCATTCGACTGGACAACTGCACAAAGGCGGACCGGACAGCGGCGTCTTCGTGCTGATTTCAGCGACTCCGGTCGAGGATGTCGCCATTCCTGGTGAATCCTTCTCCTTCGGCACTCTCGAGCAGGCGCAGGCGACGGGCGATTTCGCATCGCTCGACGCCGCCGGCCGGCGGGCCGTCCACGCGCATCTCCCCTCGCAGGATCCGGCCCTCATCCGGGCGCTTGCCGACACGCTGCTCACCGGTGTGAAATCCGGCTGAGCCCGCGCGCCCTCAAATCGTGTCAGAGTTGAAGCACATGCAAATTGGATTCATCGGACTGGGCCGGATGGGCCTGAACATGGTCACGCGACTGCAGCGCGGCGGCCATTCGGTGGTTGCCTACGATCGCAGCGCCGACGCCGTGTCACGCGCGGAAGCCGCCGGCGCGAAAGGCGTGTCCACGCTGGACACGCTCGTCGAGGAGCTCTCACAGCCTCGTGCCGTCTGGGTGATGGTGCCGTCCGGCGAGCCCACCGAGTCCACGGTCAGCGCGCTCGCCCGGGTGCTCTCTCCCGGCGACACCATCATCGACGGCGGCAACACGAACTTTCACGACGATGTGCGGCGGGCTCAGGTGCTCGGGGCGAAGCGCATCGACTACGTGGATGCCGGCACCAGCGGCGGCATCTGGGGTTTGCAGGAAGGCTACTGCCTGATGGTCGGCGGCAAGGCCGACGTCTGCAAACGGCTGGAGCCGGTGTTCCTGACGCTCGCGCCGACCGACGGGTACCTGCACGTGGGGGATCACGGCTCTGGCCATTACGTGAAGATGGTTCACAACGCCATCGAGTACGGGCTGATGCAGGCCTATGCCGAAGGCTTCGAGCTGATGCACGCCAGCGATTTCAAGATCGACCTCGGCGCCGTTGCCGGCCTCTGGAATCACGGCAGCGTCGTACGCTCGTGGCTGCTCGAACTGGCCGCACGAGCCCTGGCGGAAGACGCCGACCTCTCGGGGCTGAAGGGCTACGTCGAGGACTCCGGAGAAGGACGCTGGACACTGCACGAGGCGATCGATCGCGGCGTGCCTCTGCCGGTTACGTCCGCCGCGCTCTTCACCCGGTTCCGCTCGCGGGCCGACAACCCCTTCTCCGAGCGGATGCTCGCCGCGCTCCGGAATCAGTTCGGCGGACACGCCGTGAAGAAATCTTCGTGACGATCGTCATCTTCGGCGGAGGCGGCGACCTCGCGCACCGCAAGCTGCTGCCCGCACTCTACAACCTCCAGGTCGACGGCCTGCTTCCGAAGGACGTCGTCATCGTCGGCGTCGGCCGCAAGGAGATGAGCGACGACGCCTACCGGCAATTCGCGAAAGACGGCATCACGCAGTTCTCGCGCCGGCCGATCGAGGAGAAGGCCTGGCAGACGTTCGCCGCCTCGCTCTTCGCGGCGACCGCGACGATTGACGGCGAGAGCAGCATGGGGCCGCTCGGCTCGCGCCTCGACATCATCGAGCACGAACGCAATCTCAAGGCGGAGCGCATCTACTACCTCGCCTTGCCATCATCGCTCTTCGTTCCGACGGTCAAACAACTGCAGAAAGCCCACTTCGTCAGCCGCAGCAACGGCGCCCGCACCCGGATCGTCGTCGAGAAACCAATCGGCACGGATTTGAAAAGCGCCTGCGCCATCAACGACGCGATCGCGGAAGTGTTCGACGAGCCGCAGATTTACCGCATCGATCACTATCTGGGTAAAGAAACCGTTCAGAACATCCTCGTGATGCGTTTCGCGAACAGCATTTTCGAGCCGCTCTTCAATCAGAAGTACGTCGATCACGTGCAGATCACGGTCGCGGAGGAAGAAGGCGTCGGCACGCGGGCGGGCTACTACGAGCAG
>DASSGK010000622.1:0-18697 GCA_035693505.1 Vicinamibacterales bacterium
TCGAAGCGCACGGCGGGGAAATCACACTCGGCACGCCGGCAGGCGGCGGCACCACCGTCACGCTCGTGTTGCCGGCAGCGACGTAGAGCCTTTCTTTGCGGAATGCAGGCCGCTGATCTCTAGTGGCGCAGCGCTTTAGCGCTGCGAACGCGCGCCTCGCAGAGCTGAAGCCCTGCGCCACACGCGTGTTCTCTGTCGTTACAGGCTTCGACGGCGAAGAATCCGGAATTCGCGTCCGTCGCAAGCGACATGCCGGCGATGTGACGAATTTCCGGCAGCCGTGAAGCGGAGCGCTCATTTGGCGCGGCGTTCCGGTGAGCACGCGGGTTGCACTATGGACAGGCGGACAGTGAGTCAGGAGGCCGTCATGATCACGCTCAGGAACATCCTCGTCGCAACCGACTTCAGTGAGCCGTCGGACGCCGCGCTCACCTACGGCCGGGCCCTGGCGCGGAACTTCGGCGCGACGCTGCACGTCGTGCACGTGGCCGGGCACGTCTCGTCCCTGGTCTACGGCGCCGAAGCGTATGCGGTGTCGATGCCCGAGCTCCAGCAGGAAGTCGAAGACACCGCGCGCAAACAGCTGGCGTCGCTGCTGATCGACAACGATCCGCTCCCGCTCCCGAAGCGGGAGGTCGTCGTCACCTCCGACGCGCCGGCGGCCGCCATCGTCGACTACGCCAACCGCGAACGGATCGATCTGATTGTGGCAGGTACGCACGGACGCGGAGGCATGGCACACTTGCTGATGGGCAGCGTGGCCGAACGCATCGTGCGGACGGCGCCGTGCCCGGTGCTGACGGTCCGCCATCCGGAGCATGAATTTGTCGTTCCCGACGCCCTCGTCGCGGTGGCCAAAGCCTGACATGCGCCCGCTCGCGCCGGCGCCGCCGGCGCTCGACGATCCGACGACGCCGCGGCTGGTGCTGCGGGACGGCACGGTGGCGACCGTGCGGCGCTCCACAGCCGACGATCGGGACGCGATGCGCCGGTTCTTCCACGAGCTCTCGCCCGAATCGCGCCGGCGGCGGTTCTTCACCGCCGCCGAACCGACCGATGCCCTGGTCGAGCGACTCTGCGATTCCGCCGACGGGCGGCGCAATCTGACGCTCGTCGCGGTCCGCCAGACCGGTACGGAAACCCGGTTCATCGCCGTCGGCTCGTATTTCGCCACGTCGGACGGCACGGCCGAAGCGGCATTCGCGGTCGACGATCGCTTTCAGGGCAAGGGCCTTGGCACCGAGTTGCTGGAGCGGCTGGCCGCCCTCGCGGCGAATCACGGCTTCCAGCGTTTCGACGCCACGACGCTCGTCGACAACCACGGGATGCTCGAGGTGTTCCGCGACTCGGGCTTCGAGCTTCGATCGAAGTCCTCGCCGGGTGTTGTGGACGTCGCGCTGACGCTGCAGCCCACCGCCGACGGCGTGATCTCCTCTGAACGGCGCCACCGTCTGGCGACCGTGGCCTCTCTCCGGCCGCTGCTCGAACCGCGCGCCGTCGCGGTCGTCGGCGCATCCCGCCAGGCTGGCAGCATCGGAGGCCGCGTCCTTGGCGCGCTGCTATCGACCGGCTTCACCGGGCCGGTGTATCCGGTCAATCCCGCGGCGACCGAGATTGCCGGCCAGCGCGTCTACGCATCGATGCGGGACGTCCCCGCCGGAGTCGATCTCGCCGTCATCGCGGTGCCTCACGATCGCGTCCCCGGCGTCGTCGACGACTGCGCGGCCGCGGGTGTGAAGTCGCTGGTCATCATCACGGCCGGCTACGCGGAAGTTGGCGACGAAGGACGCGCGCGGCAGCAGGCACTGGTCGAGCAGGTCCGCGGGTACGGCATGCGGATGGTCGGCCCCAACTGCATGGGGATCCTGAACGCGAACCCGGCCTTGCGGCTGAACGCATCGTTCTCGCCGCTGTTCCCGAGTCCCGGCCACGTCGGTCTCTCGTCGCAGAGCGGCGCGCTGGGCCTCGCGATCATCGCGCTCGCCGGGCAACGCGGCATCGGTTTGTCCACCTTTGTCAGCGTCGGCAACAAGGCCGACGTCTCGAGCAACGACCTGCTCGAGTACTGGGAGGACGATCCCGCGACGCGCGTGATCCTGCTGTACCTCGAATCGTTCGGCAATCCGCGGCGGTTCGCGCGTCTCGCGCGCCGGCTCGGACGAACCAAGCCGATCGTCGCCGTCAAAGCCGGCAGGACGCGCGGCGGATCGCGCGCCGCCGGGAGTCACACTGCGGCGCTCGCCGCGAACGACATCGCGGTCGATGCGCTGTTCCATCAGACCGGCGTGATTCGCGCCGACACCATCGACGAGATGTTCGACGTCGCCGCCTGTCTCGAGGCCCAGCCGCTGCCCGCTGGCCGCCGCGTCGCCATCGTGACGAACGCCGGCGGCCCCGGCATCCTTGCGGTCGACGCCTGCGAATCGGCGGGGTTGATCGTCGCGCCGTTCCCGCCGGCCACGCGAGCGGCACTCGCCGCCTTCCTGCCGCAAGCCGCGAGCACCGGCAACCCGGTGGACATGGTCGCCTCGGCCGGACCGGACGAGTACCGGCGGGCCATCGAGATCGCGTTGGCCGATGCCGGCACCGATGCCCTGCTCGTGATTTACGCGCCGGTCGACGCGGCGCAGTCGGAAGCAACCATTGCCGCGATACGACAGGGGATCGTCAACGGCCGCGCGGCCGGCGCGGCGTCGAAGACGATCCTCGCGTGTGTCATGGGCGACGCCGGACGGCCGCATCCGTTTCAAGCCGACGGCGAGCAGATTCCGGCATACGCGTTTCCGGAAAACGCGATCCGCGCCCTGGCGAAGGCCGCGGCGTACGCGGAATGGCGCGCCCAGCCGCCGGGGCTGCTCTGGGGATTCGATGACGTGTATCCGGAAGAAGCGAGACAGATTTGCCGCGGCGCTCTCGAAACACGCGGGGACACATGGCTGACGGATGAGGAAATGCGCCGCGTGCTGAATAGCTTCCGGCTGCCACTCGTCGCCAGCGCCGTCGCTCGTACCGCCGAAGACGCGGTCGCGTCAGCGTGCCTGCTCGGGTTTCCCGTGGCCGCCAAGATCCGTTCGGACCGTGTGCAGCACAAAACCGACATCGGCGGCGTGTGCCTCAACCTCCAGGACGCCGCCGCGGTTCAACGCGCCTTCGACGAGATCGTGGCGCGTGCGAAGGCCGCCGGGCTCGACGCGGACGCCGACGGCGTGCTCATTCAGCCGATGCTCACGAGCGGTGTCGAAACCATGATTGGCATCTCGGCCGATCCGCTCTTCGGTCCGCTGATTGGATTCGGCCTCGGCGGCGTCTACGTCGAATTGATGGCCGACATGGGGTTCCGCATCGCGCCACTCACCGACCGCGACGCCGACGAGTTGATCCACACGATCCGCGGCTTCAAGCGTCTCGAGGGATACCGCGGCCAACCCGCGGCTGACATCGATGCGCTGCGCGACGTGCTGCTGCGGATTTCGCGGCTTGCCGACGAAGTTCCAGAGATCGTCGAGCTCGATCTCAATCCAATCATCGCCCTGCCGGACGGGCATGGCTGCCGCATCGTGGACGCACGCATCAAGGTCGGGCCCGCCGGCCCGAAAGCGTTCGCCCCGGTGCCCCTGCCGTGATCCGGATCCGGCGCCCGTCGATTTCCGTCACGCGCTGATCGGCGGCACCGGACGGCGATAGCGGCTGCCGGCGTCGCCGATGAGGAATCCCTCAGCGACCAGCGAGTCGAGCAAGGCTCGCGCGTGACTGTTAGAGAGCGCGTAGAGCTTGGCCGTCTGAGCGACGGTCAGGACGAGCCCCGGCATGTCCAGGAACTCATGTCGGACCCGTAGGGCGTCGGCGTCGATCGCGTCGGCAATGCTGATCATCGTGCCCTCCGCGGTAATGACCTCGCCGAATTCCGAACACGCTATTTTCGCGCGAACGGCCGCCCGGCGCCACGGTAAATCCAATCGGTTCTTCCTGCGGCAATCCGGCAGTTCGATCGAAGTCGACCTCACAAAGTTCAACAAACATGCCGCCAGACCTGAGGTACGCGGGATGCACCGCCTGATGACATGGCCCTTGCGATTGACGAAAAGCCGTCGATGCCGCAGGAAGCAGCCGCCGATGGTCGAGCGGTTCACGGCATGGTCGACCCGGGTTTCGAGGCGGTCCGCGAGGCGTTCGCCGGAAACTTCGCGACGCGACGGGAGCTCGGCGGCGCGTGCTGCGTCTACCACCGCGGAAAGAAGGTCGTCGACCTGTGGGGTGGGATTCGAAACGCGCACACAGGCGAGCCCTGGGAACGCGACACCATGGTGTTGGTCTACTCGGCCACCAAAGGCCTGGCGGCGATGGTCATGGCGCTCGCGCACTCGCGAGGGTGGCTCGACTACGAGGAGCGCGTGTGCCGGTACTGGCCCGAATTCGCGCAGCAGGGGAAGCAGCGGGTTACCGTTCGTCAGCTGCTCTCCCACCAGGCAGGGCTCTACGCGCTGAACGAACCGCTCGATCGCGCGCTCGTTGCCGACTTCGATCGCCTCGCCGTCGTGCTCGCCCGTCAGCGGCCCGCCTGGAAGCCAGGCACGCGACAGGCGTATCACGCGATCACGCTGGGCTTCTACGAGGGCGAGCTGCTGCGGCGCATCGATCCCCGGCATCGCAGCCTCGGACAATTCTTTCAGGACGAGATCGCGTCGCCGCTCGGATTGGATGTCTTCATCCGGTTACCCGAAACGATCCCGAACTCTCGGCTCGCGACACTGTCGCGACCGACACTGATTGAAATGCTGCGTGGTTTCGGTCCTCGATTCATGCTGGAGGCGATGAATCCGCGCTCCAACATCAACAAGGCGCTGAGAGGCTCGGAACTTCCTCACGATGAGTCGCGGATCTACGCGCGCAATCTGGAAGTCCCGTCTGGCGGCGGCGTCGGGACGGCTCGCGCGATCGCGCACGCGTACGGCGCCTTCGCCGCCGGCGGCCGCGAACTCGGGCTGCGTCCGGCAACGCTGGATCTTCTGGCGGCGCCTGCCATCACGCCGAAGCGCGGGTTTCACGATGAGTGCATGAAAAGCGACGGCGTGCAGTTCTCGCTGGGATTCATGAAGTCCAGTTTCGGGTGGCCGTTCGGCGATGCCAGTTCGTACGGCGCGCCAGGATCGGGAGGCGCGCTCGGATTCGCCGATCCGAGGAACGGCATTGGATACGCCTATGTGACGAGCCAGATGGGGACGCGGTTGACCGGCGACCCGCGCGACGTCGCGTTGAGAGATGCGCTCTATTCGGTCCATTAGACTTACAGGAGATAAGAAGATCAGGAGGTCGCGTTCGGGGTTCGGCGGGCGCCGCGGAGCGGCATAGCTGGACACTTTGCGTTCGTTTCTTCCTTCCTCCTGCTCTCCTGCTTTCCTGTTCAAGTTATGTGATCATCAGAAACGGATACCGAATGCCACGCGGAACGTTCTTCCGCCGCTCACGCCGGGCAGCGCGGCGGGAAAATCGGCATTCGAGTCCGCCTTCCCGAACAACGGCGACGGGTTGTAGGTCGTGGCCAGCCCGGCACTGTCCTTCGGCCCACTTCGATCCTGCAGCACCGTGGTGTTCCAGGCGATCAACTTCAGGTTGTCGAACAGATTGAAGACGTCGCACTTCACCCACGGACGCAGGCTGCGCACCAGCGGAATGCCATAAGTGATCGACGCGTCGAACAGCGCGTAGCCCGGGAACTGCTGCGAGCCGCGTGCGCCGAAGAACACATCCTGGCTGCCCGGCGCGCCAGGATAGCCCGCAGCCGCGAGCATCTGCCGTTGGGTCGCTGTGAGAGGTTGGTTGTTCGCGCGAAGGCTGAACACTTCACCGGAGTTCAGCCGCCACAGTCCAGACGCTGAGAGCGATCCCGCGCGGCCCAGGTCGAAGTCGTAGACACTCCACACGCGCAGCTTGTGCCGCTGGAAATCCTCCAGCCGACCGTCCGGCACATGCCGGACATCGTCGAGGATGCCCGGATAGTCGCCGATGCGAGAGGTGGCACCTTCCTCGTTTCCCTCGTCCCTCAGCATCAGCGTGTAGTGGCCGTTGAACGACCACCGGTTGGTGATCTTGATCTGCGTCTGCAGCACGAGCGCCTGATAGTCGCGCGACGCGACATCCGCATTCGCGAAAACGATATTCGTGAACTTTCCGAAGTCGACGCCGTCCCTGATGACCTCGGTGGCGCCGTTGTTCACGTCGATGAAGTCGTCGATGATGTCTCGAGTCTCCCGACGAACGTAGGTGGCTTCGGCATACCCGCGACGGCCGAGCACCGAACCGAACGAGGCGCTGGTTTCCGTCGTGATCGGCGGCGAAAGCCCCGGCGACAGCGACACGTTCGCCGACGGAAAGGAGCCGTGATCGATGGAGTACAAAGCCGGATCGAAACCGGGCGCAAAGGTTCGGCCCCGTCCTGGCGGACCGTCGTAGGTGCCGTAAATCGTGTCGACACTGCCGATCGCATCGCTGGCCCCAATCAGCGTTTCGTTGAATCGACCCGCGTAACGCCCGTAGGTCACGTGCGCGACGTACCGGCCGTCGGCCTTCACGTCGTATGCGGCCGCCAGCCGCGGAACCAGCGTGTGCGCGTTCACGACGGTGCCTCCACCAGTCGTTTCACTCGAGACCCACTCGTAGCGAACGCCGAGATCGGCCGACCAGTGCGCGTTGACGGACCAATGATCCTGTCCGTAGACAGACTGTGTATTCACATCGAGCACAGTGCCACGCACCGGCAGCGAGTGCTCAATCCTCGTCTCGCCGGGTACGAACAACGGTATCAGGTGACCGCTGTCATCCAATGCGGGCAACTCGGTGCTCGGATCCAGCGCGTAGTCGGCGTCGAAGACGTAGTCGGTCGACGACGGCTCGTTGCCACCTGTGCGTCGACTGGAATGCCATTGGTATCCACCTTTGATTTCGTGTTGCCCGGCCCGCGTCCACTCGCGCTGCACGCTCGCGGCGATCTCACGGCTCCGGCGATGCTCGAGATCACCGGCGTCGAAATACGGAGCGTTGTATTCACGACCGGTGTTGAGCGTCAGAAATGGCGAATCGACAACGTTCGTGCTGGTGCCACCCGCGTCACGAAGCATCGATTGCTGCTGTGAAAAGCAAGCCTGCGCGAGCAGGCTGCGGCCGATAACGGCTTGATAGCTGGCGAACGCGGACGCGTTCGGTACCGTCCGCGAGCCGACGGCGAACGGATCGATGCTGCTTCCGAGAGACGGCCTGCCACGATCCTCCGTCCGATCGCTGGTGAAGCCGACCTGAACCGTCTGGTTTGACTCGAACGTCGCGGTGACCTTGAGTTCGCCGCGCGCGTTTCTGTCTGTTTCGCTGTTGAAGGCACCTGTTTCGAGCAACGGCGCCGAACTGGTCGAACGCTCGAATCGTCCCGCGCCGAAGAACCACATCCGGCTCTTCGCAATCGGACCTCCGAAGGTGCCTTCGGTGTGCGAGTCGACCACGTCCTTGTGCCTGGCCTGCGTGAAGACTTCGTACGGCGTCCTGGTGCTCCAGCTCGGATTCGTGAGCTTGTCGCGCAGGCCGCCCGAGAAGCGATCTCCTCCGCTCTTCGTGACCGCATTCACGACGCCGCCGGAAAAACGTCCGTACTCGGCGGGGATGCCAGACGCGAGCGTCTGCGTTTCGGCGATGGCATCCTCGACGAACAGATCGAGCGGCGATCCGGAAGGTACGTCGTTGATTTCTACGCCGTCGAGCACGAACACGTTGTCGAATGCGAAGGCCCCGCTGATGGAGATCTGCGACGCGTTCAGCGGGACGTTGGTGAGTCCAGGCGAGAGCTCGGTGATGCCGGTGAGCGTACGGGGCATCGGGAGCGAATCCACCTCGTCGTGCGTAAGATTCTGACCGACGACCGGGCTCGCATCAGGCGCGGCGACGCTCGCAGCCCCACGCTCATCGTCTGCAGCCCCGATCGTCATGTCGAGCCGCGTCGTAAGGCCCAGCGACACGCGCGTGGATCGTCTGAGGATCTTGAAACCCGACCGCTCGCAAGTCACCTGATACTCGCCGGGAGGCAGCGACGCGATTGCGTACGCGCCCGTGGAGGTGGTCGTGTTCTCCCGTCTCCCCTGCAGCGTCGGCGCCGTGACGATAACCGTTGCGCCGGACACTGGAACTCCCTGGCGATCTCTCACGATCCCCCGAAGCGTTCCGGTTTGAGCGCCGTCAGCATCGGCGGCGCTCGCCGCGCTGACGATCAGCGCGGCGAGGCCAAGCGCCTTCAGGAACGACAACTGCCGCATCGCGTCATCGATTCGTGCGGGTTGGCGGTGCAACGCTGACCAGCGTCGCCTTCATGCGGGCGTGACCGGCGCCGCAGAATTCGGAGCAGGCGATCTCGTACTCGCCGGCCGCCGGGGCCACGAATGCGACGGTCACCGTTTCGCCGCCCTTCGGGATGTGCGCATCGATCTTGAGAGCCGGTATCCCGAAACCATGACTACCATCGGTGGATCGAACCAGCAGGCGGACCGATTCGCCGGCGACGACCTGAATCGTCGCCGGCTCGAACTGATAGCGGCTCGCGACAACCTGGATCTCGTGCGCCGGCGGCTCGGCCCGCAATGAGCCCGACAATAGCAGCAGCATCGTGGCGGCGGCGGTTCCAGCCGCCCATTGCGTGATGGTCATGACTCACCCCACCACGATCTGCCCGGTCATCTTGGGATGAAGCGAGCAGTAGTACTTGTAGGTGCCCGGCGCGTCGAAGCTGTGCGTGAACTGCTGATCGGTATCCAGCACCGGCGACTTGAACTTCAGATCCGTGCTCACGATGTTGTGCGGGACGTCATCCTTGTTCGTCCAGGTGATTGCCGTCCCGGCCGCCACGGCCGTCGCCGACGGCGCAAAGCTGAAGTTGTCCACGACGATGTCCTTTGCGCTGCTGGACATGGCCTCGTCCTGCAGGGGGACGTCCGTGATCGCGATCGGATGGTTGACGTCATGGAACGACATCCGGGACAGACCGAGCATCTTCTTCAAGCGGTCGGCCTCGACTTTCATGGGACCCGGTGAAGGCGCCGCGCCTGGCGCCGGCTGCGGGAAGGCCGTGGACATCGCGGTGTGGAAGGTCACGTGCCCTTCCACCTTCTGCATCACCTGATGGATGTGCCCGTTGAGAACGGACACCGATCCGAAGCGCTTCAGGTATGAGAGGGCGCGGGCGCTGTCGTCCGTGCCCCAGCCCCACTCGGGATACACCGACCAGAGCGGGATATGAGCAAAGACGACGATCGGCGTGCTGCTCTTCAACCGCTTCACGTCTTTCTCGAGCCACTCGAGCTGTTCGCTGCCGAGGCTTCCGAGACCGCCGGCTTTCAGGTTCACGACGTTGACGAGGCCGATGAAGTGCACACCGCCCTGATCGAAGCTGTGCCAGCCGGCGCCCTGCGTCCCTTTTCCGAATCGCTGCAGATAGCTTTTACCGTCATCCTCGAGGACGTCGTGCTCGCCCGGCACGTAAAACACGGGCAGACCGAGCTCGCTCATCACCTGTTGCAGCGCGTCGAACTCCGAGGCTTTCGAGAGATGGGTCAGGTCACCCGTATGAAGAACAAACGACGGCTGTTCCGGCGCGGCCTTGATCTTGGCAATCGCGGCGCGCAACGTTCCGGTCACATCGGTATTGGCGGGTTTGTCGAACCCGATGTGGCTGTCGCTGATCTGCGCGAAGCGCAATCCGCCGCCACCGGCCATGGTCTTCGCCATGCCGCCGTGCATCGCTCCCTCGAGCGGCATGCCCTTGAGCACGCCGCCAGCCATCGTCCACACCGCGCCGGTTCCCACCCAGGCCATGCATTTCAGGAACCCGCGGCGATTCAATTCAGACTCGTCGTGCTTCTTCGTGGACACTCGATCTCTCCTTGTCTTTCAGGGGCGGAGAAAGTCCGCACCCCACACCAGCATTCCGCCAAGATGTCCGGTGGCCGCCACACACGCAGCGGCGGCCAGCAGCGCCATCCAGTCAATCCATCGCGTCGCCGTCGATCGTTCGCCCGCGGCCGTCACCAACACCGCCAGCACCGCGATCGCCGCGGTTGCCGTTCCGAACCAGCGATGCCACTCGAGCGTCGCTGACGGATCGACTCCTGGCGTTCGCGCCATCAGCCACCCCGCTGCCGCGGCGCTGACAGCCCCGATCGCTCCGACTCGGAGACAGGCCATCGCCACCACATGCCACCGTGGGGTAACGGCTGCGGCAGCGAACATCTCCGCGGCTGCCGCGAGAAGAATGAGAGCGATGGGAAAGTGCACGAGCAGTGGATGCAGTCGACCGATGAACGCCATGTCATCGATGTAGACCGCACGTGGTTCTGATTTATTCCTGCCGATCCGACGCGGGCCGGTCCGGGAATAAGAAACGGGCGGACGCAGTCTCTATGGACGACGACTCGTTTCAGGCCTGTGGGAAGGCGTTCGCAAAAACCGCTATAGTCGGAAGATGGCGTGCGCGCGGCTCGGCGGGAACCAGGAGGCGGGAACCGTCTCGGGATGCGACCGTGGCTCCGCGTAACTTCGAGGAAGCGGTGCTTCCGCACCTGGACGCGGCGTTCAACTACGCGCGCTGGCTGACGAGAAACGATGCGGATGCCGAGGATGTGGTGCAGGATGCCTGCGTGCGCGCTTTACGGTTCTTTTCGTCGCTGCGCGACGACAACGGCCGCGCCTGGCTGCTCTCGATCGTGCGGAATACGTGGTACAGCCGGTTCCCGAAGCGCAAAAGCGAGCAGGCGATCGAGCTCGACGATACGGCCGACGAGCGGCCGGGCACCGATCTCGATCCCGAGGCGCGGGTGATTCAACTGCAGGCGGTCGAACGGGTCCGGCTGGCGCTCGAGCAGCTGCCGCCCGATTTCCGCGAAGTCGTCGTCCTGCGGGAGCTCGAGGGTTTTTCGTACAAGGAGATCGCCACCATCGTCGACATCCCTATTGGCACCGTGATGTCCCGCCTGGCTCGCGCGCGAGAGCGGTTGATCCCCATCCTGCGCTCGTCCGGGCAGCCGATCGGAGAGGCCCGTGAACTGTCATGAGATAGAGCGTCAGCTGGACGCGTATATCGATGGTGAGCTCGCGCAGGCCGAGTCCGAGGCGCTTCAATCGCACATCGCGGGATGCGCGGCGTGCAGCCAGCGGCTGGCGGAGCGTCAATCGTTGGGCCGGCTCGTCAGGCAGGCGCCGTACTATCCCGCGCCGGATCGACTGCGGCTGGCCGTGCAGGCGGCGCGGAAGCCGAGCCGGTTGACGCCGACGGTCCTCGCCTGGGCCGCGTCGATCCTGCTCGCGGTCTCGGTCGGCGGCGTGATGATCGCCGGAGCGCGGAGGGCGCGGACGGCTGCCGAGAGCTCTGCGTCGATTGCGAACGACATTGTCGGCGGTCACGTGCGGGCGCTGATGGGCGACCATCTGTTCGACGTGCGCTCCACGGATCAACACACCGTGAAGCCCTGGTTCCTGGGCAAGCTGGATTTCTCGCCGCCGGTGAAGGACACGGCGTCCGTCGGCTTCCCGCTCATCGGGGGCCGCCTCGACTACATCGCGGGCCGGCCGGTCGCTGCCCTCGTGTATCAGCGGCGTCAGCACACCATCAACGTGTTCGTCTGGCCCGAGACCCAGCCGGCGCCAGCCGCGGCCGAATCGCTCCGCGGGTTTCAGGTCCGCCACTGGACGCGAGATCAGATGGCGTTCTGGGCGGTTTCCGACCTGAACGCGGCGGAGCTCGACGAGTTCGCCACGGCGCTCCAGCAGTAACGAGCTACGAAAAGAAGAAACCGCGGAGACCGCGAAGACCGCTGAAAATCTGGGGGTGCCGCAAAAGTCCCTTTGGCGGTCTCAGCGGTCTCTGCGGTTCCTTCCGTTCGTGACGCAACTCTCGACGGACGAGGACTCGTGTCGCTATCCTAAAGGTCGTCCACGGTACGGAATCAGACCCGGGAGCAGGCATCGATGAACGAAGCACCAGTCAAAGAAACGCTCGGCTTTCAAGCGGAAGTCACCCAGCTCCTGCAGCTGATGATTCACTCGCTGTACGGCAACAAGCAGATCTTCCTTCGCGAGCTCGTCTCCAACGCGTCGGACGCCTGCGACAGACTGCGGTTCGACAGCATCTCGAACGCCGATCTGCTCGAAAACGACGCGGAGCTGAAGATCCGCGTGGGCTATGACAAGAGCGCCCGGACGATCACCGTGTCCGACAACGGCATCGGCATGTCGCGCCAGGAAGTGATCGATCACATCGGGACGATCGCGAAATCAGGCACGCGCGAATTCCTCCACACCCTCACGTCGGACACGGCCAAGGATGCTCATCTCATCGGCCAGTTCGGCGTCGGCTTCTACGCGTCCTTCATCGTCGCCGATCACGTGACGATCGAAACGCGCCGCGCCGGCCTGTCTGCCGACGATGGCGTCCGGTGGGAGAGCTCGGGTGAGGGCAGCTACAGCGTCGAGCCGGTCCGCAAGGAAGGAAGAGGGACCGACGTCATCCTGCACCTGCGGCCCGAAGAAGACGACCTGCTCTCCGGCCACGCGCTCCGCGCCATCCTGACCAAGTACTCGGATCACATCACCGTCCCCGTCCTGATGCGAAAAGAGAAATGGGACGCCGATGCGCGCGCACAGGTGATCACCGACGAGGAGGAGCAGGTCAACCAGGCGTCGGCGCTGTGGGCACGGCCGAAATCGGAGATCAGCGAGGAACAATATCAGGAGTTCTACAAGCACGTCGCCCACGACGACGAGCCGCCGCTGGCGTTCAGCCACGCGCGCGTCGAAGGCCGGCAGGAGTACACGCAGCTGCTGTTCATTCCGTCTCGCGCCCCGTACGATCTGTGGGACCGCGAACATCGCCGGGGCATCAAGCTGTACGTCCGCCGCGTCTTCATCATGGACGACGCCAAGCAGCTGATGCCCGAGTACCTGCGGTTCGTCCGCGGGATCATCGATTCGAACGATCTGCCGCTCAACGTCTCTCGCGAGATCCTTCAGCAGTCACGAGTGGTCGAGACGATTCGCGCGGCGTCGGTGAAGCGCGTCCTCGGCTTGCTGGACGACCTCGCCGCCAATCAACCCGAGAAGTACGCCACCTTCTGGAAGGAGTTCGGCCGTGCCTTCAAGGAAGGCGTCGTAGAGGACCTCGCGAACAAGGATCGCGTGGCCGCCCTGCTGCGGTTCGCGACAACGCACGACGATCGGGAGGAGCAGACGGTCTCGCTCGCCGACTACGTCGGCCGGATGAAAGAGGGACAGGACGCGATTTACTACGTCACCGCGGACGGATTTGGAGCCGCCAGGCACAGCCCGCACCTGGAGATTTTCCGGAAGAAGGGCGTCGAAGTCCTGCTGATGTACGACCGCGTCGACGAATGGGTCGTGTCCGCGCTCACCGAGTTCGGCGGCAAGCCGCTGCGCTCGGTGACCAAGGGCGACCTCGATCTGAGCGCGATTGGCGGCGCGGCGGAAACGGAAAAGGACACCCCGCAGGCGCACGAGGACCAGGAGCTTGCGGGCCGCATTCAGGACGCGCTGAAAGATCGCGCCAGCGCCGTCCGGCTCACCCATCGGCTGACCGACTCGCCGGCCTGCCTGGTGAGCGACGAGCACGGCATCAGCACGAACCTCGAGCGCTTGTTGAAGGCGTCCGGCCAGAAGATTCCGACCATGAAGCCGGTCCTCGAGATCAACCCGCACCATCCCATCGTCGAACGGCTCAAGACCGAAACCGACGACAGCCGTTTCTCCGACTGGAGCCACACGCTGTTCGATCAGGCGACGCTCGCCGAGGGCGGACAGCTGGACGATCCGGCGGCGTTCGTGAGGCGTCTGAACGCACTGATGCTCGCGCTCGCGGGCGGCCCCGCGTCGCGGATCTGGACGCCTGGCTCTTGAGAGGGACCATGAAAGTCATCACACGGATCGTCACCGGCGCGTGCCTGCTGACCGCGTCGATTTCGCTGCTGGCGCAAGGTCCGCTGAGCGCCGACCTCCAGTCGAAGGTGGACGCGGCCGTCCACGACGTGCTCACGAAGACCGGCGTGCCGAGCGCGTCGGTTGGCATCGTGCAAGGTGGAGGAATCGTCTTCACGAAGGCGTACGGCAGCGCGAGGCTGAGCCCGCCTATGGAGGCCACGCCGAACCTGCGCTACGCGATTGGATCGATCAGCAAGCAGTTCACCGCCGCGTGTGTGCTGCTGCTCCAGGAAGAGGGAAAACTCAGCATCGACGATCCGATCGCGAAGTACTTTCCCGAGCTGACGCGGGCACAGGACGTGACGATCCGCAACATCCTGTCGCACACCTCGGGATACGAGGACTACGCGCCGCAGGACTACACGATCCCGGCGTGGACCAAGCCGACGTCGGCCGACAAGATCGTCCATGAATGGGCGACCAAGCCGCTCGATTTCGAGCCGGGCACGCAGTACCAGTACAGCAACACCAACTTCAACATCGCCGGCCTCATCGTCGAAAAAGTGAGCGGCGAGCCGTTCTGGGCGTTTCTGTCGCGGCGAGTGCTGAAGCCGCTCGGCATGACGCACACGATCGATCTGGACACCGAGCACGACAAGCTCGAGCCCGTCGGCTACATGCGCAATGCGCTTGGACCGCTGCGTCCCGCGATCATGGAAGCGTCCGGCTGGTACTTCGCGGATGGCGAGATGGCGATGCCGGTTGGCGATCTCCTCACGTGGGATATCAGCCTGATGAACCGATCGCTGCTCGCGCCGGCGTCCTATCGCGCCATGGAAACGGATCAACCGCTGAAAAACGGACAGACAGCCCGCTACGGACTCGGCGTGGCGGTGTCGGTGCGAAACGGCCACCGGATGGTGTCGCACGGCGGCGAAGTCGGCGGCTTCGTCGCGCAGAACGTCGTCTTCCCGGACGACAAGATCGCGATTGCGGTGTTGACCAATCAGGAAGCGAGCGCTGCGGCCGGCGGCATCGCGCGGGCGATCTCGACGCTTCTCCTCCCGTCACCAGCGGCCGTCACCGGCAACGCCGGCGAGATCGCCACCGCTGAGGCCCAGGCCCGGCGGATTATCACCGGGCTGCAGAAAGGGCAGATCGATCGCGCGTTGTTCACAGCGAACTGCAACTTCTACTTCGATCAGACGTCGCTCGACGATCACACGAAGAGTCTGGGACCGCTCGGCCCCGTCCAGACCGTGTCGCAGACCTCGTCGTCGCTGCGCGGCGGCATGACGTTCCGGGCGTTCGATGTCGCCTTCAGCAAGGGCCCCAAGGTCCGGCTCACGACCTACACGACCACCGACGGACGGCTGGAGCAGTTCCTCATCGCACCGGTCGAATGAGTCCGACTCGTACGTGAAACCCTCCGGCGGCCACGCTTCGATGTGAGACGCGCCGCTGACGCTGCGTGTACACGTGTCGGCGGCGTGAAGCCATTCGAGGCACATTCCGACGAGACCGTCAGCAAGACAGGCCTTGATCGACGGTCAAGTGTCAAATGGCGTGGGCCTGGACATGGCGCGCCATTTGCCATCACCTCCGCACCATCACTATGTCCAAACAGCACAAGAGCCTGGCGCTCGCCGGTGCGGCGGCGTTTGCGATCTTCGCGTCCGCAAGGTCAGTTTCCTCTGTCAGTAATGCCAGCGTGTTGACGTACCACAACGACAACGCGCGCACCGGGCAGAATCTCAGCGAAACGATCCTCAGGCCGGACTCCGTCAACGCGTCCACGTTCGGGAAAGTGGGATTCTTCGCGACGGATGGCAAAGTCGACGCACAGCCGCTGCTCCTCCCCGGTGTGCCCGTCGCCGGTCAGGGCACGCACAACGTCGTCTTCGTCGTGACAGAGCACGACAGCGTCTACGCCTTCGATTCGGATTCCGGGGCCGTTCTCTGGCAGGTCTCGACGCTCGGCGCGAACGAGCTGCCCAGCGATGGGCGCAACTGCTCCCAGGTGATTCCAGAGATTGGCATCACGTCAACCCCGGTCATCGATCCGTCGCGCGGCCCGAACGGCGTCATCTACGTGGTCGCCATGTCCAAGAACGGGTCAACCTACATCCATCGCCTTCACGCGCTGGACGTGACGAGCGGCGCGGAGCTGTTCGGCGGGCCCAAAGTGATTCAGGCCTCCGTGCCCGGCACCGGCGCAGGCAGCTCCGGAGGGACGCTTCCATTTGATCCAAAACAGTACGAGGAGCGCGCCGGACTGCTCTTGACGAATGGGAAGCTCGTCACCGTGTGGAGCTCCCACTGCGACATCGATCCGTACACGGGGTGGATCATGTCGTACAACCCCGGCACGCTGGCGCAGACCGGCGTGCTGAACGTGACGCCGAACGGTTCCCGCGGCGCGATGTGGATGGCGGGTGCGGGGCCGGCGGCCGATGCCGCCGGCAACGTGTACGTGCTGGATGGCAACGGCACGTTCGACACGACGATGAACGGAAGCGGCTTTCCGGCCTCGGGCAATTTCGGCAACGCGTTTCTCAAGATCTCGACGGCGAGCGGCCTCGCGGTGGCCGATTACTTCGCCACCTTCGATACGGTGTCGAAGTCGAACGCCGACAGCGATCTGGGATCCGGCGGCACGCTGGTCCTGCCCGACCTCGTCGACTCCGCCAGCCAGACGAGACACCTGGCGGTCGGCGCCGGCAAGGATGCTCATATGTACGTGGTCGATCGGGATGCGATGGGCAAGTGGAACGCCTCGTCCAACGCAATCTATCAGGACATCACCGGAGCCATCGGCGGCGCGGTCTTCTCGATGCCGGCGTACTTCAATAGGATGCTGTACTACGGCGGCGCGGGCACGACGCTGAAGGCGTTCGCGATCGCGGGCGCGCGAGTGTCGACGCCGGCGTTCTCGCACAGCGCGACGAGCTTTACCTATCCAGGCACCACGCCGGGGATCTCGGCGTCCGGGACCGCCAACGCCATTGTCTGGGCCATCGAGAATTCGAACCCGGCGGTGCTGCACGCCTACGATGCGCTCGACTTGTCGCACGAGCTCTACAACTCGAACCAGGCGGCCGGCGGACGCGATACGTTCGGCGCAGGAAACAAGTTCATCACACCGACGATCGTCAACGGACGGGTCTATGTCGGGACGGCCACCGGCGTTGCCGTGTTCAGCCGCTTCGCGCCGGACATCCCGACCAATCTGACGATCAGGAAGCCGAACTGAGCTCGGGGCTCACCGCGCACAGCACGCATCTTGCACGGCGAGATGCATGAGCGATATCCGTTTCCAAAGCCTGGAAGACGGCGAGCTGGCCGACATCTGGTACGCGCTCGGCGGATCCGCCGCACGCCATCCCGAGCACTTTCAGAAGCTCATGAACGAGTGTTTCGACGAGCTACTGGAGCGCCGCGAAGAGAGCCTCAAGCCGTGGCTCGAGGAGCGATTCAGGCCGTTCCGGCTCGCCGATTCGCGCGAAGACGCGGCGGCCAACATCGGCTCTTCGCCTGAGTCGCACTCGTAGCGCTTCCGTACCGCCGCTCGAATCGCCACGAAATTCACGAAACGCACGAAACCGTATGGTCTCTTCGTGAATTTCGTGAATTTCGTGTCTTTCGTGGCTAACCGCCAAAACGTCTCGCGTTCCGTCGCTAGTGAAGGATCAGCTTCTGGACGCGCCAGTTGTTCATGTCGGCGACGTAGACCGTGTTCTCCGACGGGCACGCGAGCCCGTGCGCCCAGTTGAACTGGCCGAGGTCGTGGCCTGACTCGCCGAGCATCCCGACAATCCTGCCGTCGAGCGTCATCTTGTACAGGCGTCCCGGCTCGGTGTCCGTGGCAAAGAGATACTGAGTCGGCGTCGGCGTGATGCAAAGAGTCCACGCGGCGGTTTCGTCGGGCGGCCGCGCGGGCACGTTGCCGAGTACCGGGTGACGCGTCTTGTCGTACGGCGCGTTCAGCAGAATCATGCGGAGAAACGTCCCGTCGCGATCGAAGACCTGGATGCGGTTGTTGCCGCGATCGGCGACGTACACGTTGTTCTGGCGATCGATGGCGATGTTGTGCGGCGTGTTGAACTGTCCCGGCTCGCGGCCGCGCGCGCCCCACGACTTCACCCAGTTGCCGTGCTTGTCGAACTTCGCCACGCGCGAGTTCGTGTAGCCGTCGCTGATGTAGATGTTGTCGTCGCTGTCCCACGCGACGTCAGTCGGTCCCCGGAAGTAGCCGTCGATGTGAACCGGCGCCGGCCCTCCGCCTCGCCCACCCTTGAAGTACTCCGGCTCGTCAGGTCCCTCGGGACGGCGACCGAGATTCAGCGTCACGTAGCCCGCCGGATTGAACTTCGTCACGGCGTGCGTCCCTTTGTCGACGACCCAGAGGTTGTCGTACTTGTCATAGCGGATGCCGTGGCCGTAGCCCAGGCCGTAGACGCCCTTCCCCACTTCGCGCACGAACTTCCCGTTGGCGTCGAACTCGAGAATCTGCGTCGAGGCGTTGCCATATAGCGGCCCGGCGGTAGAGCTGCCGGGATGATTCAGCACAGCCAGCGTGCCCTTGGAGTTGATGGCCACGCCGAGCACCTCGCCCAGATTCATGTCCGCCGAATACTTGAGGAAGTCAGGCACCGACTCGAACCGGATCTTCGGCACGTTCGCGGCCGCGGGCGGCTGCGATGGCGGCTGTGCCGACGGCGACGCGATGGCCACGGTGAAC
>DASSGK010000623.1:0-37521 GCA_035693505.1 Vicinamibacterales bacterium
CGCCCGCTCCCCCGCCACCCGCGGGACGCCTCTATGTCGGATCCGAGGCCTGCCGGCGCTGCCATCAACCAGTCTACGAGCGATGGTCCAAAACCCGGATGGCGAATGTCGTCACCGATCCGCGTCAGCATCCTGAGCTGGTTGCGCCAGACTTCAACAAGGCTGACCCGCTGCTGACCTTCAAACTCGATGATGTCGCGTTCGTGTACGGGACGAAATGGAAGCAGCGCTACTTCAAGAAGGTCGGAGAGGATTACTTCCCGCTGTCAGCACAGTGGGACGTCACGCACAAAATCTGGCGCCCGTACCTCGTCGCGCCGAACACGGATTGGTGGGTGCCCTACTACCCCGCCACCAACGATGGACGGCCGACCGGCCCGCTGTGCGACGGCTGTCATTCGGTGAATTACAACGTCCAGACCCGGCAGGTCACCGAGTGGAACGTCGGCTGTGAACGCTGCCACGGCCCTGGCAGCGAGCACGTCCGCCAGCCTGCCGCAGCGAACATCGTCAATCCCGCGCGCCTGGATTTCACCCGTGCGAACGATACGTGCATCCAATGCCACTCGCAGGGACAGCCGCTCACGAATCCGATCCTGACCAAGTACTACGACTGGCCCGTCGGTTTTCACCAGGGCGGCAACCTGCGCGACTACTGGAAGCTCGAAGAACACAAGCTGGGCGAAACCAACTTCATGCATTTCGCCGACGGCACCGGGCACAAGAACCGGATGCAGGGGAACGACTTCGTCGAGAGCGTGATGTATCGGCGCGGCGTCACCTGCTTCAGCTGCCACGACGTTCACGGGACGTCGAACAACGCGGACACGATCAAGCCGGCGCGGGATCTCTGCCTCACGTGCCACAACCCGGGCTCCACCAACGGACCGCACAACGTCGCGACGATCGAGCAGCACACGCACCACGCGGCCGGCAGCGCCGGGAACGAGTGCGTCGCGTGCCACATGCCGCAAATCGAAACCACCATGGCGGACGTCAACGTCCGGAGCCATACCTTCAAGTTCATCCCGCCGTCGATGACCGACGAGTACAAGATCCCGAACCCGTGTACAAGCTGCCACAAGGACAAGACGACCTCGTGGGCCCGGGACACGATGCGCGGTTGGACGAACGTGTCCGGGTGGAGGATCGAATAGACAGCTCGGAGGTGTCCCGCGCGATGTGCGAGACAGCCGCCGCGCTATCGATGCAACTGATCGATTAGCTCGTTCACGTGACGAACGATGGCATCACGCATCGGCCCGTAGCCCTGGTCGTCCGGCACGTCAGACCAATCGGTCGCCTTTCCAGAACGCACGGCCTTGTCCGGTAGCGTGCAGCCGATCGCGAAAATATGGGTGGCGCCGACGACATCCGCGTCTGAGATCGCCGTTGGCTTTCCATTCGGAACGGGTACGCCGTCCGCCTTCAGGCCGGCAAGCGTGCGCACGGACAGATCATCCTGCGGCGCCGTCCCGCGAAAGGTCGCTCGGAACGGCAAACCGCGTTCGGCGGCGAGCTTGTTGAAGTAGGCCGTCGCAATGACGCTCTTCGCAGCGCCATGTTCGCAGACAAACACGACGGCCGGCGCGTTCGCCGTCGTGGACTGTGGACCACCCGACATGAGACCAAGAACTGCAAGCAATGTGTGCAACATGAGAGACCTTTCTATTCAAGGGATATCGTAGGCGACGCGCCACGGCGAAAATTGCGGCCAGGTGCGCAACGCCGCGGTCGCCCAGGCGCGACTCCTGTCGGTGTGGCAGCTCGTGCAGGAGTCCGGCATCTGCGATCGCCCGGCCGACGCGGGCGAGATGAACCTGAACGTGTGACTGCGCACCATCACATCGCCGAGCATCTGCGCGATCTTCGGCATGTGGCAGCCCACGCACTCGTTCCCTGCCGAGCCGGCCGGATGATGCGAATGTTCTTCGAGCGTTGCCGTGTGCGGGCCGTTCGGCGATCGCGGGCCGTGGCACGTCAGACAAATTGAACTGGCCGGCTTGATCAAATCGGCGTTGTTGCCGGTCCCATGCGGGTCGTGGCAGCTGAAGCAGGTCACGCCGCGCGTGTACATGACGCTCTGCACGAAGTCGTTTCCCTGCATCCGATTCTCGCGGGCCGTGCCGTCGGCATAGTGCAGCCCGGCGTTCTGACCGGGCGTAGGCACGTCGAGCTGCCAGAAGTCTGACAGCCGCCGGCCGATTCTGAACCCGACCGGCCAGTGGTACTCGGTTCCTCCCGTCGCCTCGCGCGGGTGGCCCTCCGAGTGACACTGCACGCAGACGTCAACCGCGCTGACGGAATCAAGCCGCGATGGATTGACGATCGTGGCGCGCGACGGACGCGCGACGTGGGCGCTGGCCGGCCCATGACACCGCTCGCAGCCCACGTTCCATTCGGTCACCGTCTTGCGCTCGATGTTGTAGTTGACGGAGTGACAGCCGTCACACAAGGCGCTCGTCGCTCCCGACACGCCGTACGGCCGCCACACGCGGTGCGTCACATCCCACTGCGCCGGAAACGGGAAGAAGTCATCGCCGACCTTCTTGAAGTACCGCTGCTTGAACTTGCTCCCGTACACAAACGCCACCTCGTCGATCCCGAACGTTCGCAATGGCTCCGTCTTCGAAAAATCCGGGAGCACGGCTTCCGGGTGATCGCGCGGATCTCGGACGACGTTCGCCATGCGGGTCTGCTTCCACCGATTGAAGATCGGCGCATGACACCTGGCGCACGCGGCAGACCCGACATACGTTGGTTCAGACGCCGGCGGCACCTGGGCTGACGTGCACACGACGCCGACGAAGGCGGCGATCGCCACGGCAAGCGCCTTCACGTATGTCATGAGGCGAGCTTAGCGGCGAGAGGGCACGCGCGATCCTGATTTTTCTGTCAGGAATCGAGGGTTCGCATCGCCCATCGACGAGAATATGGTTGCCGTTGTGGCAAGTCGAACCCTCGCGACTCTGGCGCTGCTGGTGAGCGGCGCGGCAGCCGTCTCTGCGCAGGATGTGCCTCCGTCGCTGCGAGCGGCGAGGTTGTCGGCGGCTGTCGTGATTGACGGCCGCCTGAGCGAGACGGACTGGGAGGCCGCGGACGCGATCGAGACCTTTCGTCAGACGGATCCCGTCGAGGGCGCCGCTCCCAGCGCGCGCACGCGGGTGCAGGTGCTCGCCGATTCCAAATCGATCGTGATCGGCGTCACGTGCGAGGATCCGGACCCCGCCTCGATCGTCAGCTTCAGCGTGCGTCGGGACGCCGTGCTCGACGCTGAGGATCACGTGCGGGTGGTCCTCGGTCCGTTCGCCGACGGCCGATCGGGGTATGTGTTCGCCGTGAACCCGTCCGGCGCCCGTTACGACGGCCTCATCAATCCTGGCGGCGAAACGGAGAATGCTGATTGGGACGGCATCTGGGAGGCGGCGACGTCGCGCCTGCCGAACGGCTGGAGCGCGGAGATCAGGATTCCCGTTCAGAGCATCGCATTCAAGCCCGGCCTCCACGAATGGCACTTCAACGTGGAGCGTCGCATTCAGCGGCGCCTCGAGACCGATCGCTGGGCCGCGCCGAACCGGCAGTATCAGCTGACGCAGACGAGCCGCGCGGGTTTGCTGACGGACCTGCCGGACTTCGATCTCGGCCTCGGCTTGACCGTCAGGCCCGCGATCACGAGCGGCGGCGGCGTGCCGGAGCCAGGCGCGAGCGCCACCGGCGACTTTCACCCGAGCCTCGACATCGGGCAACGGCTCGGCGCGAACATCCTCGCGTCTGCGAGCGTGAACACCGACTTCGCCGAAGCCGACGTCGACACGCTGCGGACCAATCTCACCCGGTTCCCGTTGTTCTTCCCCGAAAAGCGAACGTTCTTCATCGAGGGCGACGACATCTTCTCCTTCGGCCTCGGGCTCGACCAGGACGTCCTGCCCTACTTCAGCCGCCGCATCGGATTGATCGGCGACCAGATCGTCCCGATCCTCGCCGGCGGCAAGGTGAATGGCCGCGCCGGCGATACCACCTTCGGCGCGGTGGCGGTCGGCACTCGACCCAGGGACGGCGTGATCGACACCGGCGCATTCATGGGCGTCGGACGCGTGAAACAAAACCTGTGGCAGGAATCCTGGGTCGGCGCCATCGCGACCGTTGGCGATCCCCTCGGCCGTCCCGGCAGCTGGCTGTCGGGCGCGGATTTCACGTACGCCACATCGAAGTTCCGCGGCGACAAGAATTTTCTTGTCGGCATGTGGGGCCTGGTGACGGGTCGAAGCGATTTGGGCGGCGATGCGGACGCGGCAGGTTTCAAGGTCGATTATCCCAATGACCTCGTGGACATGGCGGTGAAGTACAAACGCATCGGTCAGAATTTCGATCCGTCGATCGGGTTCGTGCCGCGTGCGGCCGTGCAGCTCTGGAGCGCGAGCGCCGACTTCAGCCCGCGCCTCGCGCGAGGCCCCATTCAACAGATGTTTTTCGAGTTCGAGCCATCGCTCGCGACCGACCTGTCCGGGCGTTGGGAGAGCTATCGGGTCTTCTGGGCCCCCATCAACTGGCGGTTTCGGAGCGGCGACCGCGTCGAGTTCAACGCAAACCCGACGGGCGAACGCCTGACCGTGCCATTCGAAGTCTCGCCCGGTGTCGTCATTCCCCCAGGCTCGTACGAATGGCGCCAGTACCGGCTCGAGGCCGGGACGGCCCAGAAGCGCCGCTTCTACACCCAGG
Source organism: Vicinamibacterales bacterium (assembly GCA_035693505.1). Classification (GTDB taxonomy): domain Bacteria; phylum Acidobacteriota; class Vicinamibacteria; order Vicinamibacterales; family CAVVIG01; genus CAVQFC01. The sequence continues at coordinate 4,720 of DASSGK010000623.1, forward strand.
TGACGTGGTGGTTCGGCGGCTTCTACGACGGCAGCATCGATCAGTTTCAGTGGACCGGCGCCTGGAATCCGAAACCCCTCGTGACCGTGGAATTCTCAGGCGAACGGAACATCGGGCGCCTGCCCGCCGGCGATTTCACCCAGACGATTGTCGGCACGCGGCTCCGTCTCAACTTCTCGCCGGACCTGTCGCTGTCCAGCTACGTGCAGTACGACAGCGAACCAGATTCCGTCGGCACGAACACGCGCCTGCGCTGGACGTTTCGTCCTGTCGGCGATCTGTTCGTCGTCTACAACCACAACATCCGGTCGATCACGGATCGCTGGCGCCTGGACTCGAACCAGTTCCTGATAAAGCTGCAGTATTCGTGGCGGATGTAGACGCGCGGTTCCAACCTCCAGCTCCTCGGCCATTGCTGACTGACGCTCCCCGCGCTCGAGCTTTCCTCAATGCGGCCTGTCAATCAGGTACGGGTTCTGCTAGCAGTTTCTCCGGCAACGCAGCGACATCGCGTCTGGAGGCATCCTTCTGGCTCGCGACGCACGCCGCTGGACTACTGCGGGATACGACGTGCCAATATCGAGACCCATCATTCGCTACGCTGTCGTCGGCCTCGGACACATCGCGCAGGTCGCGGTGCTCCCGGCCTTTGCTCATGCGCGCCGCAATTCGCAGCTGACGGCCGTGGTGAGCGCGGACCGTACCAAGCGCCGGGAGGTTGCGAAACGCTATCGCCTCGACCAGACGTTCAGCTACGACCAGTTCGAGGACTGCCTGCGATCCGTCGATGCCGTCTACATCGCCCTGCCGAACTCGATGCACGCCGAGTACACGATCCGCGCCGCTCGCGCCGGCGTGCACGTGCTCTGTGAAAAGCCGATGGCGGTGACGACGGATGAGTGCCGTCAGATGATCGCGGCGTGCCGGAAGGCGAAGGTCAAGCTGATGATCGCCTACCGGCTCCACTTCGAAGCGCTCAACCTGGCCGCCATCGATCTCGCGCGCTCCGGAGAGCTTGGCGAGCTGAAGTTCTTCAACTCGTCGTTTTCGATGACGGTCAGACGCGGCGACATCCGCACGAAGCGCGCCTGCGGGGGCGGCTCCTTGTATGACATCGGCGTGTACTGCATCAATGCGGCACGCAATCTGTTTCGGGACGAGCCGACACAGGTCTCCGCGGTTTCCATCAACAGCGGCACCGCGACCTTGTCCGAGATCGACGAAACAACGGCGGCGATCCTGCGATTTGGCGACGACCGCGTGGCGACCTTCGTGACGAGCTTCAATGCCGCCGACGTGGGATCGTACCGAATCGTCGGTACCAAAGGTGATCTTCATGCCGATCCGGCATACGAGTACGCCGAGCGCCTCGAATACGCGCTGACCGTCGACGGCAAGACCAGGCGCAAGACTGTCCCCAAGCGGGATCAATTCGCGCCGGAGCTGCTGTACTTCTCCGACTGCATTCTGTCGGATCGCGAGCCTGAACCGTCCGGCGAGGAAGGGCTCCAGGACGTCCGAATCGTGGAAGCGCTCTACGCGTCCGCGCGCTCGGGCAGGCCGGTCACGATTCGGCCGTTCAAGAAGACCGTTCGGCCAACCGGCCGCCAGCGAATCACGCGCCCCGGGATCAAGAAGCCCGCGCTGATCAAAGTGCAGAGCGCGAGCGAGGACTGAGACCATGAGTCATTCACAGATCGCGACGGCCTCGAAGAACCTCGACACCACGCCGTACTGGTCGGCATCGGCGTCCTTCCCCCGCTATGCCAGGCTCGAGGAGGACACCGACGTCGATGTCGTCGTGATTGGCGCCGGAATCACGGGACTCACTGCCGCCCACCTTCTTGCGAAGGCGGGAAAACGGGTCCTCGTGCTCGACCGCGATCGCTGTGCGAGTGTCGACACGGGACATACGAGCGCGCATCTCACGATGGTGACGGACACACGATTGACGGACCTTGTGGCCGGCCTGGGACGCGACCACGCGCAGGCGGTTTGGGATGCGGGCCTGTCCGCGATCGCGCACATCGAGGACGTCGTTCGCGAAGAGGGCATCGACGCAGGATTCGAATGGGTCGACGGCTACCTGCACGCTGTGACTCACGCAAAGGCCGGCGCCGATAAGGCGCTCGAAGGCGAGGCGAACCTCGCTGGCGAACTGGGATTCGATGCCGAATACGTAGAATCCGTTCCACTGGTCGGGCAGCCGGGTATCCGTTTCGCCAACCAGGCTCGTTTTCATCCACGAAAGTACCTGGCGGGTGTGACAAAAGCCATCGTGTCGCTTGGCGGCCGGATTCACGAGCATTCGGGCGCCGACGAATTTTGCGGCGACCCGCGCCTCGTCAAAGCCAACGGCCACACGGTGACTTGCGAGGATATCGTCATCGCCACACACGATCCGCTCGTTGGGTTGAGCGGTGCGACGTCAGCGAACCTCTTCCAGACGAAGCTCGCCCTGTACACGAGCTATGTGGTGGCGGGACGCGTCGCAACCGGCCGAGTCACCGACGCGTTGTGGTGGGATACGGCGAGTCCCTACCATTACCTCCGCCTCGAGCCGCACCGCGAGTACGACCTCGTGATCTACGGCGGCGAGGATCATAAGACCGGTCAACAGGAGGACACGGCGGCCTGCTATCGCCGGCTCGAGGAACAACTGCGCCGGCTGGTACCCGACATCGAGTTGACGCATCGCTGGTCCGGTCAAGTCATCGAGACACCGGATGGCTTGCCGTACATCGGAGCCAGCGCGGAGCACCAGTACTCAGCGACGGGTTACGGCGGCAACGGTCTGACCTTCGGTACCGCGGCCGGGATGATGATCGCAGACGCAATCCTGAAGCGGCCGAATCCGTGGACGGAGTTGTTCGATCCAGGCCGTAAGGCGCTCACACGAGGCCTGTGGGACTATCTCAAGGAAAACGCCGACTATCCGTACTACAAGATTCGCGATCGATTCGCGGGAGCAGGCGCCCGGTCACTTCGCGCGGTCAAGCGCGGGCAGGGGCAGGTACTCGAACGGAACGGCACGAAGGTGGCCGCGTACCGTGACGCGGCCGGAGCCGTGACGCTTCGATCGGCTTTCTGCACGCACAAGGGATGCATCGTCTCGTGGAACACCGCCGAGCGCACGTGGGATTGCCCCTGCCATGGTTCGCGCTTCAAGGCGACCGGCGACGTTATCTCGGGTCCTGCCGAGTCTCCTCTCGACAAGGTCGACTGAAAGCCGGTTCGCGTTGGAGCGCCGCTTCAACGCTTGCCGTACTCCGTGAACACGTAGTCTCTCGCCTTCGCTCGCGTGTGACACGCGAATCCGCACTTGGCGTCGTTCCCCTGCGGCGGTGAGCCGGCCGTCGTGCCCGGCTTGAAGGTGTCGGTCGCGACGTCGTAGTCGAAGACGGCGTATCCCCACCCGCCGCTGTCCGCGAATCGCTTGCTGTCCTTCTCCATGAAGTCCACGTTCATCAGGTCTCCCGGCACCGTTGCGTCGGGAAAGAACGAGTTCTTCTTCGGCTTCCAATGAACCTTGGCCATCTTGGCGCCGTCCGGGACAGGCTGGCCGTTGGCGGGAATGCCGGAGCGGTAGGCGTCGATCATCGCGGGATTGCCGAGAATCACGGCGACTGCCCCGCCATTCTGGCTCATGCCGATTGACTGCCAGCTTTCGTATCCCCTGAAATCCGAGAACGCGAGGCCGCCAGGCACTTTCACGGTGTACTTGTCCTTGTCCTGCGCGGACAACGCCAGGCTGCCAAGAACGGCGAACCAGACCACAATCCCGATCGTCAACATGCTCTGACGGCTCATCGCATCACCTCCGACATTGATCGCACAGCGTAGTCGTCTAACACCGACAACGTATCATGCAGATCCTATCGATACGCGTCGTGTAAACAACGAGCAAATTATTGCGCGACTGCCGATCCGCGACATTTGCGGGACCATTCTGGCACGCGATCCGCTTCGCGCCGCGGCGTGAAAGTCTGCGCGTGCTTCGGAATTAGTACAACGGACCTGCATGCGCGATTGCCAGTCGCGCAGATACACACCGGTGCCATCGGTCGAACCATCGTCGACGACAATCCGCTCGATGTCGGGTTCATTGATCCCGGCCAGGGTGGACAGCAGGCGATCGGCTTGCCCGCTGAATTGAAGAACGGAACGATGACCGAGAGGAGCGGATCCCTCGTCTTGCACCGAGGTCACGGGCGTTGCAAGATCGAGCCCGTCCTCTCTTGCGAAGTGGACGGCGGCGCTCACGCCAGGTGTACAAATCAGAACGTGGCGCCGAATGGATTCGATGCGCTACCAGCCCGGCCTCAGCATTGGCGCGCTGACGTCACGGCATTGAAGGTCGCGCCGAAGCAGCCTCTGCTGTCCGCTTGACGAGCCGGACAATCTCGGTCAGCAGCGTTTCGGGCGGGCACGGTTTCGCCAGGAACACATCACAGCCCGCCCGCGTGGCCTCAGCCTGATCCTTCGGAAACACATGCCCGCTGATCGCGATGATTGGGGCGTCGCGAGTGCGGCTGTCGGCGCGAAGTTGCTGCAGCAATGTGAGCATGTTTCCTGGATCGATCCCGAGATCCACCACCACGACGTCAGGCTGAGCCGAAGCCGCGTGCTGAAATGCCGCCGCGCCGTCGCATGCGACGACAGGCGCAAGCCCGGCATGTTCCAGGTATTCCGTGTACATCGACTGCTCATCCGGGATGCAATCGACGAGCAGGATGCGATTGGAGCCACGGGTCCAGGCGAGTTCCAGGGCCTGACCACAGGCGGCTCGCTCCGCGTGAGATCGTCCATTCCGTCGGCGTTCCGGAACGTGAACCATGCCGTACCACTAACAAGATCAGTTCCAAGCACGGCCACACCGTTTTCTTATCGCGATGCATGGTTTTTACTTACTCGGGACGCCGCGTGGCTCGACGGGAGTCAGCCGTTCTTCAGGCTCGCCGGGCGTTGATGGCCAGCGCCGATCCACCAAAGGCCGGAGGCTTCGTCGTTCGCCTCTTCGCGCACGCGCATCCTTCCGCCGTCGCCGCAGCCACTGCATCTCGATCGATCGTCCCGGCATTGTCGTCGATGCAATCATCAGCGTCCTCGATGCGATCGAATCGCCGGCAAACAATTCCTGACGCTGCGTCCGTTCGGCAGCCTCGACAGTTCCCGATGAGCCTCTTCCGTTTGTTCCCGCCCTGATCGCGCCCTGAATGTCGTGAGATACTCCCCCTCCACGATGCGGCCTCCCGTTCCACATCACATCTCATGACGACAGACATCGAATTCCGACGGACGCGCCTATGACCATGCACACGTACGTGAACTTCGCGGGCACCTGCGCGGAGGCCTTCCGGTTCTATGAGAAGCAACTGGGCGGCACGATTGGCATGATGATGACCCACGGCGAGGCGCCGGGTCAGAGTCGCAACCTCCCGGAGATGAAGGACGCGGTGCTCCACGCACGCATCTCGATCGGCGGTACACAGCTGATGGGAGCCGACATCCCAAACGCCGAACCGATGCGCAGCGCCTATCTGTCACTCCACGTCGACAGCGACGCAGAAGCGGAACGAATCTTTTCGGCGCTGTCCGATGGCGGGCAGATCTTCATGCCGATCCAGGAGACGTTCTTCGCGACGCGCTTCGGACAGCTCCGGGATCGATTCGGCATCAACTGGATGATCCTGCGCGAGCGGCCGGCGGCGGCACCACGTTAAGCGTCCGCGCCCCTCGACGTACTTTCTTGCGCGTCCGCGTTGCCGAAAAAGCATAGGACTCGCGGCAAACCCGACATACCGTTCATCGGCTGCGCGTCACACCGGGGCGCAGCCGAAACAGTCCTGCCCTCGTATGGAACACGATCGTGAATCCTTCATCTGATTCGTCCAGCCAGAGACACACGCATTCGACGCTCGCAGCGGGCCGCGCGGAAGCCCGCGGCTCTGCGTTTGCAACGCGCGACGCGGTTCCGTTCTGAGGCTACGAGAAAACACATGGCCACCAAGAAGGATCAGAAAAAGAAGCGGCGACCCGCACCGCCGAAACAGCGGAAGGTCTCCGTCAAGCCGAAGAGGGCCGCTTCGAAACCGAGACCGGGCAAGCGCGCGATCACGGGCGTCACGACCGGTCCCGTCGTCACAGGCGGCGTCACCGGCACTGGCGTCGTCGTGCCTCCGGCCATCCTGACCCCGAACGGCAACTTCTTCGACGCCGGCCGCCCGGGTCACGCGGTGGTCCGGCCGACCGACCTTGTGGCTTTGCGCCTGCAGCTTCAGAACCTGGTGGTCACGGCCGGAAGTCCGCCTCGTCTTCGGAAGACCGCGGCAGGCGCGGCGTACCTGGTAGTGCACTTCCCGCCCCAGGCCATCACCGAACTGGCGTTCTTCGAAACGAAGCCAAAGGGGACGACGAATCCAGCCAACCCGCCGGATGGAACACACGACGACGGCGGCAGCCAGCCGCCAACCCCACCGCCGGTCAGGGCGCGAATCTCCGGTGAATCGAGGCTGGTGTTCAGCGTGCCCGACGGATTCAACGTCGAGTACACGCTCCAGGGCGTGCTCACGGCCATCGAGAATCTGTCGCTCGTGGTGACCGCCAACGCTACGCCGCCGCCCCCGGCCCGCGGCACGATTCTGTTCGCGGACATCTTCAGCTCGCAGCTTGCGAACCTGTCGGCGAAACAGCGGGCCTCGCTGAGCAGCTTTGCCGTCCGCAGCCTGAGAATCGCCGCGGTTCAGGGCGACGCCGCGACCTTCAAGCTCCGGCAGGCCGCGGGCGGACCTGGCCTTCGTCCGACGGCCACAGTCGTAGCCGGTCCGATTACCGGCGTGGTGGTCGGTCGGACTCCGCCGCGACCGGTGGCGCCAACAGCGCTGCAGACCGCGATCGAGCTGCCCTGGCGCCTGATCCTGAGCCCATACGGCGCCGAACGGTGGCGTCATGCAAAAGTGCCGGTCACGTCGCCGGTCGGTCGCACGGAACTCTGGCACTCGCGGCTCGTCGCGCCAAACGCGAAAGGCGTCGCGATCGAGCCGCCGCGCCCGGACTCTCAGCGCACCGTGCGCGCCATCTGGGCGTTGACCGGTGAGGGTTCGAACAAGCCGATGCAGAGCGCGTTCCCCAACGGTGCTGCCGATTTGCCCGTGCCGGTCGACAACCCGTTCCGCATGCCGCTCAGCGACTTCGATCGGTTCCAGATCACGCACCTGTCGTCGAACTTCTCGCGGGTCAAGGCCACGCTGCTCCAGCCGGCCTACACACCGACTCCAATCGGCACGAACCTTCTGATGCTCTCGGCGCTCGGCGGGTGGCTCGATTCGCGCGGCGCCTGGGAGGTTCCGCCGGGGTTGTCGGTCGAGGAATGGGTCCACCGGGCGACGATGGGGCGCGACCACTACGTGAAGGTGGTCTACAAGGGCTTTGCGTACCCATTTGGACACCGCGTCGCGCTCGTGAAGGTGACCGAGCGCAAGTTCCACAACGGGGCGCGCGACGGAAACGGCCAGCCGACAATCGAGCAGCGAAGCGGCAACACCGCCTACCTGCGGCAGCGGCTCTTCATCGTGCCGCGCGAGCGTGAGATGACGTTTACCGAAACGTCACTGCACAGCAACGACAATTCGCGCCGATTCCACTTCCAGATGCCGTTCTCGAGCGTCCGCCTGCTCACACCGGTGACGCCCAACCTGGATCAGCCAAACGTTGGCCCGAGCGCCATCGATCTGCCGCCCGAGCTGACGCCGGCGAGCCAGCGCATGTTCTGGCCGTGCGTCAACGGGGCGCCGTACCGGTTTCAGTATTCCGCCACCGATCTCGACGGCCGGACGGTGCAGTTCGACCTGCCGATCATCTTCATCGACAACACGCTCCTGCCGGACATCGCGACGGCGGAGGCGATGTCGGCCAAGGCGCGGACAGCGTGGCAGGCGGCGAACGCCGATCGCCGTCAGGCCGCCTTCAAACAGCAGCGGATCGCCTTTGCGCAGAGCGTGAAGGCCGGTGATACCTCCATCCAGGCCGACACGATCGCGTTCGACGCGGAAGTCGAGGCGAACAATCCGACGATCCGCGCCTACAGCAACCACCTGGCGCATCCGCCGTTCTATCCGAAAGTTCAGGAGGCGTGGGTGCGCATCGCCGCCCTCGCGCAGCTGACCGGCAGCGGCAAGAACAACCACATCGCCTGGAACGCGCACTATCTCAAGCAGGGGTTCGACAACAATCAAGGCCAGGTGTTCGTCGACGTCATCAAAGAGTCGGGGATGGCGCAACTCGATTTCTCGACACAGGGCGATCGGTCTGGCGGATTCGTCCAGCCGAACCTGAAGCCGAGCGCCATCTCGCGACTGACCGGTCCGGTGACCGGCAACGTGTCGAACTTCATCAACGGTACGATGACCGGCACGGATGCGTTTCCGAGCTCGATCTCGGACCTGCCGCTGCCGCTCCTGTTCGGATGCATCCCGCTTGGCGACGTCATCGAGGCCGTCACCAATCTCGCCGGCAGTCCGGACAAGATCCCGAAGTTCGGGTCCGAGGCGAGTACTCAGGTCGAGAGCTTCATCAACGGCCTGGTGCGGCTGTTCGATTTCGTGTCGAAGCTGGCCGATCAGCCCGGCCACCTCGCCGACGCGGCGATGGCGGCGGTCAAGAGCACGCTGCAGGATCTGCTCGCCCAGGCGCAGTCCTATGCGGCGCCGCTGGTCGCGGATGCCAAGGCCCGCATCAACCAGCTCACGACCGCGCTCGACGGCGTCGTCTCGCAGGTGCAGCAACTGTTCGACCAGACCATCGACGCCGCTCCCGCGCTGCCGGGACTCCCCGGCGCCATCTCCGCGGCGCAGACGGCCGCGTCGAACCTGCGAACCACGGCCAACGCATCGGTTGGCGGCGTGTCGCTTCCGTCGGGATTCCGTCAGTCTCTGCTGCAGGTCGCCAATCAGCTCGACTCGTTTCTCGGCGATCTCGGCACCATCGCCACCCTGATCACGCAGGGCAAGGCACTCTTCACGGCGCTCGATGCGATCGTCGGCCATCCGGATCAACTCGGCAACCTGCTCTCCGATCCCGGACAACTCAAGACGAAGATCGAGGCGCTCCAGGCAGCGCTCGGGCCAATTCAGACCACGCTGAAAAACTTCCACCTGATCGACGGGGCGCCTCGTCAGGCGATCCTGGCGGCCATCGATGTCGTGCTGCAGGTGCTCGACGCGGCCGACGATCTCCTGAAGCTGCTCGAGATGCTCACCGGCGACGAGCTGACGATCCGCTTCGACTGGAACCCGAAGATCTCCAACTGGGCGCTCCCTGGCGCCGATCCCAACAAGGACGCGTTGTTCCGCGCGAACGACAAGCGCGGGTTCCTCGTCGCGGTCGAAGCCAAGGTCAAGAAGAACGGGCAGAGCGCTCCGAAGATCAGCGTGGTGTGCAGCCTGAAAAGCTTCGACCTCGTGCTCATCGCTCCGGCGAGCTTCATCGAGCTGAACTTCGAGAAGATCGAGTTCCGCGTCGACAGCTCGGCCAAGATGGACGTGGACGTGCTGCTCACGGACATCAAGTTCGTGGGCCCCCTCAGTTTCGTCGAGACGCTGCGCGACCTGATTCCGCTCAACGGCTTCTCCGATCCGCCGTTCCTCGACATCACGCCGCAGGGGATCGACGCCGGCTTCTCGCTGTCGCTGCCGAACGTGGCGATCGGCGTCTTCAGCCTGACGAACCTGAGCCTCGGCGCCGGGTTCACGGTGCCGTTCATCGGCCAGCCGCTGAGCGTCCGGTTCAACTTCTGCACGCGCGAGCAGCCGTTCAACCTGACGGTCACGCTGTTTGGCGGCGGCGGATTCTTCGGCATCACGCTGGATCCCCACGGCATCCAGATTCTCGAAGCGTCGTTCGAGTTCGGCGCGAGCATCTCGATCGATCTCGGCGTCGCCTCGGGCGGCGTCCACGTGATGGCCGGCCTCTACTTCCGGATGGAGAACAGCGAGTGCTCGCTGACCGGGTACTTCCGCCTGGGGGGCGAGGTCAGCGTGCTCGGGATCATCTCGGCGTCGCTCGAGCTCTACCTGGAGCTGAAGTACGAATTCGAATCGGGGAAATGCGTCGGCACGGCGTCGCTCACCATCGAAGTCTCGGTGTTCATGTTCTCCGCGAGCGTGACGGTGACCTGCCAGAAGAAGTTTGCCGGTTCCAACGGCGACCCGTCGTTCCGCGACCTGATGGGCATCAACCCGGCGCTGTCGCTCGCCGACGAGCTCGCGTCGATTGGCACCGGCACCACGTACGCGTGGCGTGATTACTGCGAAGCGTTCGCTTAGGAGAAGGCGGGATGGCCCAACAACGAATCATCTGGACCGTGCTGCCCCACGGTCGTTACGAAGATGGCACCTTCGCCGGCAGGCTGCGCGTGTCGATTGTCGCATCGCCGCGACTCACGCCCGAGGCGGCCGACCAGCAGACGCTCCACTCGTTCCCGGAGTGGGTGCGCTGGCCCGACACGCTGAAGAACGTCAAGTTCCGCCTGCACATCGGCGCGGCTGTCGTCGATCTCCAACCGACCACCCAGCCGGATCCGAATCTGTGGTCGCGATTCTTCAGCGAGGCGACTCCCGTCGCGGGATTCGTCTTCAAGAACATGTCGCAGGTCAACCTGCGCTCGTTCGCCGTCCGCAACGTCCTGGGTCTGCTGCGCACGCATTACGGGGGGCTCGCCGTTCAGTCGGCCGGCACGCATCCGACGCTGCTGCCATGGAAGAACGCGCATCCCAATCTGAAAGGGATGCTCACGGATGCGGGCACGCGCACGCAGATCGTCAATCTCGGCGACCGCCAGATCGAGCTGCCCCTGCCCGGCTTCAACCGCTTCTTCGACCAGGACAATCCCGAGGGACTGGATCGTCGTCTCGGCGATCTCGTGTTCGGGCCCAAGAGCCGCATTCGCACGACGGCCACCGGCATCGGCGTGGACGCCCAGGGCAATCCGGTCGCCGGGAAGGCGTTTCCGGTTCGCGCACTGCCGTCGGACTGGAGCAATCCGTCGGGAGGCGGCCCGGCCGCGCCGATCATGTCGCAGTTCTCGACGGCTGGCGAATACACGTTGTATCAGGCGAACCGTTTTTATCGTCGCGAACCGCTGACCAAGGCGCGCGTCGACGAGCTGAACGCGCAGGGTCAGCTTCGACGGCCGCAGCTCGTGAACGTACCGCCGCCTCCGCCCGCGCCCGACTACGACTTCCATCAGATCGTCGCGTCGTTCGCGGACTACCCGGGGCTGCTCCGCGCGCTTGGTCTCGTGATCGATTGCGCGCTGCCGGCCAACTCGCCGATCGATCAGCAGATCAGCGCGCTGCCCTCGGCGCAAGGCGTCATGGGCCTCGAACTGGTGTGGAGCGGCGGTCATCATCCCGCTGACGACTCGTGCCCGCGCACGGCGTGGCTGGGCAGCAAAGCGCGCTTCACGACGCGGCCTCGTTCCTTCGATCACGACCGCGGCATGCTGCGTCTCGCGAGCGCGCACGACCGCTGGAACCAGGGCAAGGACAGCCCGTTCGACGTGTATCAGGTAGACCCCGACGGCGCCGCGCTGAAGACCGTGAACTTCGTGCTGTCGGCGCAGAACCTCGTGGCCAAAAGCCTGACGCCGGGAGCGGCGGGAGAAGTCACCTACACCACCGGCGACAAGCAGCCCGTTGCAGCGCTCCGTTCCGGCGGCCTGGGTGTCTCGAAGCATGGACGAGCCACCGCGGTTGCACAGGATGCCGCGTCCGCCGCCCTCAAGGATCAGGCGATTCGCGGCGGTGCCGCGGCCTCGCAGAACATCGTGCTCTTCACCGAAGACGTCCTGCGCGGCTACCGTGTGGACGTGCAAGCGATGCCCGGCGGCGTGGCCGGCGCGTGGCATTCGCTGTGTCAGCGCCACGGCACGTATCGCTTCATCGCCAGCGGCGACACGATCGACGTTCCCGACGATGAAGGGTACGTCAAGGGTGCATCGACGACGAGCGGCGCCGGTGCCGACAGCGATCCGGACGACCACTACCTGCACGAGTCGCTCTTCCGTTGGACTGGATGGAGCCTCGTCGCGCCTCGACCGGGACGAACGCTCCAATCCCAGGTCGATGAGACAACCGGCGTCCAGGGTGAGGTGCCGACCGACGTGACCGACGAAGCCACCACGGGTGGCAACGGACTGGCCGTGTCGTTCGTCGCCGCCAAGGGCAGCCTGCCGCGGCTCCGCTTTGGCGTGCCATACCGCTTCCGGGCCCGCATTGTGGATCTGGCCGGCAACAGTCTGGACATGAAAGATCCGTCGCTCGACAAGGACCCGGAGGTCACCCAGCCGGTCGTCTACTGGAGGTTCGAGCCAGTCGATCCGCCGGCGCTCGTCCATAGATCGCGAACGAGCGAGGGCGAATCGCTGGAACGCATGGTGATTCGGAGCAATTGGAACGCGACCGCGAAGGCGTACCTGACGACGCCCGCTTTCGCCGCCGCGCGCGCACTTCCCGCATCCGCCGATTTCGAATACACGGAGGTGAACGAGCGTCACGCCGTGCCGCCGAAATCATCGCAGCTGCAATGCGAGCAGCACGGTCTCTTCGATCCCCTGTTCGCGAACCCGACGACCATCAAGACCGCTTACGGCATTGCCGCGCGCGAGGCCGGGACGCTGTACGACGCGGGGCCATCGACGGCGCTCGAGCTCGTGACACCCGCCTCCGTGGCAAACGTCGCCACGACCAAGGCGCTGCCGCCGCAGCTGCCATCGCCTGACAATCCGACGGGGGACCGGCTCGCGCCCGGACAGTACGTGATCCATCGAGAACCTCAGGTCGCGACGCCGTACCTGCCGGACGGTGCGGCCGGCGGCCTAGCGCTCCGGGCGATGCCGGGATCGGCGCTGCCCGGCGTCACCGCGCCGATGGTGCTCGGGCCCAGCGCGATGGTGGTGCTCGCGCCGAACCAGGAGCTCGTGCTGCTCGTCGCGTACTCGAAGCACTGGCCCGACACGACAGGATTCCGCATCGTCCTCGCCGAACGTCCGTCCACGCTGACCGATCCGCCGTGCGTGGAGGCGTATCCAGGCAACGGCGCGCCGCAGTGGGACGAGAGCAAGCGCGTCCTGACGCTGTTCGTTGAAAAAGGACGCATCGTGCGGCTGCGCTACGCCACGTTCGTCGACAAGAATTTCGTCGCCACGCTCGGACTCGCCGATTGGACGGGCACCGCCGGCGATGCCCAGTTCGTTCGCACCATGGCGAACCTGGGCTGCGGATGGATGACCAACCCATACCGCTCGCTGGTGCTCGTGCACGCGACGCAGCAACCCGTCTGCGCTCCCGTGTTTCTTGGCCTGTCGGTGCAGCGGGACCTTGGCGATCAGCACGCGACCCTGTCGAGCCGTCTCGAGATGCACGGCCGCAGCACGGGCAAGTTCGAGATCGAAGCCGCGTGGCAGGAGTGGGTCGACGATGTGGACAAGCCCGGACCCGAGCTGGTGGACTCGCACGGACAGCTCGGCGAGGTTCAGCTGCCGGAGAACTACATCAATCTCTTCAGCCTTGGCCCGACGATCGACTTGCAACAACCGGATGGCGGCGGCCAGAAGCGCGCACGCGGCGATCGTCATGAATTCGGCGACACGAAGTTCCGCTTGATTCAGTACACGCTGCGGGCCACGACCCGCTTCCGTGAGTACCTCCCCCCGGCGTTGTACGCGCAGCGCGACCAGGTCACGCGCGTCGGCCCGATCGCATCTGGTCCGGCCATGAAAGTCGGCGCCGCCAACGATCCCGGCGCGCCCGTGCTCGCCGTCGGCAGCGGAACCGCGCTCAACACCGTCGTTCCCGCGACCGCGCCTCCTGACGATCCGCGCGTCGTCTATCAGGTGCCGACCTTCCGTTGGGCCGAGACGGCCGGCGCCGGATCGCTCGACACGACGCGCCTTGGAAACGGACTGCGCGTCTGGCTGGAACGACCGTGGTTCTCGTCCGGTAATGGCGAGCTGCTCGGCGTGGTCATCCTCGGCGAGAACTCGGCCTTCACCGACATCCCGGCGTCGTTGGTTCCGCTTGTCACGCAGTGGGGTCTCGATCCGCTGTGGGATACCGTGCTTCCGAAGTTCCGCTCGCGAGTCGAGGACTTCACCGCTCGCGTGACGTCCGAGGCCGTGTCGCTGCGCGAGGTTCCCTCGACGACGGTGCAGGTGGTCGGTCACCGTGTGCAGTGGGATGCGGATCGCCGTTTGTGGTACTGCGACATCGAGCTGGATCCGGGCGCCACATACATGCCGTTCGTCCGGCTCGCGTTCGTTCGCTATCAGCCAAACGCGCTCGACGGTGCGAAGATCTCCAAGGTCGTCCTCGGTGACTTCGCGCAGGTCCTGCCGCGACGGCGGTCGACGTTCAATCGAACCGGCGCGCAAGTCACGTTGGCTCTGCGCGGCACCGTGCCGGATCACGGTCCGATGCTGTTCCCGGGCGATTCGCCCTTCCAGGACGGCTCGCCGATCCCGCCGCTCGGTACATCGGGCGAAACCGGCCGGAACAAGATCCAGCTCGTGCTCCAGACGCGGGACCCCGCGCTCGATTCCGATCTCGCGTGGTCGGACGTCCAGGTCCTGGCGTCAAGCCTGCTGGCGCCTGCTGGTACCACGAGCGGTCCGGTCTTGCCCGGAGTGATCACTCCCAGAGTGAAGCCGGGGGTTGCAGCGAAACCGGCTGCCGGCAAGCCGGCGGCAAAGGATCTCACTGAGCGGCTCGACCTTGCGGCGATCAACATTGGCACGGTGACCGCGACCGGAACGCCGACGACCGGCATCACGACGACCGTGGGCGGTGGCGTCATCACGCTTATCGATCCGACGATCTGGCAGACGACGATCACGCTGCCGGCCGTGAGCGGCAAGCCGGCGCGCCTGGTCGTCCGGGAATTCGAGCGGTACTACACCGACCGATGGATCAACCAGGGACAAATCGGCATGCTCCACATGCGGAGGGTCGTCGAGGAGCGCCTCGTCTACACGGCGTTCTTCAACTTGTAACTGCGGTCGTCACGCAGGGCTGAAGCCCTGCGCCACACCTGGCAGTCGTAAGTGGCGCACGCCTTCAGGCGTGCGTTGTCGTCGGTATTTTCTTGGCGGAACTCCGGTAGTGTCCGGCTTCAGCCGGACCCTAACTCGCGATCGCATATCGCGATCTTCCGCGCCGTTTCCTCCGGCTTCCCGGCCTCGTTCGCCCAGAGCGCGTGTCGCTGGCGCAGATCGACCCACAGGTCGAGACTCTGCTGATACCGCTGACGCGCGTTACGCCACCTGTCGATCGCCTGGTGACCGTTCGCCGGCTTCGCGGCGAGCGCGGCGCTGGCGTCGCCGAGATCCGAGTAGAGGCGAGCGAGGCCGCGGCCGTACACCGCCTGGTGTGGTCGCGACGCCACGATCGGTTCCCGAATCGCGCGCGCCTCGTCGAGCACGGCGATCGCGCGGCCCGGATCGTGACCGGCGAGCAGACTCTCGCCCGACAGCATCAGGCTGTCGGCCAGGTCGTCGAGGTATTCCATGTTCCCCTTGTCGTGGCCGGCCAGCTCGCGGCGGATCGCGATCGTCCGCTCGAGAACCCTGGCGGCCGACGCATGTTCACCTTCCGCCAGGAGGATTTCGGCCATCTTCTGCGTGCAGCCGCCGATGTCCTTCCGGGGCGCGGCATTTTTTGGATCGGCGCGCAGCAGGCCCTCGTACAGCGCGAGCGCATGGTTCTCGGCGGCGAGCGCCTCCGCATACTGATGCAGTCCTCCAAGCGCGTCGCCGGTGTAGTAGTAGCCGTTGGCCACCAGACCGACGTAGTCCGCGTTGTCCGGGGCGCTTGCGCTCATCGCTTCCTCATCCGACAGCGCCTCGCGGAAGCTGTCGAGCGCATGGACAGGGTCTCCGCGCACCATGAACATGATCCCGAGACGTTCCCTCGCAACGGCGATGCGGTGTTTGAAATCGGCTTCCGGTGGATCCAGGCGCGCGGTCTCCGCCACTTCCAGTGCCTTCTGAAACATCGTGAGCGCGCCATCGTAGTCGCCGGTGCCAAAGAGCGCATCGCCGAGGTAGAGCGGCGCGCGGAAGGCGTCGCGGCGCAACTCAGCGCTCGGCGCACGCGCCACCAGCCGCTGCGTAATGTCCATCGCCTCGCGTGCACGCTCGATCGCACCCTTCGGGTCCCCGCGCACTTCGAGGATTCGTCCGATGCGCACCAGGGCGATCGCGACATCCTGCTGAAACGTCACATTGCCGGGATCGGCGGCCGTCAGCCGGCGCCGGAGCGCCAGCGATTGCGAATAGCTGGCGAGCGCTCCGTCCGTGTCGCCCGTGCGCGACGCCGACGGCCTCCCCTGGACGTCGCCGAGCTTCAGATACGCGGTGGACAGTTCCGACAGCAGCTCGCGATCGGTTCCTGCCTCCTCGGCGAGGCCGTTCAGGTACTCCTGCGCCTTCTTCACCACCATTTCACGCGCCGGCGTCGACCCGGGCAGCGCGGCGATCGCATCGTGGAAGTCGAAGAGGAACGCGTTCGCGACCTGACGCACCTCCTTGAACCGCCGCTCGGCGTTCGCCCGCTCGCGTCGCGCGATACCCGCCTGGGCTCCCGTGATCACGGTCGCGCTCACGAGCGTGACGGCCATGGCCGCCGCAGCGACGACAGCGGCCTTGTGCCGGCGGACGAACTTCGCCGCGATGTACGTCAACGTATCGGGGCGCGCCGACACGGGGAGGCCGGCCAGCAGCCGGCGAATGTCCTCCGAGAATTCACCGGCGCCCGCGTAGCGGCGCGACGGCTCCTTGTCCAGCGCTTTCAGGACGATGTTGTCGAGATCGCCTCGCAGCGTCTTGAGCAGTCGCTCCGGGCTCGTGCCTCGCAGTGAGCTGATGCGATCGAGCGCGTCGCCGGCGGCCGCGGAACTAGGCTTCTCGGGTTCCTCCTCGCAGACGGCCCGAACCAGGCGAGCGCCTTCGGTTTCGAACTGGCTGAAGGGACGGCGGCCGCACAGAAGCTCGTACAGGAGAACTCCCATGCTGTAGACGTCGCTGACGGTCGTCACCCGATCGCCGCGCAGCTGCTCCGGCGACGCAAAGCCCGGCGTCATCCACCGGTGGACGGTTTCGGTCTCGTGAACCCCTTCGTCAGATCCGAGAATCTTCGCAAGGCCGAAGTCGAGCAGCTTTGGTTCGCCGTCGCTCGAGACCAGGACGTTGGACGGCTTGATGTCGCGGTGAACGACGAGGTTCTGGTGCGCGTACGCCACCGCCGCGCAGATCTGGCGGAAGATCGCGAGCCTGCCGTCGATGCCGAGCCGTCGCTCGTCGCAGTACGCCGTGATCGGCTGACCCTGCACGTACTCCATCACGAGATACGGCAGGCCGTCGGACGTCGTGCCTCCGTCCAGCAGGCGCGCGATGTTCGGATGCTTGAAGTCAGCGAGGATCTGCCGTTCGGTGCGGAAGCGGCGCACGATCGCGTCGGTGTCCATCCCCCGCTTGATGATCTTCAGCGCCACCTCGTGCCTGAACTCGCTGTCGGCGCGCGCCGCCAGATAGACGGCGCCCATCCCGCCGCGCCCGAGCTCCCGCTGAATCTCGTAGGGGCCTATCCGCTGCCCGATGATGTCGACGGACGCATCGTGCTGCCCGCCCGCGATGACCGAGTGAAGGAGCGGCCCTGCGTCACGCGCGTCGAAGGCGGGCGTTTCGTACCGGTCGCGCGCGAGCTCGATCGATTCGAGGAGCGACGACACTTCGCGGTGCAAGGCCTCGTCTCCGGAGCAGGCCTTGGCCACAAACGCTGCGCGCGACGCCGGATCCCGGGCCTGGGCCTCGAAGACAATCGCCTTCACCCTCTGCCACTGCTCGCTCGTCATATCAGATCGGCGAACCGGTCCCTGTCGTGAGCATCCGGTGCAGCCAGCCCTTGGCCAGCGCCCATTCGCGTTTCACCGTCGCGGGCGAGATGCCAAGCACCTCACCCGTCTCCTCCACCGTCATGCCGCCGAAGAATCGCAGCTCCACGATGCGCGCCTGGTCGGCGTCGAGACGTTCGAGCTCCCGCAGCGCCCGATCGATCGCAATCAGGTCGACGGCGTCGACGGGGGCATCAGGAGCCGAGACGGACAGATCCTCGATCGCGATGGTCGGCATATCGCCGCCCCGCTTGTCGCGCATCCGTCGCCTCGCATCGTCGAGCAGGATGCGCCGCATGACCCGCGCCGCGATCGCGAAGAAGTGCGCACGGTTCTGCCAGTCGACATCGCGCTGGCCGGCCAGCTTCATGTAGGCCTCGTTCACCAGCGCGGTCGTCTGGATCGCGCCGCGCCACTCGCGGGCCATGTGGCGGGAGGCAATCACGCGGAGCTCGTCATAGACGAGTGGGATGAGCCTGTCGAGCGCCTCGCGATCGCCCGATCGCCAGTCATGCAGGAGGCGCGTGATTTGAGCGGCTGACGAATCGACCATGCAAGGATTCTGTTTGGGGGCGTCATTACCCCACGCCTCGGCGCGAAGGTCAAGTACGAGGCGGCCACCGCTCGTGACGATCCGAGATAACAGATCCGTAACGAACCGATCGCAGGCCTGAAGGCCTGCGCCACATCTGATTCGTGTGGCGGCGCTGCCGGTGTGGCGCAGCGCTTCAGCGCTGCGAAAGAGCCGCCGGCCGGCCTGCTGTGGCGCAGCGCTTCAGCGCTGCGAAAGTGCAGCTTCAGTCGCCTGATATAGTCGCAATCATCATGAAGCAGCCGCCGGATCGAAGCGTCGACTTCGCGCCAGGCTGGCCCGGCATTCCCGCACGCTGGACCTCCAGCGCCAAGAACGGTCTCGGCACGGCGCTCGGCGCGGCCAGCCGCGTGTGGTTCACGATCAGCCACGGAATCCTGGACGAGGTCTACTATCCGCGCGTCGACTCCGCCTGCACGCGCGATCTCGGCCTGATTGTGACTGACGGCGGCTCGTACGTGTCGGAAGAAAAGCGTCACACGCAGTCGGTGGTGTCGCAAATCAGTCCGGGCACGCCCGCATTCCATCTGCGAAATGCGTCCCTCGATGGGCGCTACGTCATCGAGAAGGACATCGTGTCGGACCCGTCGGCCGACGTCGTGCTGCAGCGCATCCGCCTCACCGCGCTGCAAGGCGCGCTGACCGGCTACCGTCTCTACGCGCTGCTCGCCCCTCATCTCGCCAATCGAGGCGCGGGAAACACGGCGTGGGTCGGCGACTACAAAGGCGTGCCGGTTTTGTTCGCTGAGCGCAAAGGCAGCGCGCTCGCGCTCGCCTGCTCCGTGCCGTGGTTGTCTCGATCGGTTGGATTCGTCGGTTATTCCGACGGCTGGCAGCAGCTCATGGCGAGCGGGCGGATTGTCGAGGCCTACCAGCGCGCCGAGAACGGTAACGTGGCGATGACCGGCGAAGTCGACCTGTCCGCGGCGGGCGGCACGTTCGTGCTGTCGCTCGGCTTCGGCAGCCGCGGCGCCGAGGCGGCACAACGCGCGGTGAACAGCCTGTTGACCGGCTTCGACGAGGTGGCGGCCGAATACATTTCCGCTTGGGAGCGATGGCAGCGCGGGCGGCTGGCGCCGCCGTGTCCCGATCCCGACGCTCGCGCGCTCGTCGAGTACAGCGCGGCCGTCCTCCGCATTCACGAGTCGAAAACCTTTCGCGGCGGCGTGATTGCCAGCCTGTCGATTCCGTGGGGTTTCAACAAGGGCGACGACGACCTCGGCGGCTATCACGTGGTCTGGCCGCGCGATCTCGTTGAGGCGGCAGGCGGGTTTCTCGCCGTTGGCGCGCTGGCCGACGCCCGGCGCGTGCTGCGCTTTCTCCTCGTCACACAGGATGCGGACGGTCACTGGGCCCAGAACATGTGGCTCGACGGGTCGCCGTATTGGTACGGCATCCAGATGGACGAGACCGCGCTGCCCATCCTGCTCGTGGATCTGGCGGACCGCGCGGGCGCCCTTCGGCCGGGTGAACGGGCGCGCTACTGGCCGATGGTCCGCCGCGCCGCAGCGTTCATCGTCCGCAACGGCCCGGTGAGCATGCAGGATCGATGGGAAGAGGATCCTGGTTACTCGCCGTTCACGCTCGCGGCAGAGATCGCCGCGCTCCTCGCCGCCGCCGAGGACGCCGATGCGAACGGCGAGGCCACCGTCGCCGCGTACCTGAGAGAAACAGCCGACGTCTGGCACGCGTCGCTCGACGACTGGATGTACGTGACAGGGACCGATCTCGCCAGGACGTGCGGTGTCGACGGCTACTACGTCCGCGTCTCGGAGCCCGATCAGGCCGAGGCCGCATCGCCGAAAGATGGGTTCGTCCCGATCAAGAACCGCCCGCCCGGTGACAATACCAGGCGCGCCGACACGGTTGTCAGCCCGGACGCGCTCGCGCTGGTTCGCTTCGGGCTCCGCGCGCCGGATGATCCGCGCATCGTCAACACCGTGACCGTGATCGATGCGCTGCTGAAGGTCGAGACGCCACGGGGTCCCGCCTGGCGTCGGTACAACGGTGACGGCTACGGGGAGCACGAGGACGGAAGCCCCTTCGACGGGATCGGGGTCGGCCGGCTATGGCCGCTGCTCACGGGCGAACGCGCGCACTACGAGTTGGCTCGCGGCAACGCCGCCGAGGCCGAGCGGCTTGCCGGCGTGATGCACGCGTTCTCCGGCGAGAGTCAGCTGCTGCCCGAGCAGGTGTGGGATGCGGAGGACATTCCGGATCGCGAACTGTTCGCCGGCGGCGCCACCGGATCCGCGCGTCCACTCGTCTGGGCGCACTCGGAGTTCATCAAGCTCCGGCGATCGCTTGCCGACGGATCGGTCTTCGATCGGCCGCCGCAGACACTGGCGCGATATGTGACGCAGCCGCCGCCTCCGGTGCCGTTCGCGGTCTGGCGGTTCAACAACAAGATTCGATCGATGATCGCGGGAACCGTTCTGCGAATCGAAACGCTCGCGCCGTCTCTCGTCCACGTCGGCGTCGACGGCTGGCTCGCGACTCAGGACATCCGGTCAGTCGACACGGGCCTCGGTGTCTGGGTCGCCGACATCGATACTGCGACGCTCTCGGGCAGGCACCAGATCGACTTCACCTTTTACTGGCCTGATGTACGTCACTGGGAGGGAGAAGATTTTCACGTTTGGTTAACTGTCAGGCAGGCCTGAAGGCCTGCACTACTCTTTGCAAGACTCCTGTTCAAAAATGGCCCGCTTCACCGGAAGATCCGCCCCACCCCCAGGTAAGTCCGCCAGCGATTGTCGAAGCCGAACGACTCCGCGATGATGACGGGCCCGATGATCGTATCCATCACGAGACCGACGCCTCCGTTGACGCGCCAGCTCATTTGCGACCAGTCGTTGAACGCATCGCCGTTCTCCATCCAGCCGCCGGCGTAGATCGGCCCCCCCATGAAATCCGGCAGCCGTCCCACCTGTCTGAACAGACCTCCGCTCGCGACGTAGAAATGATCGCCGCGGATCTCACCCGGACTGTACGCGCCGAGCCGGAATGGCGCGCCGAGAGTGAATTGCGATGTGGGCAACGGACGACTGTCGAACGAGGTGCCCAGTCCGCCCGAGACGAACACGCGGTTGCGCGCGCCAAGGCTCCAGAATCGATTGGCCGCGCCCGATAGCTGTGTCAGCGACGGCGCGTTCATGGTCGTTTCCTGAAACGTGAGGTCGGGACTGTCGAAGATGTGCGACAGCTTCACTTGCGACAGGACCCCGATGCTCGGCACGACGGCGCTGTCCTGCGTGTCCACGCGCCACAGCGTTTCAAATCCGGTTTCCTTGCCGCTCAACTCGGGAAGACCCGGGTTTCCTACCTCAATCGATGCTGACGAGCGTCCGAGGTACACGCCGACCCGCAGGTCGCTCTTCGCGCCGAGATTGACGCCGCCGTTCAGGCCGATCCGCGCCTTGGTCTGACCGTAGCGGGCGATCACCGCGTCGTCGCTGATGAAATTGAACGTCAGCGTGCCGACCGCCGCATACGGGGCGATGAAAAACGGCGTCGAGCCGAGAGGCCGATACCACTCGACGCCGGCACTCGGATTGGAACCAATCGTGCCGTCCACCCGCAGTTCGGCGCCCGACCCGCCGACGTCGAATGCCAGGTAGCGTGCCGCCGCCGAGATGTTGAAGTCGCTCGACGTCGTGTTCTCCAGATTCACGCCCAGCATCAGGAACGGCGGCGCGTACGACTTGGGCCGGCCCAGTACCCGCAGGCCGAACCCTCGCGCCCCGTCGTGAACGAGTCGCCAGGTGATCGTTTCGTACCGGTCCAGCCCGGAGACGATCGCGATGTCGGCTTCGACGGCGTTGATGTCGACGGGCACGTTCACGTGCCGAGCGAGCAGCGCGTCCAAGTGTTTCGCGTCGCTCGCGCTGAAGCCTTCGAGGTCGACGAACGCAGGCACAGGCATCCCGGTGCGCCGGCGCGCCTGGCGGGCGCGTTGCCACGCCTGGAACTCCCCTTCGCTGACGGCGAGCGGCAGCAGCCGATCGCGCATGGCCTCGGCGGCCCGGTAGCCTTCCTCGATGAGATCGGCCGCGCGGCGCCAATCGAGCGACCCGTACTGCTTGAGCGGCACGTCGATCACCACGTCGGCCGACGCCAGCGCACGCGTCGTCGAGGCGCGCATCATCGCGTCGAGCGTGCTCCCGGCGACGCCGAGCATCGTCTGGCTCACGCCTTCGGGGTTCGAGAGGTCGCCGACGTTGACCGCGACCACGCGGTCCGCCCCCATCGCCTTGACGACGTCCGCGGGGACGTTGTTCATCGTACCCCCGTCGACCAGCACCTGGCCGTTCAGCAAGGACGGGGGAAAGATCAGCGGCAGCGACATCGTCGCTCGCATCGCGTCAGCGAGCGATCCGCGCCGCATCACGACCTGGCGCGCCGACAGCAGGTCGACCGCCACCGTGCGAAACGGCGTCGGCAAATCGTCGAAGCTCTCCAGCTCGAAGTACGGCGCGGCAATGCGGCCGAGCATCAGTTCGACGTACTCGCCATTGTTCAGCGCGGTCGGTGGCACGATTCCGCCTTTGAGGCCGAACTCGAGGCGGGACGGATATGCACGCGCGTCGGCCTTGCGCCGGATGTTCTTGTACGCAAACGACGAGGCACCGAACAGCTGATCCCAGTTCAATCCGGCGATGAACGACTGGAGTTCGGCGGGGTCCATGCCGCTGGCAAACGCGCCGCCGATCAGGCCGCCCATGCTGGTTCCGGCGGCCATGTCGATCGGAATCCGATGCTCTTCGAACCACCGGATGACGCCGACGTGCGCGATGCCGCGCGCGCTTCCCCCGCCAAAGGCGACGCCGACTGTCGGCCGCCCGGCCTGAGTCACGACTCGCCCCGGCGCGAGATCATCGGCCGTCGACGGCGATGCGTTCGCAGGCGGGCGCTGCAGCGGCGCCGCGCACGCGGCGCAGACGAGGGCCAGGAGGGCCGCTGTCACACCTCGAACTCGCTGGATTCGCAATCGCATACTCACAGTCCCCTGCGCGCGAGACGTCTGTGATCCCGATATGCCGCGTTCGGCGCCATGTACGATAAACCGCGACGCGGGGTTATTGGCCACCATTTCTGCCTCGACCGGAGCGCCGCGCGTCTGCGGTGTCGTCTCAGAGGTTTCGTCTCAGAGGTTTCGTCTCAGAGGTTTCGTCTCAGAGATTTCGTCTCAGAGACGGCTCCGGAAGACTCAGCCGTTGTTCCGTGTAGAATCGTCGCCTGCAGGAGGCCTTATGAGAATAGCGGCGATTGGATTGACGACCATCCTCGTGCTCGCATCCGGATCCTTCGGGCCCGCGAACGCCGACTCAACCGCGCCGCTGCTCGTGCCTGGTTACGAGGCCGCGCGCGATTTGCCGGGCGCCCGCGAACTGCCGGATCCGAAAACGGATTACAAGGTCGTGTTCGCCGACGGGCAGGACGCGAAGAACCCCGGCGACGTGAACCCGATGCTGCCCACGATCGCGACCTACGTCAACACGCTCGGAAAGTTTGGCGTGCCGGCGGAACATCGCCACATCGTCATCATGTTCCACCAGCGAACGCCCGATATCGACATCGTGATGAGCAACGAGGCCTACAAGGAGCGATACAACAGGGACAATCCGAACATCGCCCTGATCCACGCGCTCAAGCAGGCAGGCGTCGACATCCGCGTCTGCGGCCAGGGATTGATCGGCCGAAAGATCGATCCGAAGCAGGTCAACCCCGACGTTCAGATCGATCTCTGGGCCATGACGACGCTCGTCAACCTGCAGCTGAAAGGCTACGTGCGCGTGGGTTGAGCGCCGACGGGATGTGATCGCAAGTCAACCGCGTTGATTTCGAGGAGGATGCCCGTGAGCGCCAGCGTCAAGATCGTCCCGTTTGTTGTCGCGTGCTTTCTGACAGCCGCACGCCTTGGCGCCGCCGACGGCGTTCTCATCGTCCAGAAGCACACCAGCGCCGGGACGACCGACACGAGCCAGACGCAGATCGAAAAGACCCGGATGCGTTCCGAGCGGAGCATCGCCGGCAAACCGCAGATCATCATCTTCGACGGCACCGCGCAGGTGATTCGCATGATCGATCCCGACAGGAAAACCTATCGGGAGATGACGAAAGCCGACATCGATCGTCTCGGCAGCCAGATGTCGGGCGCGATGGCCCAGATGCAGGAGCAGATGAAGAATCTGCCGCCCGAACAGCGCGAACGCATGGAAGCGATGATGCGCGGGCGCGGGCTTGGCGCGGCGGCCGTCAAGACCGAATACCGGCGCAACGGCACCGACAAGGTCGGCAAGTGGACGTGCGATAAGTACGACGGATACAAGAAAGAAGAGAAGGTGACCGAAATCTGCACGGTGCCTGTCGCGACGCTGGGACTGACCGCCGCCGATTTCGAGATCACCAAGCTGGCCGCCCAGTTCTTCCAGCAGCTCACGCCGCAGCTTGGCGAGCAGATGCTCTCGATCGGCAGCCCGGAGCAGGGCTTCAGCGGCATTCCCGTCAAGACCGTCGTCACCGTCGGCCAGCGTCAGGTCACGTCGGAAGTAACCGAAGTCACCCACAAGACCTTCTCGAACGACGACTATGCCGTCCCGGCCGGGTATCAGAAGCAGGAACTTCCCATGGGACGGCGAGGACGCCAGTAAGGAACCTTCATGCCGCGGACACCGAAATCTGACGCGTCCACAGCAGATCCGCTCGATCTCCGCGAGCGATGCTGCGTGGCGCCGAGCCCTCAACTGCGCGAGCGGATGGTCCAGGAGCTCCATGCGCTCAGCGAGGCGCGTGACGTCAATTTCGGCGGCCGCATCGTCGTCGAACCGCAGAAGCGGACCGGATTCAATGACGGAATGATTCTGCCTGGCTCCGAGTACCCGCTCGGCACGCCGCGCAGCGTCGTTCGCTCGGCGGCGGCGTTGCGCAGCCCCCTGAGAGGATCTGTGCGCGTGATCATCGTGCTCGTCGATTTTTCCGACGAGCCGATGAAGAAAACGCCGGCGCACTTCCACGATCTCTTCTTCTCGACCGGAACGATCCCGACCGGCAGCGTGCGCGAGTACTACACCGAGGTCACGCACGGGCTGGTGAAGCTCACGGGCGAGGTCGTCGGACCGTATCGACTGCCCCGGACGCTCAAGCAATACGCCGGCGGCAAATCCGGCACGGACAATCCCGAGCCGAACGCGCGGACGATGGCGCGCGACGCGGCGAAACTTGCGGATCCCGACGTGAACTTCGCACCGTACGACAACGACGGCAATGGCTACGTCGATGCCTTCATCGTGGTTCACGCGGGAGAAGGCGCCGAAGAGACCGGCCGCAAGAACGACATCTGGTCGCACAAGTGGGTCTTCGCCGGCGGAGCCCTGAACGCTGACGGCACGAAGATCTTCGGCTACCTGACGATTCCCGAGAACTGCAAGATCGGCGTGTGCGCGCACGAGCTCGGCCACCTGCTGTTTGGCTGGCCGGACTTGTACGACACGGACGGATCGAGTGAAGGCCTCGGCAACTGGTGCCTGATGGGCGGCGGCAGCTGGAACGGCAACGGCGACATCCCGGCGCATCCCTCCGCCTGGTGCAAGGTGAACCAGGGCTGGGTCGCCGTCTCCAACCGCAAAACGAACAGCAAGGCCACCATCAAGGACGTGAAAACCAGTCACCGGGTGCAGCGGCTGTGGATGAATGGGACGAGCGGCAAGGAGTACTTCCTGGTCGAAAACCGCCAGCGGACCCTGTACGACCGGACATTGCCCGGAGACGGGCTGCTCGTCTATCACGTCGACGAAACGATCGACAGCAACGACGACGAACGCCACCCGTTCATCAAGCTGCTGGAAGCCGATGGCCGGAACCAGCTTCGCGACGGCGCCAACCGCGGCGACGCGGGCGATCCGTTCCCGGGCAGCGCGAAGAACGTGACACTGACGGCCACTTCCACGCCCGATACAAAATCGTACGGGAAGCTCGACACTTGTGTGACGATCAGGAATATCAGCGCGAGCGCTGCGACCATGACGGCGTCCTTCGCGGTCAAGTGCGCGGCAGGCTCGGGGGCACCCAAGCCGTCTCGAAGACGGCCTTCCCGGCCCGCGCGCAAGAAGGCTCGAGGCGGGAAGCCGAAAAAGAGGTAGCGTAGCGGCCGCGAAGCGGGGGCTGCGGTGCAGATTGCCGAAAACTGGTCGCGCATCCGGGGCCGGGTGACGGCGTGGCAGCCACCGCGGAAGAAAGGAGAACCCGGCACGCTGACGATCGCCGTATCCGGCGTCGAGGACGTGGTTTCGCACGATGGGTCGCGCCATCGCAACATGCTCGCTGACGCCGCGGGCAAGACGATGCGCGTCATCGTCCCCGCGAGCGCCGCGACCCACGTCCAGGCACGAAAGGGCTCGACCGCGGTTGTGGAAGTGCGCCGGGGAAAGTCGCCCGATCGAGTGTTTGCGCATCCCGATCACATCACCGTCACGCCATGAGCGTTCCCCTTCTCGTTCTCCTCGTCATGCTCGCGCAGACGGCTGCACCCGCGTCAATCAATGCCGGCACCGACCTCTTCGAGTCCACGAAGCAGGGACAGGCGGCCAGGGTCAAGGAATTGCTCGCAAAGGGCGCCAGCGTCCACGCCGTCGATCGCCGCGGCTTTACTCCGCTCATGTGGGCGTGCGCGAGCGGCAACCTTGCGGTGGCGACCCTGCTGCTCGAAAACGGGGCCCGCGTCGACGCGAAGGCGAAGGACGGCCTCACGCCGCTCATGCTCGCATCGGCCAACGGTTTCATCGACGTGACACGCGCGCTGATTCTCCGGGGCGCGGATGTCAACGCGGCCAGGAACGGCGTCACCGCACGCCAGCTGGCGGTCGCGCGCGGTCACGCCACCGTCGCTGCGCTGCTCGAGGAGGCCGAGGGCTTCGGCAGCAAATTGTTGAGAGCCGCCGCCGAGGGCAACGACACCGGTGTCCGTCAGCTGCTCGCGTCCGGCGCGCCAGTCAATGTCACGGACGAGCGCGGCCTCACCGCGCTGATGATGGCCGCGCGCAACGGGAACCTCGGCATGATGCAGGCGCTCCTGTCGAGAGGCGCCGACGCAACCGTCCGCGACGCCTCAGGGCAAGGCGTGTTCGAATGGGCCGCGCAGTCGGACATCACGAGCAAGTACGTGACCGCGTTCCTCGTGGATCACGGGCTGTCGCGCGAGACGGCCCGCGCGCCGGCGGTCATTGAATCGCCGCAGGTGAAGGTCAGCCTCGAGACACTGGCCGGACTCCTCTCGCGGATTCCACCGGCTTCTCCACCGCTGCGAACGGCGCAGCGCCGCGCCACCACCGCGCTGCAGCAACTGCAGGCGCTGTCGTCGAACTGGCCCGCTGAATCGCCCGACGACTACCGCGACAATCTGTCGGGCGACGTGAAGGCGCTCGAGGCCGCGCTTGCCGCGGGAAACGTCGATGCGCTGGTCGTCACCACGCAGGCCGTGGCCGAGGATCTGGAGATCAAGCTCGAACATTGCAATCGGAGCGGCGGAAAGCTGGGAGGATCCGTCACGGTCCGCGTGCGCACGGTCAAAGGCGGGGACGAGATCACGAGCTGGCAGGTCTTCTACATGCCGCGGGTGTTCGAGGCGGCCGCGAATGCGAGCCCCGATCTGTTTCCGCAGCTGAGCAGCCCGACTGAGGACACGCTGGTGCCCGGCCGCTACGTTATGTGGGCGCGCGATCCGGTGTCGACACGGGTCGGCGAACGCACGGTGGTGAAAGTCGGCGAGGGTAAGAAGGAGCTGCTCCTGGACCTTCCGGTTCCGGCCGCTCCGACGCGATGACGGGCGGAGCCCGATGGTCGGGGCGGCAACGGCGCCTCGGCCTCGCGGCGGCGGCGGTGACCCTTGCGGCGATCGCGGCCGCGATCGCCTCTCCGCCTTCGGCGATCGCCGACAGCTCAGGAGCCGGACGCGCCTTCGCAGCGCTGTCGTCGGCGGCCATCGTTGCGATCGCGATCCTCCCATTCATCGTGTGGCGTGAGGCCTCGAGGCCAGCGATCTGGATCGCCACTGCCGTCGTCACGCTGGCGTTCGGCATCGGGTCGTACTCCGCCGCCGGATACGTGCAACGCACGTGCACGGCGCGCTATGCCGATCGATCGATCGTCATCGGCACACAAATGACACCGCTCGGGACGGCCTACCAGCAGCAGAATCCCGAGCTGTCGCGAGACGAGCTGCTGTTCGACTCCGCTGGAGTGGCGGAACGCCTCTGGACATCGGACTCGATCGGCAGGTGTCGCGGGTACCTGGGTACGACCTACTTCTTGTGGGTTCCCTTCCTGGTGGTCTGCCTGCTCGCGACAGCGCAGGCGGTGCCGGCCACGGTACTGTCGCCCGTGCGCTGGGAGACGGTTACTCCGATCGCAAGCGCCGCGCAGCCGATCCGGTACGACGTCTTCCTGAGCTACCGTCACGACGGTCCCGATATGGCGTTTGCGCGTCAACTGCTCGACTCGCTGGAGTCCCACGGCTACCGTGTGGCGATCGATGAGCGCGACTTCCCCGCTAACGCCAGCTTCCTGCTGGAAATGGAGCGCTGCGTGCGGCAAAGCCGCTTTACCGTCGCGGTGATCTCGTCGCGCTACTTACTGAGCGACAACTGTCAGGAGGAGGCGATTATCTGCAAGGTGCTCGACATGGGCGATCGCCAGCGCCGGCTGATCCCGCTGCTCATCGAGCCGGTCGCCATCCCCGCCTGGCTCTACGGCATCGTCGGCATCGACTGGACCAGGGCGGATCCGCTCGTCGATCCATTCGACAAGCTCAGAGCGACGCTTGGTGCGCCGGGCATCGATCTGGCCACTGGAGCCCGGGGGTGAGAATCGACGTTTCGCCGGCGCCGCACGGCTTCGCCGTCGTGCGCAATCTCTTCGCGTTGTACATCCACGACATGTCGGAATTCGTCGACCTCGACGTGGACGAGGATGGCGCCTTTGCGATCCCGGAAAGCCTGGCCAGCTACTGGAAGGGGCCGGACGCGTCCGAGCGGTTCCCTTTTCTGATACGCGCCGAAGGCAAGCTTGCGGGATTTGCGCTGATCCGCCGAATCGCCGCGAACCCCGTCACGTACGACATGGGCGAGTTCTTCATCCTCCGGAAGTATCGCAGGACCGGGATCGGTCGCGCCACCGCGCGCGAACTGTTCGACCACTTCGCCGGCGCGTGGGAAGTCCGGGAGCTCCCCGCCAACACTTCCGCTCAGGCGTTCTGGCGCCGGGTCATCGCCGAATACACGAACAATGCATTTACCGAGGGACAGGAATTCTTCGCGGCACACGGACGCGAATTCGTCGTGCAACGGTTCCGGTCGAGTCGTTGAGAAGAACAGGTCACAGCTACGCCGCGCCGCCGGACGTCGATGGAGTTCAGTCTCGACATCACGGTCAGCTTCTGCCACGCGTACCGCGTCGCAATCCGCGTAATGCGCGTAATCCGCGGATAAAACCGCTTCAAGCAAGGAGCTCGGCGAAGAACGGATTCAACATCCGGCCGTCGGGATCGACTGTTCGCACCCAGTCGCTCAGCTTCTTCCAGCGATCACCGTACGCCGCCACGACATGTGCTTTCTTGACGAACGGGCTCTGGTTCAGCAGCGGCAGACCGCCACGCTCGGCGGACCATTCGTTGAACGCTTTCAGGAAGGCCGCCCATGCGTCCTTGTCGATGTCACCTGGCGCGTGAATCGGGTCCAGCGAGATGATGTCGCCGTCGTGCGTGTACGACAGCAGCGAGCTGCTGTCCTGCCGGATGAAATACGAACCGAGCGGCATGTTGCATCGGAAGCCGTGCTGCCTGAAGTATGCCTCCGCGAACGCGACGTAGTCGTTCAGGTTCTTCACCCATGCGCTTCTGGGAAAGGCCCAGAACGTGAACGCGTATCGAGCTGACGGCGGCGTCTTCGAGTAGTTGATCATCTTGTCGGGGTCGTAGAGCGTAAACCCGCCAGTCGCGCTCAGCAGCTGGTAGAAGCCGAGCTCGATCCCCGATTCGAGATCCTCGAGCGCGTTGGTCGCTGCCGCCGGCGAGTGCTGACGAACCAGCCGCCCGCTGAAGGCGGCGAGGAAGCTCCAGCCGAAGCGGCGCGCGTCGGCGATCGAATGGTGACGCAATTCCGTCGCGCGATTGCGCGTCTGGATGACGACCTTCCGTCCGAGCGTCCAGCACACCATCGCCTCGTTCGACGCGATCACCCCATCGACCTCGTCCTGTGTCAGCGCCGCCACTTCGTGCACGTGATAGTCGAACCTCACGATCTCCAGCGGCTTGATTCTGAAGGTCACCTCGTAGACGATGCCCGCCAGGCCATAGCTGGCGCGGATGAACGGCAGGAGGTCCGGATTCCGATCCTCCGACGCTTCCTCGAGCGTGCCCGACGGACTCACCCACTTGACGCCGATGACGTAGGAATTCACCTGACCGTGCGCCACGCCGTCGAGCGCATCCTTGGTGTGGCAGCACGCGGCGGATCCGACGGTCATGTTGCCGATCTCGATGTTCAGCATGAACTGCAGGTTCAGCGCCCGCAGCGCGGTTGCCGCATCGATCATCTGCATGCCCGCTTGCGCGGTGAACGTCATGTTCTTCGCATCGATCGACACGACCTTCGCGAGCCCCTTCATGTCGACAATCGTGCCCGGCGACGCGGCGCACGGCGTGAGGGAATGGAAGCTTCCCATCGCCCGTACGGGGCTCGGATAACGGTCACGCTGCTTGAGGATCGTCTGGAGCTCCTCGACGCTCTCGGGACGAACCAGTTCCTGCGGGGTGCTGACGATGCTGCCGTCGTAGCTGGAAACGGAGTTGCTCATTGCGATGGCCTCCGGTTGCGAGCGCGGCCTATCCTAACCTACATACTTCGGAGATCCACCTGTCACGAACACCGGATGAGCCTGCCTCTCAGATGGCTTCGGTATAATCGCAGCGCGGTCGGAACGACTCGAGGCCCACAGCCTGCGCGTCGGCATGCCCAGAATCTTCATCAACTACCGTCGAGACGACAGCGCGGGATACGCGGGACGCATTCACGATACGCTGGCGTCCGCCTTCGGCTCCGACTCCGTGTTCATCGACGTCGACGACATCAAGCCGGGCGTCGATTTCGTTTCGACGATCGAGGAGCGCATCGCCGGCTGTGACGTGATGCTCGCGCTCATCGGCCACCGTTGGCTGGATTCGCAGGACGCATCCGGACACCGCCGCCTCGACGATCCGGCCGATTTCGTGCGCGTCGAGATCGAACGGGCGCTTGCCCGTCGCGTCCGTGTCATCCCGGTGCTGATCGGCGACGCGTCGATGCCCGGCCAGACCGATCTCCCGCCGGACATGAGCCAGCTCGCCACGCTGGAGGCCATCGCCTTGAGCGACAGCCGCTGGCAGTACGACATGAGTAAGCTGGCGAGCGCCATCGGTGAACCGGTGGCGCCGCCGCGTGGGAGAAGCGCGCGTTGGGTCTGGGTAGCCCTTGCGACGCTCGCGATCGCCGGAGCGGTCTGGTGGCTGGCGCCGTGGGAAACGAAGCCGTCCCACGATGTCTCGGGCCGGTGGGTGGCCGACGTCCGCTACGACTTCGGCGGAACTCATGCGGAGGCATTCATCTTCCGGGTGACCGACGGCGCCCTCGCGGGGACTGCTTCGTTTCTCGGCGTCGCGCGCGGCATCGTCGACGGGCACGTGAAGGGCGCGACAGTGTCATTCAAGACGCGGACGGATGAAAATGCCGGCAGCGAGACCCGGCAGACGGAGCACCACTACACCGGGACCGTGAGCGGCGATGAGCTCCGCCTGTCGATGGAAACGATGGGTGGGTTTTCACCGCACGCGCCGATCGATATCGTCGCCACCCGGACCGGACCTGCGACGAACACACCCCGTTAGATCGTTCACCGTACATTCGAGGAGCATGATGAATCTTCAGGAAGCAACCGCTCTGCTCGCCCACACGCCAGCCACGTTCAATGCTCTGCTGCGCGGCCTGCCCGAAATTTGGACATCGCGCAACGAAGGCACCGGCACCTGGGCGCCGATCGAGATCGTCGCTCATCTCATTCACGCCGAACGCACGGACTGGTTGACACGCGCGCGAATGATTATCGACTCCGGCGAGAGCGCGACGTTTGCGCCGTTCGTGCGCGACGGACAGGTGCAGGAGATGCAGGGCAAGTCGCTCGAGCAGCTGCTCGACGAATTCGCGCACGTGCGATCGGCGAGCCTCGCCGAGTTACGCGGG
>DASSGK010000624.1:0-10082 GCA_035693505.1 Vicinamibacterales bacterium
AGGTTGCGCACGATGCTGCGCTGCAGCAGCGCGCTCTTCAACGTCGAGAACTGGCGCCCGCCGTACCTGCGGTACATCTTCGAGACGTTGACGAGCTCGATCGCCGGCGTCACGCGAGCACCCGGCCACGAACACACGAAACACACGAAAAAGAAAGCCAACCCGCGATCACACGGCCTCCGCAAAGGAGTCGCGCAGGCGATCGAACAGCCAGTATCCCGCCAGGAACAGCAGCACCGAGCCTACGCCCAGGTATCCGAGCAGCCACTTCCAGTGGCCGACGGGCCCCTGGTTGAAAAACAGCGCTTCCTGATACGTCACCGCGAGGTGCGTGAACGGATTGACGTCGAAGAACGTGTGAAACTTCCGCACGCTCGGTTGAAACCACGGATAGATGATCGGCGTGGCAAAAAACCAGAGCGTCAGCAGGTTCGCCAGGATGTCCTTGATGTCGCGAAAGTGGACCGCCAGCGCCGACAGGATCAGCGCCAGCCCCGTCGTGAACAGCAACTGGAGGAGCACCGCGACAGGAAACCACAGCAGGTTCTCCGGCCGCGGGAAGTGCTGGTAGACGAGCAGGAAGGCGACCAGGATCGGCAGTCCCAGAAAGAAATGCACCATGTTCGTCAGCACGCTGACGATCGGCAGCACCTCCGCCGGGAACAGCACCTTCTTGATCAGGTTGCCGCCGGAGATCAGCGAGTTGGCGGCTTCCGACAGCGACGAGGAGAACCAGGTCCACGGCAGGATGCCGCAGAACATGAACAACGCGTACGGCTGCACGCCTTCGGTGTTGTTCGGCATCACCGCGGTGAACACGTAGGTGTAGATCAGGAGCAGCAGCAGCGGGTTGACGAACGACCAGACGAAGCCGAGAGCCGAGCCGCGGTAGCGAGCCTTCAGCTCCCGCGCGACCAGGCTCTGAATCAGACCACGGTAGCGAAACAGGTTGGCGAGGTTTGAAAGCAATTACGAACGAATTCTAGCCCGAGACGCGACCTGCAGACGGATGAGGGCCTTCATCAGCGCGATGCGCGCGCGCTCGGCGTCCATGTCGATCGCGGGCCGGGCGATTCGCTCCTCGGCACGCTTCTTTGCCGCCTCGGCTCGCGCGGTATCGATCTCGTCGGCCTTTTCGGCAATCTGCGCCAGGATCGTGACGCGATCGGGCTGCACCTCGGCGAACCCGAACGAGATCGCGAAGTAGTGCTTCTCGGTTCCCTGTCGATACCAGAGCTCTCCGACATGGAGCAGCGCGAGCAGCGGCGTGTGTCCGGGCAGGACGCCGAAGTACCCGTCGAAGCCGGGGATCTCCACCTCGTCGACCACCTCGTTCGCAAGCGAACGATCGGTCGACACGATCAGCAGCTGGATCTTCGTCGGCAGCGCGGGAATCTGATCGGCCACGGCTTACGCTTTCTTGCGCTGCTGGTACTTCGCGACGGCCTCTTCGATTCCGCCGACGAGGTAGAAGTCCTGTTCCGACAGCTCGTCGTGCTTGCCTTCCACGATTTCCTTGAATCCACGGATGGTGTCGGCGACGGGGACGTACTTGCCCTCGAGGCCCGTGAACTGTTGCGCCACGAAGAACGGCTGCGACAGGAACCGCTGAATCTTGCGCGCGCGCGCCACGGCGAGCTTGTCGTCTTCCGACAGTTCGTCGATGCCGAGGATGGCGATGATGTCCTGAAGATCCTTGTAGCGCTGCAGCACCTGCTTCACGCTCCGCGCGACGTTGTAGTGTTCGTCGCCGAGAATGCGCGGATCGAGAATGCGGGAGGTCGACGCCAGCGGATCGACGGCCGGATAGATGCCGAGCTCAGAAATCGCGCGTGACAGGTTGGTCGTCGCGTCGAGGTGCGCGAACGTCGTCGCCGGCGCAGGGTCGGTGTAATCGTCGGCCGGGACGTAGATCGCCTGCACCGACGTAATCGATCCCTTCTTGGTGGAGGTGATGCGCTCCTGCATCTGGCCCATCTCGCTGAGCAGCGTCGGCTGATAACCGACGGCGGACGGCATGCGGCCGAGCAGCGCGGACACTTCCGAGCCCGCCTGGGTAAACCGGAAGACGTTGTCGATGAACAGGAGCACGTCCTTGCCTTCCGCATCGCGGAAGTACTCGGCGACGGTCAGAGCCGAGAGGCCGACGCGCAGCCGGGCGCCCGGTGGTTCCGTCATCTGTCCGTAGACGAGCGCCGCGCGCGACTTGCTGGCGTCGTGCGGGTCGATGACGCCGCTCTCCTGGAACTCGTGCCACAGATCGTTGCCTTCACGCGTGCGTTCGCCGACACCCCCGAACACCGACACACCGCCGTGTTTCAAGGCGATGTTGTGGATCAGCTCCATGATGACGACGGTCTTGCCGACGCCGGCTCCGCCGAACAGTCCGATCTTGCCGCCCTGCAGGTACGGCTCGAGCAGGTCGATGACCTTGATGCCGGTCTCGAACATCTTCAGCTCGGTGGATTGCTGTTCGAGCGTCGGAGCGGGGCGGTGAATCGGCCATCTCACTGAGGACTGCACCGGCCGATCGGGAAAGTCGACCGGCTCGCCGAGGACGTTCAGGACGCGGCCCAGAGTCTCGGGTCCCACCGGCACGGAGATCGGTTCACCAAGATCGGTCACCGTCATCCCGCGCTGCATGCCGTCGGTCGGCTTCATCGCCACCGCACGGACCCGGTTCTCGCCGAGGTGCTGTTCGACTTCGACGATCACATCGATCGCCTCGCGCCCTTCCTTGGCCGGCGCCTGGATACTCAGCGCGTTGTAGATGGCGGGCAGATGCCCGGCCTCGAACTCGACGTCGACGACGGGTCCGATGATCTGGACGATCCGGCCCACCTGCTGCTTCGTTACGGTAGCTGTAGCCATGAGAAGAGTTCCTCGTCAGAGTGCTTCGGCACCCGATACGACTTCGATAATTTCGCGCGTGATCGCAGCCTGACGCACCTTGTTCATGTAGAGCGTGAGAGCGGCGATCATCTCGGCCGAATTCTTCGTCGCCGTGTCCATCGCGGTCATCTGCGCGGCGAAGAAGGCGGCGTTCGATTCGAGCAGCGCGCGGTAGACCTGGACCGCGACGTACCGCGGCAGCAACTGGTTGAAGATCTCCTGCGGCGCCGGTTCGTAGAGGTATTCGATCTGCGCCCGAGGATCACCACCCGTTGGCACCGGCGCGAGAGTCGGTTCGGTACCACCGTCGACGTCGCCCCGCGCGATCGGCAGCAATTGGTCGACGACGACGCGCTGGGTCATGACCGACTTGAACTCGTTGTAGACCAGCATCACGCGATCGACCTGTCCGCCGAGAAACGCGTCGATCGCCGTCGTCGCAATGGTCTGCGCGTCCTCGTACTTCAGCTTCTGGAAGATGCCGATCTGCTCGAACATCGTGTCGAAGCCGCGCCGTACGAAGAACTCCCGGCCTTTGCGGCCGACCAGGCCGAGCGTGGACGGTTCCTTGTTCGATTCGATAAAGGCGCCGGCGGCCTTGATCACGTTCGTATTGAAGCCGCCGCACAGCCCCTTGTCGCCCGTGACGATGATCAGCAGAGTTCGATTCTGGGCACCAGGCTCCCGCGCGACCAGCAGCGGATGGATCGACGGATCGACCCTCGACGCGACGCTGGCGAGCACGCGCCGCATCTGATCCGCGTAGGGCCGCGCGTTCATGATGCGCTCCTGCGAGCGGCGGAGCTTCGACGCGGCGACCATTTTCATGGCCTTGGTGATCTGCTGGGTGTTCTTGACCGAGCGGATCCGGCGCCGGAGATCGATCAGGGACGGCATTTACGCGGCCGCCGATTTTCTCGCCGTGAAATCCGCAGAGAATTCCCTGACGGCCTTGTCGAGCGCGCCCTTCAACTCGTCGTCGAGCTGCTTCTTCTCGCGGATGCTGCCGAACAGCTGCGGATAACGCGATTCGATGAAGCGGTACAGCTCCGTTTCGTAGCTGCGGACGTCGGCGATCGCCACGGCGTCCATGTGTCCGTTGGTGCCCGCGTAGATGATCGCCACCTGCCGCTCGGCCGGCAGCGGCTCGTACTGCGGCTGCTTCAGAATCTCGACGAGTCGCGCGCCGCGATTCAATTGCGCCTGGGTCGACTTGTCGAGGTCGCTGCCAAACTGCGCGAAGGCCGCGAGCTCGCGGTACTGCGCGAGGTCGAGACGCAGCGTGCCCGCCACCTGCCGCATGGCCTTGATCTGCGCCGATCCACCGACGCGCGAGACCGAGTTGCCGACGTTGATCGCGGGCCTGACGCCCTGGTGGAACAGATCCGATTCGAGGAAGATCTGCCCGTCGGTGATCGAGATCACGTTTGTCGGGATGTACGCCGACAGGTCGCCCGCCTGCGTTTCGATGATCGGCAGCGCGGTCAGCGAACCGCCGCCCAGCTCGTTGTTCAGTTTCGCGGCCCGTTCCAGCAGGCGCGAGTGAAGGTAGAACACGTCTCCGGGGTAGGCCTCGCGGCCCGGCGGACGCCGGAGCAGGAGCGAAATCTCGCGGTACGACTGCGCGTGCTTCGAGAGATCGTCGTAGACGACGAGTGCGTGTTTTCCGTTGTCGCGGAAGTACTCGCCGAAGGTGCAGGCCGAGTAGGGAGCGATGTACAGAAGCGGCGCGGGATCTGACGCCGTGGCGGCGACGACGATGGTATAGCGCATCGCGTCGGCTTCTTCGAGCGTGCGAACGACCTGCGCAACGGTCGACTGCTTCTGACCGATCGCGTTGTAGATGCAGATGACGCCGGTATCCTTCTGGTTGAGGATGGCGTCGATGGCAACGGCGGTCTTGCCGGTCTGGCGGTCGCCGATGATCAGCTCGCGCTGGCCGCGGCCGATCGGCACCATCGCGTCAATCGCCTTCAGGCCGGTCTGCATCGGTTCCTTCACCGATTGCCGATCCACAACTCCCGGTGCGAGCCGTTCGATGGGCGAGAACTTCGTGGAGCCGATCGGGCCTTTGCCGTCGATCGGCTGACCGAGCGCGTTGACGACGCGGCCCAGAAGCTCCTCGCCGACGGGCACCGAAATGATGCGGCCAGTCCGCTTGACCTGGTCGCCTTCCTTGATCTCCTTGAACTCCCCGAGGAGCACCGCGCCGACGCTCTCCTCCTCGAGGTTCAGCGCGATGCCGAACACGCCGTGCGGGAATTCGAGCATTTCGCCCGCCATGGCGTTGTCGACGCCGTGAACGCGGGCGATGCCGTCGCCGATCGAGATGATGCTGCCGACTTCGGCCACATCGACGTCGACCGCGAAGCTGCCAATCTGTTCGCGGATGATCTTGGAGATCTCTTCAGCTTTGATGTCCATTTACACGCTCTCCACGAGCCGTTCTTTCATTTTTTCCAACTGCCGGATCACAGTGCCGTCGTACACGGTGCTCCCGATGCGTGCCACCAGGCCACCGAGGACCGATGGATCGATTTTCGTCCCGAGCAGCACGGTGCGCCCGGTGAGCGCCGCCAGGCCTTTCTGAATCGCGTCCGCACGCGCGGGGTCGAGCGGCAGAGCGGTGGTCACTTCCGCTCGGACGACGCCACGGAAATCGAGGAGGCGATCGCGGTATGCGGCGCGCAGGTCCGGGACCAGCACCAGCCGATCGCGATCGGCGAGCAGCGCGATCAGCTTCGAGACGATCGGCGTGAACTTCGCCTGGGCGAGCAGGTCGGCGACCGCGGCGCGCTTCCGCGGCACGGGTACCGCCGGGTTGAGCAGAACTTTTTCGAGCGAGGGGAACTGCGTGAACAGGTCGGCGAACTGCGACAGCTCGCGCTCGATGAGCTCGAGGTCCGCCTGTTCCTTGACTGCGACATCCAGGAGGGCGCGCGCGTAGCGAGTGGCCGCAGTTTTATTCGTCACGTGTTCTCGTCGCGCGGGTCACGCCCGCGATCGGCTTAGCAGGGAGCTTGCGAAGAGTTTCACAAGCAGCACAAATTTATACCATTCAAAGACATCCGCGACAAGCCGAAGTCACGGGCGCACCACGATTCGAATCCCAGGCCTGAGTGCTTCGACCCGGCCGATTCGAGCCCCAAGAACTCCCGCCGCGGCCAGGGCCCCGGCGACAAGGTCCGCCGCGTTCTGACTGGCCGCAATTAACAGACCACCAGAGGTTTGCGGGTCGTAGAGCACCACTTGAAGGGCCGAATCGACCGATGGATCCATCTCGACCGCGGCAGCGAAATGCTCGTGATTCGAGGCCAGGCCGCCGGATCGGTTCAGTGCAGCGATGGGCAGAACACCTCGAAACACGGGGACGCTGGCTGATTCGAGGACCACCGTCACGCCGCTGGCGTTCGCGATCTCGGACGCGTGCCCAATGAGCCCGAAACCGGTGATGTCGGTGCAGGCGTGCACCGAGCCCGGCGGCAATGCGTTCAGCGCTTCGGCCGCCGCGCGGTTCAGCGTCCGCATGGACTGCACGGCTTCGTCGGCGAGCGCGGGATCGACGCGATCGAACTTGATCGCCGTACCAACGATTCCGGTGCCGATCGGCTTGGTGAGAAACAGCACGTCGCCGTCGTGCGCGCCGGCGTTGGCGAGGACTCGGGCGGGATCGATGGCGCCGGTCACCGCGTAGCCGAACTTGATCTCTTTGTCGCGCACGGTGTGGCCGCCGAGCAGCGAGACACCGGCCTCGCGCAGCTTGTCGAACCCACCGCGGAACACGTCGCGAATCGTCCCCGGTTCAAGTCCTTCTTCGGGAAACGCGGCGATGGCGAGCGCGGTGAGCGGACGGCCGCCCATGGCGTAGACATCGCTGACGGCATTCGCGGCGGCAATCTGACCGTAGATGTAGGGATCGTCCACGATAGGCGTGAAGAAATCGACCGTCTGCACGAGCGCCGGGCCGCCCTCCCATCTGTACACACCCGCATCGTCCGCCGTCCTGAAGTCAACGAGGACACGGTCGTCGATTTGCGCGGGGATGTCACTCAGCACCTGAGCGAGCTCGCCTGCGGCGAGTTTGCTCGCTCAACCGGCGCAGGAAACCATTTGCGTGAGACGCTTCTGCATTCTTGAACCTCCTTTCAGGTTTTCAGTTCCGTTTGTAGTGTCCGGCTTTAGCCGGACCTCGTGTGGTCCGCCTGAAGGCGGACACTATCCGGATCTGAGAAGTGCTTCACGCTCCGTCCGTGAGCTGGTCGTAGATGCGGATCAATTCGTCTTCCGACACGAAATCGATCTCGATTCGTCCCCTCGTGCCTTGCCGGACGATGCGGACGCGGGTGCCGAGGAGGAGTTTGAGACGATCCTCCGCCGCGCGCGTGTGAACGTCGGTCGGCTTCGGTTCGGCGGCGGCGCGGGCAGGTTTTCCGGCTTCGACGATCTTTCTGACCAGCTGCTCCGTCTCGCGGACGGAGAGGCTGCGCGCGATGATGTCGCGCGAGATGCGGCGCTGATCGGCTTCGTCGGTGAGTGAGAGCAGCGACCGCGCATGTCCCATCGACAGCCGCCCCGACGCCACCTCGTTGCGCACTTCGTCCGGCAGCTTGAGCAGGCGCAGAAAATTCGCGACGGTCGCACGATCTTTCCCGACCGCCGATGCGATGTCTTCCTGCTTCAGCTGAAATTCGTCGGCCAGTCGACGATAGGCGAGCGATTCCTCGATCGGGTTGAGATCCTGGCGCTGGATGTTTTCGATCAACGCCATCTCGAGCAGCGATCGTTCGTTGCCCGGCGTCACCTCGCGAACGCTGACCGGCACTCGCAGCAGGCCGGCGACTTTCGCGGCGCGCCACCGCCGTTCGCCGGCGATGATCTGAAAGCGATCGCCAACCTTGCGGACGACGATCGGCTGGATGATGCCGTTGGCGCGGATCGACTGAGCCAGTTCCTGAAGGCCCGCATCGTCAACGCCACCGCGAGGCTGAAAGTCGTTCGGCTCCAGGCGATCGATATCGGCTTCGACCTGCGAGGTGCGCGCGGGCTCAGGGAGATCGGGAATCAGGGCACTGAGGCCTTTTCCAAGCGCGGGGCGTTTTTCCATGCGGACACTCTCAGAAGAAATCGCGGAGCGTTTTCTTCTTTTATGCAGCCGTGGCTGCGGATCGTTCGAGAACTTCGCGGGCGAGCGCGAGATAGGCTTCGGCCCCGCGCGATTTCCCGTCGTAGAGAATCACCGGCATGCCGTGGCTCGGGGCTTCTCCGAGACGGACGTTCCGCGGGATGACGGTCTTGAAGACTTTTTCCTTGAAGAACTGGCGCACGTCGCGCGCGACCTGCTGACCGAGGTTCGTGCGCTCATCGAACATCGTGAGCAACACGCCGTCGATCTCGAGGCCCGGATTCAAGGACGCGCGAACCCGGCGCATCGTCTCGACCAGATCGGCGAGGCCTTCGAGCGCGAAGTATTCACAGTGGAGAGGAATCAGCACCGCATCCGCGGCGACGAGCGCGTTCAGCGTCAGCAGCCCGAGAGACGGCGGGCAGTCGATGAAGATGTGATCAAATTCGTCGCGAACCGGGCGCAGCAGATCACGCAGTCGTTCTTCGCGGCCGCTGAGCGACACCATCTCGATCTCGGCGCCGGTGAGATGTCGATCGGCCGGGATCAACTTCAGGGAATCGATCGCGGTTGGAATGATGAACGACCAGGCGCTGGGAGTGGCGCCCGCCGCGGTCAGTGCGGTGTATACCGTTCCTGCGGTTGCGGCGACGCCTTTCTGCCCGACTCCGCTCGTCAGATTGCCTTGCGGGTCGACATCGACGAGCAGCACCCGTCGACCGGCCATCGCCAGGGAAGCGGCCAGGTTGATGGTCGTCGTGGTTTTGCCCACGCCTCCCTTTTGATTTGCGACTGCGATAACCCTGGCCATTGTTATTATCTGGTGTTTGACCAATTTGCGTGGGCCTGTCTCACGAAATGAGCCAGTCGAGAATACGCAACCCTCCGATCCCCGTCAACCCGTTTGTTCCACGTGGAACATTCCTCCTGACCATATTCAATCAAACTGATGACTCAAAACGGTTTATGTCGAGGCAGGCGTTCTCTGGTAGATGCTGAGAAAGCTGGGAGGAGCGTCAATCAATGGAACCGTCGAAAGTCGCTTGAAACCAGGTGAGTCGGCG
Source organism: Vicinamibacterales bacterium (assembly GCA_035693505.1). Classification (GTDB taxonomy): domain Bacteria; phylum Acidobacteriota; class Vicinamibacteria; order Vicinamibacterales; family CAVVIG01; genus CAVQFC01. The sequence continues at coordinate 9,079 of DASSGK010000624.1, forward strand.
CTCGCCGTGTGAGCTGGCCTGAACAGGAGAAGCTGGCCCTTTGCGGAGAGCAGCTTTTCAGCGGTCTCGAAGAACACCTGATCGGTTCTTACCGCTCGAACGGTGACCAGGTCTCCTTTTCCGGCGTACTCGGCTTTCGAGGCCGCCTCTTCAAATCGCTCAGTTGCGACGTCGGTTTGCGCCAAACCCACGACTCGAACAGCCTCTCGAAGAAAGGCGCTCTTCCGTTCCTTCGACTCGATCATCGTCAAGCGGAGCGCCGGTCGCGCGATCTTGATCGGAATCGCCGGGGATCCGCCTCCCGAACCCAGATCGAACCAAACCGACGGGAGGTCCGGAAACTGTTTCGACGCGGCCAGCGGCTCAACGAGAAGGCGATCGAAGGTCTCGTCTGTCGGCGGATCGAGCGGGAGGGCCGTGAGGTTGATCTTTGCGTTCCACTGCGTAAGCAGCCGGAAATAGGCCTCGAGCGGATCGAGCATCGCCAGCGTGACCGGCGCTTTCGCTCGCCGCGCCCGGCGGGCCAGTCGATCTCTGAATTCGAGGGAGGTCACGACTGCGGGGCCGAAAAGCGACCGACGAACACGCCAAGGACAGCAACCGCAGCAGCTGTCACGCCGGGAACCCGAAGCGCCTGGCCGAGCGTATCCGGCCGAACCTGACTCAGACGTTGAACGACTTCCCGCGAAAGGCCAGGCACGCGATCGAAGGGGAAGTCAGCTGGTATCCGGCGCCGTTCGTCCTTGCGAGCGCGCTCGATTTCGCTCTCCTGGCGCCGGAGATACCCCGCGTACTTCAGCGTCGTTTCAGCCGTCGCGATGTCGAGCGTCGAATCCCGATCGTCGGACTCGAAGCGAGGGAGACGGCCTTCCGCGACCAGGTCGGCGAGACGAATCTCAGGCTGTCGAAGGAGTTGGGCGGCCCGGACGCTGTCTCCCGACGCACTGCGGACGAGCGTCTCTTCAAGCGTTCGCAGATTCCTGTCGAAGCGGCCTTTGCGCCGC
>DASSGK010000625.1:0-3690 GCA_035693505.1 Vicinamibacterales bacterium
CGCGTCGTCGACATCGTCGCGGTGCTCAAGGAATCGATCAGTATCCCGATCGCCGTGAAGCTGTCGCCGTTCTATTCCGCGCTGCCGCACCTGGCCGCGAAGCTGGATCACATCGGCGCGGACGGCCTGATTCTCTTCAACCGTTTCTATCAACCAGACATCGATCCCCTGGCGCTGGAGACCGTTCCACAGCTTCACCTCTCAGACTCGTCGGAACTGCTGTTGCGCCTGCGCTGGCTCGCCATACTCGATGGACGGGTGCGCGGCTCGCTGGCGGTCAGCGGCGGTGTGCACGAGCCGATCGACGCGGTGAAGGCGATCATGGCGGGAGCCGATGGCGTGCAGATTGTGTCCGCGCTGCTCAAGCGCGGCCCCGCGTATCTCCGGCAGATCGTCAACGGATTCGAGGCGTGGGCCGTCGAGCACGAGTACGAGTCGCTCGACCAGATGCGCGGCAGCATGAGCCTGGCGCGCTGTCCCGACCCCGCGGCGTTCGAACGCGGCAACTACGTGCGCATTCTTCAGTCCTGGCAGCGCGAGCCCGGAACCGCAAACGCGTCACCCCAGGTGACCCCGTCATGACGCCGCTCATCCCGGTCATTGAGATCGGTTGCCGGATATCCGGCAACGCGGCGCGCGTGGAGTCCCGATCGTGACGGAAATCCGGCAGGACCGGGGTCGCGGAACTGCTCCGCGTCCGAAAGGACTGGCCAGCCGCTCGCTCGATCGTGTTCAACGCTGTCTACATTTCACACAGGAGAAAAACGCGCACCATTCGCTGCTGATACAGGCGTACACTGCCGACGCTCAACGACTATGGGAGGAGCCATGCTTCGAATGTTTTTTGCCGGCGCGATCATCAGTGTCTCCGCGGTCGCATCTGCTGCGCCGCCGGACGCGGCTCAGGGCGAGAAGGTATTTGCCGAACAGAAGTGTGGCCTCTGCCACTCGATTGCTGGCAAAGGCAATCCCAAGGGGCCGCTGGACGAAGCCGTCGGCAAGCTCTCAGCCGCTGATCTGCGCGCCTGGATTACTGACGCCAACGGGATGACGGCGAAGACGAAGGCGACGCGCAAGCCGGCGATGAAACAGTTCGCCCTGCCGAAAGAAGACGTGGACGCGCTGGTCGCGTACCTGTCTTCGATCAAGAAGCCGTGACCACGATGGCATCGGTGTGGTACGTCCGGATGACGTACAAGTGGTGAACGAGAACGGCATCCCGGCGGGACCCGGAGGCGAATTCGATCGCCGCGGCTTCCTCGACGCTCTGCTGGCCGTGGGATTCGTCTCGACTGCCGTGGCGATCGTCTATCCCGTCTCCCGGTTTCTGATTCCGCCGGCGAGCGGCGAACCGGCCACGGCGAGCGCCAGCGCAGGCAAGGCGGCTGCGCTCAAACCCAACACGGGTCGGATCTTCAAGTTCGGCAGCCGCCCGGGCATCGTCATCCGCACGGCCGACGGCGACGTCCGCGCATTCAGTGCCGTGTGCACACACCTTGATTGCACGGTGCAGTACAAACCCGACACCTCGCAGCTCTGGTGCGCCTGTCACAACGGGACGTACGACCTGGGTGGCAACGTCGTGTCCGGACCGCCGCCGAAGGCGCTCGAAAAATTCGTCGTCAACCTGCGCGGCGAACCTGGCGATGAAGAGATCGTGGTGTCACGCGCCTGACAGAGCGAACAAAAATGGTGAAGGGAGTGCTCGATTGGTTGGACGAACGGCTCGATCTGAGCGAGATTCGGCACTTCGTCGCAGAAAAGAGCGTACCGATTCACACCCAGGAGGTCTGGTACTACCTCGGCGGAATGACGATGTTCTTGTTCGGCGTACAGGTGTTCACCGGCATCCTTCTGCTGCTCTACTACCGTCCGAGCTCCGCCGAGGCTTACGAGAGCGTCCAGTTCATCGTCACGCAGGTGGAGTTCGGCTGGCTCATTCGTAACGTCCATAGCTGGTCGGCCAATCTTCTGATCGCGCTCGCGTTCGCTCATTTCTTCAGCGTGTTCTTCCTGAAGTCGTACCGGAAGCCGCGGGAGCTGACCTGGCTGACCGGAATTGTCCTGCTCTTCCTCATGCTTGGCTTCGGCTTCAGCGGTTACCTGCTGCCATGGAACGAACTGTCGTTCTTCGCAACGAAAGTGGGCACCGGCATCGCAGGGGCCGTCCCCCTGATCGGTCCTTTCACGCTGCGCCTGCTCCGCGGGGGCGATGACGTCACCGGAGCGACGCTGTCGCGGTTCTACGGGCTTCATGTGGCGATCTTGCCGGCGATGACCACGGCCCTCGTCGCCGCACATCTGCTCCTGGTCCAGCGCCAGGGTATGAGCGTGCCGATCAGCATCGAGAAACGCGAGAAGGCCGGCCTTCGGCTGCGGCAGATGAAGTTCTTCCCGAACTACATTCTCCGCGACGTGCTCGCGTGGTACGTGGTCCTCGCGGTGGTCGCAGCGCTGGCGGCGTTCTACCCGTGGGAGCTGGGAAAGAAGGCCGACCCCTTCGCCGTCGTGCCGCCAGGCATCCGGCCCGAATGGTATTTCCTCGCGATGTTCCACACGCTCAAGCTGGTGCCAAGCCACGTGATGGGCTTCGAAGGCGAGCACCTTGGCGTGGTGGCGTTCGGGCTCGCGGCGCTCTTCCTGGTGCTGGTGCCGTTCATGGATCGCCGGGCAAGCCGCGGAGAACGAAGTCCCCTCTTCACGGTTCTGGCGGGCCTGGGTCTTGTGTACCTGGTCGTGTTCACCATCATCGGGCATTACGCGAAGTAGGGCTGTGATGTTGCCGATCCTCAGACGTTGTCTCCCGATCCTCGCGGCGATGACGTGCTGTGCGTCGGCGCGCGCGAGCGCTCAGCCCGCCCCGGCGGCCAATACGTGCCTTGCGTGCCACACCACGCTCACCGACGCGAAGCTGGCGACGCCGGCAAGACTCTTCGCGGGGCCGGATGTTCACCGTGAGCGCGGCTTTGCGTGCGTCGAGTGTCACGGCGGCGATTCTGGGAACAGTGACAAGGCACGCGCGCACGACGCCGCGCGGGGATTCAAAGGCGCGCCGATTGGGCAGGCGCAAATCGCGACATGCGCGCGCTGCCACAGCGACGCCGCGCTGATGCGGCGCTTCTCACCAAAACAACGTGTGGATCAGGCGGCCGAGTACGCCACCAGCGTGCACGGCAAGCAGCTCGCTGCGGGCCACACCAACGTCGCCACCTGCGCGAGCTGCCACGGACCGCACGGGATTCGGCTGGTCAGCGACGCGAAGTCGCCGGTCTTCCCCACCAACGTCGCCGCGACCTGTGCGGCCTGCCACGCCGATCCGCGCCACATGGCCGGCTACACGCTTTCGGACGGCAAGGCGCTGCCAACCACGCAGTTCGCCGACTACCAGAGGAGCGTTCACTATGCCGCGCTCACCAAGGGCAATGACCTTTCGGCGCCGACCTGCAACGACTGTCACGGCAACCACGGCGCGACGCCGCCGGGGGTCGGCGCCGTGGCCAACGTCTGCGGGACGTGCCACGCCGTGTTCGCCGCCAAGTTTCAGACCAGCGTGCACGCGCAGATTTTCGACAAAGGCTGTGTGGAGTGCCACAGTAACCACGCGGTGCTGAAACCGTCGGATGCGATGCTGGGGTCGGCCGGACCTGCGATCTGCGCCACGTGCCACAGCGGCGCCGACGACAAAGGCGC
>DASSGK010000626.1:0-8237 GCA_035693505.1 Vicinamibacterales bacterium
GCGAGCAGCGTCTTGGCGAGCGTGACGTAATGCGTCGAGGCGGCGGTGAGCTCGGCGATCGAGACCCATTCGTCGGCGGTGTGCGCGACGTGAATGGATCCGGGGCCGAACAACAGCGGCTCGCCCCAGGCCGGCAGGAACGGAATGTCGGTCGTGTAGGGGAAAACCGCGGTGTCGAACCCCGGCACGGTCTTCAACCGCACCGGCGGGACCTCGAGCACGTGTTCGATCGCCACGCGACCTTCGATGGGCGCGACGGCTCTGCGCACCTCGTTCGCATCGCTCGTCGTCCGGAACATGACCTCGGCCTCTGCCGACGGCGACACGACATTTGGCGCGACGCCGCCGTTGATGAGACCCACGGTGTAGTGCGTCTCTCCGAGCACGGGATCCGACGGCATCTGAATCGCCCGCAGTTCGATCAGCGCGTCGATCAACTTGTCGATCGCGGACTCGCCCAGCTCCGGAAACGACGAATGAGCGGCGCGCCCGCTCGCCCGCAGCTTGAGGCGCAGGATGCCGCGCGTCGCGAGGCCGAGACGGTTGTCCGTCGGTTCGCCGTTGATCAGGAAACGCGCGCCCGCTCCGCGTGCCGCATCGTTGGCCGCCTTCGCGCCGTCGCTGCCACGTTCTTCGCCGACGACGAACACGAGCCCGATACGCGACTCGCCATCGCGCCGCAATCGCTCCGCGGCCGCGACCTGCGCCGCGAGGATCCCCTTCGCGTCGCAGGAACCGCGGCCGGACAGGCGATCGCCGTCGACGCGGCTTGGAAAGAACGTCGGGACGCAATCGAAATGGGTCGAGAAGACGACCGCGGGTTGGGAAACATTCGCGATGACGTTGAACCGCGCGTCGTCGACGCGCTGCTCCTCCACCGCCCACCCGCGTCCGCGCAGGTAGTCGGCGAGCCAGCGTCCCGCGGCGCCTTCACGTCCTGTCGTGGAGTCGATGTCGACAAGGCTGCGCGTCAGCGCGACGATGTCTACCGGATCCACGCTTCGAGCTCCGTGCGGGTGTCGGTGCGCGAGTCGCGGTACTTCACGATGACCGGCGTCGAAAGCGAGAGCCCCCACTCGACGCCTTTGCCGGTCGTCACCGCGCGAGCGCCCGGGACGACCACCGCACCTTCGGGCACGACGAGCGGACGGTCCGCGGTGGGCTTGATGATCTCCCCCTTCACCAGGTCGTACACCGGCGTCGAGCCCGTAAGCACGGTCCCGGCCGCGACGACTGCACGCGCCCTGATGATGGCGCCCTCGTAGATCCCCGTGTTCCCGCCGATCAGCACCTCGTCCTCGATGATGACCGGCAGTGCGCCGACCGGTTCGATGACGCCGCCGACTTGCGCCGCGGCGCTCACGTGCACGCGCGCGCCGACCTGCGCGCAGGATCCGACCAGCGCGTGCGAATCGATCATCGACCCTTCACCGACGTAGGCACCGATGTTCACGTACATCGGCGGCATGCAGATGACGCCGCGCGCCAGGTAGGCGCCGTCGCGGATCGCCGACCCGCCCGGCACGATGCGAACGCCGGCGGCAATCCCCGGCTTCTTCAGCGGCAGCGTGTCCTTGTCGTAGAACGGCAGCCGCCCGTGATCCATCGACGCGTCGGCCATGTCGCCGAATCGGAAACCCAGCAGGATGCCCTGCTTGACCCACAGATTGACGCGCCACCCGAGCGGGCTCGACGCATCGGGTTCCGCGGCGCGCACTTTGCCGGAGGAGAGCGCCTCGCGCAACCGGGCGAACGCCGCGCGGGCAGCGTCGCGGTCGGCGGAGGCTCCGGCCTCCACCAGGTTCTTGATGTCGTCTTCAAGCATCGGTACTTAAACCAGCGCGCCCTTGAGCAGGCCCAGCTTCTTCAGGACGCCGTTGATCTTCTCCTTCGATGCCGCGGACGGCGAGACCATCGGGAGGCGGAAGACCTCGTCGAGCAGACCCATCGCGGCCATCGCGTATTTCACCGGCTGCGGGTTCGATTCGACGAAGTTGATCGACATGAGCGGCAGGATGCGTGCGTGGACCGCGCGCGCGGCGGCGAAGTCGTTGCGCTCGGCCGCTTCCACCATCTGCACCATCTCCGCCGGAATCTCGTTCCCCGCCACGGAAATGATGCCGCGGCCGCCAATCGCCATCAGCGGGAGCGTCAACCCATCGTCGCCCGAGAGCACGAGGAACTGCGCCGGCACGGCGCTCACGATCTCGCACATCTGACCGACATTGCCGGACGCTTCCTTCACGCCGACGATGTTCGGAATTTGCGCGAGCCGGACGAGCGTGGACGGCTCGACGTTCACGCCGGTGCGCCCGGGCACGTTGTAGACGATGATCGGCAGCCGCGTGCTCTCGGCGAAAGCGCGGTAGTGCTGGTAGAGGCCTTCCTGCGTCGGCTTGTTGTAGTACGGCGTGACCGAGAGGAAACCGGTCGCCCCGCGGCGCGCCATCTCGCCGGCGATGTGAATGACTTCTCTCGTGTCGTACCCGCCCGCGCCGGCCAGGACCGGCACCTGCCCTTTCGATTCTTCGACGACGATTTCGATGACGCGGAGCCGTTCGGGATCGGTGAGGGTCGGGTTCTCCCCGGTCGTGCCGCACGGACACAGAAAATGGACGCCGGCATCGATCTGGCGGCGGGCGAGCCGGCGGACTGCCGCTTCGTCGAGGTCACCGTTTTTCGTGAACGGCGTGACGAGCGCGGTGCCGACTCCAGTGAATGGCGTTCTCATAAGTGCTCCCTCGCAGGCCTCGAGGCCTGCGCTACTGCTCTGTCTTTGCAGGCCTGAAGGCCTGCACTACTCTCTGCTCGCAGAACTACTCTCCGACTCCCAGGACATCCCGCATCGTGAACCAGCCGCGTTTCCCTTGAATCCAATGCGCCGCCGTCAGGGCGCCGCGCGCGAAGGCCGTCCGATCGCGCGCCGTGTGCGTCAGCGTAATCGTTTCCGCCGGTCCGTCGAACCCGACGGTGTGCGTGCCTGGAATGAAACCGGCCCGCGTCGAGCTCACGTCGATCGGGCGCGCGTAGCCCGATTGCTCCATCGCGCGTTTCAGCAGGAACGCGGTGCCCGACGGCGCGTCTTTTTTCGCCGAATGATGTGCTTCGTGCAGGAAGGCCGCGAAGTCGGCTTGAGGTCCAAAGAGCCTGGCCGCGTACGCGACCAGCGCTTCGAACAGCACGACGCCGGTCGAGAAATTCGGCGCCGCCACCACCCCCACACCGGCGGCCTCGATGGAGGCTCGCAGCGTCCCCTCGTGCTGAGACCAGCCGGTCGTCCCGATCACGAGCGAGATGCCGCGGCCCGCGAGCGCGCGCGCGTTGGTCAACACCGAGTCAGGCGTCGAAAAATCGATCGCCACGTCCACGCCATCCCATTTCGCAGCGTCCGGGCCGCCGCCGTGAAGGGGCGAGCCCGGATCGATGATTCCCGCGACCTCCGCGCCGTACTGCGGCGCAAGATTGCCGACGAGCTGTCCCATCTTGCCGTGGCCTACCAGGAGGAGTTTCATGGCTTCAAAAGAATGTCTCGTGCAGCCGCATCATCGCATGAGGAACGTCGGCGTCGCGCAGCACGAAGGTGACGTTTCGCCGCGAGCCCGCCTGCGACACCAGGCGCAGCGGAATCCGCTCCAGCGACGTCACGGCCCTGCCGAACAGCGTCGGATCCGCCCGTAGATTCTCTCCGACCGCGCAGATAATCGCCATCTCGCGTTCGCAGCTCGCCTCCGCGAAATTGTGGAGGTTGTCCAGGATTGCTTCCAGCCGCCGTGTGTCATCGACTGTCACCGAGACGCTCACCTCCGAGGTCGTAACCACGTCGACGGCGGTTTTGAACCGCTCGAACACCTCGAAGAGACGGCGCAGGAAGCCGTGCGCCATCAGCATGCGGGTGGACGTGATGTCGATTACCGTCACGTCCCGCTTGCACGCCAGCGCCGTCAGCTCACCGTTCACGGGACGGCCATCAGCGGTGATGAGCGTGCCGGTGTTCTCTGGGCGCCGCGAGTTGAGAATACGGACCGGAATGTTTTTCGCGACCGCAGGAAGAATGGTGCTCGGGTGAAGGACCTTGGCACCGAAGTACGCGAGCTCCGATGCTTCGGCAAACGACAGCTGCGGCACCAGGCGCGGCTGCGGCACAATCCGCGGATCGGCGGTCAACATGCCGTCGACGTCGGTCCAGATCTGGATTTCGTCCGCGCCAAGGCACGAGCCGAAGATCGCCGCGGAGTAATCCGAGCCGCCGCGGCCCAGCGTCGACGTGATCCCTGACGCCGTCGCGCCGATGAACCCGCCAAGGACGACGACTCGCCCGGAGGCGAGCAATGGCGCGACCCGCTCGGTCACCCGGTCCGCGGTTTCCATCATGTCCGGCGCCGCTGCGTTGTGCTCGGCATCCGTGATCAGGACGGTCCTGGCGTCGACCCAGCTGCTCGCAATCCCGTGGTCGGCGAACGCCGCGGCGACGATCCGGCTGCTGACGACTTCCCCGACCGCGTGCACCGCATCGCGCGAGCGAGGAGACACTTCGCGAAGGACGGAGAGTGCGTGCACGAGGCCGTTCAGCTCTTCCATCTCGCGCCGGACATCGGCGAGCACGCTCTCGCGGCTCGCGCTCGTCACGGCGGCGGCGACCGACAGATGCCGATCGAGAAGCGCCTGCACTTCGGCGGCGGCCTTCGCGGAGGCGCCGTCCTCGGTCAGCTGAACGAGCGCCACGAGCTTGTCGGTCACGCCGGCCAGCGCCGACACCACGACGAGCGGCGGGCTCTTGGTCTTCGCCTGCTGCTGGCGCACGATGCCGATGAGCCGATTGATCGCGTCGGGATCCGCGACCGAGGTCCCGCCGAATTTCATGACGACGCTCACGACTCGCTCTCCTGCTGACCCACCCGACCCATAAGACCGACCCGACCCACCTGACCCATACAACCCACCTGACCCACGAGACCCACCCGACCTACGTGACCTACCTGCCCGCCCTTCATAGCAGTCCCTCACGATGCATCAGTTCGGCATTGAGGATGGCGGCGCCGGCAGCGCCGCGGATCGTGTTGTGGCCGAGCGCGACGAACTTGTAGTCGAGCACCGGGCACGGGCGCAGCCGGCCGACCGTCACCGTCATCCCGCCGTCACGATTCGCATCGAGTGCAGGCTGCGGACGGTTGGTTTCCGTGAGATAAACGATCGGCTGCTTCGGCGCCGACGGGAGATCGTGCTCCTGCGGTTTGCCTCGGAACCCGTTCCACGCGGCGACGATCGCACCGGTGTCGGGCCGCTGCTCGAGCGCGACGGCGATCGACGCGGTGTGCCCGTTCTGCACGGGCACACGCGTGACTGCGGCGCTCACTTTCACGGGGTGGTTCTCAACGCGGCCGCCGTTCAGCGCGCCGAGAATCTTGTTCGTCTCGGTTTCGATCTTCTCTTCCTCGCCGCCGCCGATGAACGGAATCACGTTCCCCAGGATGTCCCACGAGGCGACGCCCGGATAACCCGCGCCCGAAATTGCCTGCAGCGACGTGAGGATCGACGTCTTCAAACCGAACTGCCGGAGCGGCGCCAGCGCCATGGCGTAGACCACCACGACGCAGTTCGGGTTGGTGACGATGCGTCCCTTCCAGCCGCGCGCGTCCTGCTTCTTCAGCAGGGCGAGGTGATCCGCGTTGACTTCAGGAATCAGCAACGGCACGTCGGCTTCCATCCGGTAGTTGCGCGAGTTGCTGACGATGACGTGGCCTGCCTGCGCGAAGGCGCCTTCGATCTCGCCGGCCACCGACGAGTCGAGGCCGGAGAACACGAGCTTCGGCGCACGCCCCGCGGACTGCGCGGCCTCGTCGACTTTCAGGTTCGCGACATCATTCGCCAACGGCGTCGGGAGCCGCCACGCTGCGGCGTCACGAAACGCTTTGCCGGCCGACCGCTCGCTGGCGCCGAGCCACGTGACCTTGAACCATGGATGCTGCGCCAGGAGCGCAATGAACTGTTGCCCGACCATCCCCGTCGCACCGAGTATCCCGACTTCGATCGTCATTTCCGTGTCCTCTGTTCCCCTTTGTGTTTTCTGTGGCGCGCCCGGCGCGCAAAAAAAAAGCCGACGCGGTGGTTAACCGGTCGGCAGCAGGTCGCTCGATTGAAACTGGTATTCAGCGCTCGAGCACACACACTCCGACCGGCCTGGCCCGCTTATGGCCGAACCGCTTTCGATTGTCGGAGGTGAAGCTCACGAGGAAGGCAGTATAGCATGAGGAGCGGATGCTTCAAGCTTTCTTCCATGCGTGGGAGCGCAGGCTCGCCTCGGTCACCAAGGATCGCGTGATCCGGCCGTTCGAGTGGGGACTCGATTGGATTCCCGAAAACGGGCATCGATCCGATCAATCACCCCTCGATCGGATCGACGACTACGTGTCGCGCGTGATGGCCGACACGGACGCGTTCTTCACGCCGGCGCCCACCGAGGAGTACCACCTTCAACCCGCGACCGATGGCGATCTGCTGACGTTTCCCAGCGCGCTGGTGACGCCGCACGAATCGAACAACACGGTGCGCGCCCGGTATTTCCGCGCGGCCGACGCGAAGGCCGCAGTGCTGGTGATGCCGCAGTGGAATTCCGACGCGGGCGGCCACGTCGGGTTGAGCAAACTGCTCGCCTGGAACGGCATGAGCGCGCTGCGCCTGAGCCTGCCGTATCACGATCTCCGCATGCCCCCCGAGCTCCACCGCGCCGACTACATCGTCAGCGCGAACCTGATGCGAACGCTGCAGGTGTGCCGGCAGGCGGTGCTCGATGCGCGCCGCGCGATCGCGTGGCTCAAGCGTCAGGGGTATCAGCGGATCGGGATCCTCGGCACCAGCCTGGGATCGTGCCTGGCGCTGCTCACCGCGGCGCACGAACCGCTGGTCGATGCGGAGGCGTTGAATCACATCTCGCCGTATTTTGCCGACGTCGTGTGGCGCGGGCTGTCGACGGCCCACGTGCGCGAGGGATTGAACGGTCACGTCGAGCTCGATCTGCTGCGATCGATCTGGCAGCCGATCAGCCCGCGCGGCTATCTGGAACGGCTGCGCACGCGAAAAACGCTGCTGGTGTACGCGAGGTACGACCTCACGTTCCCGGTCGATTTATCCGAGGATCTCGTGCGCGCCTTCGAGGAACTCGGCATCCCGCACGAAGTCGCGGTGCTGCGCTGCGGTCATTACAGCACAGGGAAAGCGCCGTTCAAGTTCGCCGACGGATACATCCTCACGAAATTTCTGAAAAAAGCTCTCTTGTAGAGACGAACGACAAGAAGGAACCGCGGCGGTCTCTGCGGTTTCTTCTGATCGTGGCGGCCCTAGAGATATTTGAGGAGTCCGCCGAATGCTGACAGGAGCACTTCCGCGAGGCTGCGGACGAGCGGTGAGATCTCACCCTCGTTGACCGCGGTGGCCACCGTCACGGGGTTGGTGACGAACAGCCAGATCGTCGCCCCGGCCAGCACGATGCTGACGATGGCGATCAACGTGAAGAGACTGACGCCGACGCGTTGCAGGGTCATGGCACTTCGAGCACGATCTTGCCGAACTGTCCCGACGCTTCCATCCGGCGATGCGCTTCAGCGGCATCGCTTAACGGGTAGGTACGATCGATGGCCGGCGACAGCCGGCCGGCGAAAAAGAGGCGTGACGCCTGCAGCAGCTCGCCCTTGGTCCCCATGTAGGAACCCAGAATCGAGAGCCGTTTCGAGAACAAGGCGCTCAGGTTGAGAGCGCCGTTGGCGCCTGTCGTGGCGCCACAGGTGACGAGCCGCCCGCCACGAGCCAGCGAACGCACGCTGCCGGCCCAGGTTGCCTCTCCGACATGTTCTATGACGACATCCACCCCGCGCCGGTTCGTCAACCGCTTGATCTCATCAGCAACGTCCTGCCGATAGTGGTCGATCACCTCGGATGCCCCTAACTCCCTGGCACGCGCGAGCTTGTCGTCAGACCCAGCGGTCGCGATCACGCGGGCGCCGTGGAGGCGGGCGATCTGGATTGCCGCCTGTCCGACGCCGCTGCCGGCCGCAAGCACGAGCACGTCCTCGCCAGCCTTCAGCTGTGCCCGTGTGAGCAGCATATGCCAGGCGGTCTGGAACGTCAGCGGAAAGGCGGCCGCCTGAACGTAGTCGATCGTGTCGGGGATGAAGATCAGATTCTGAGCCGGGACTTTCACGTACTCCGCGTAGCCGCCGGCGAAGTTCACATAGCCGAGCACT
>DASSGK010000627.1:0-14269 GCA_035693505.1 Vicinamibacterales bacterium
CAGACGATCGTCGTGAATTGCGGCGGGGCGTTGCTGTGCACCCTGAGCGTCACTGGCCCACCAACGCCGAGTTGATCGCCCTCGTTCACGGTGCCGTGTTCGTTGGTCGCGGTGAACTCGAACGAAGCGGGCGTCGCGGCGCCGTCGATGGCCGTATAGAGATGGCCCGAACGGATCGCACGCATGAGCACCCGCGCGTCCGCCATCGCGTCACCTGAGAACGGCCGATCCGGTTTCACGTGAATCGACAGCACCTGGAACGACGGTTCGTATCCCGGCAGCGGCAGCGCGTATCGGCTGTCGCCGGCATCGGCGCTCCTCGGAGCGAGCTTGGCGTGCGCGTCGAGTCCGGCGATGGATACGACACGCCGCCGTCGCGTCACGGCGTCCCACTGCTCCGTCACGCCGCTCGACCGCACCAGGCTGGTCATGACGGCCGACGGCCGGAACGGGTAGTCGACGAGCGCGGACAACAGCATCCGCCGTGCAGGCCACGGAGAAGCCGGACCGTTCGCTTCCTGCGCCCAGAGGCGCCAGCCGGTGTCGGGATTGACCATCTCGACGCCGTCGAACGGCGCGTTCCACTCGGTCCAGCGAAGCTGTGGCTTCGGTGAATCCGGATGCGCGGCGACGCCAAATCCGCCCAGCCGTCTCACGTCTTCCACCACGTCCCTTGCTTCACCGCCCAGCGGATAGGGCGAGGCCGGCATATCGATCGCGACGTAGTGGCCGCCGTTCGTGCTGATTTCGACGCCGTCCAGACAGAGCACCCCCGACCGGTATTGAGGCGGATCGGGTTTGCGTGTCGCGTCGCCGTGGTCGGTGAACACGAGAAACTTCAGGCCGGCCTTTGCCGCCGCCGCTGCGATGTCATCGGGCCCGCTCAACCCATCCGAGCGGTTGGTGTGAACGTGGATGATGCCGGGAATCGTTCCGTCACTGGGCGCGGACAGCCGGATCGGCCGCGGAGGGAGCGTGACGCCGACATAAACAGCGACGGCGGCCACGAAGGCCGCCGCCACCAGAACCAGCTTTTTCACCAACGACGAGGCACCAGCACGTGATGACTACAAGCCGGCGGACGCCTTGAGCGCCGCCGCCTTGTCGGTGCGCTCCCAGTAGAACTCTTTCTCGGAGCGGCCGAAGTGTCCGAAGGCCGCGGTCTTCTTGTAGATGGGCCGGCGCAGATCGAGTTCTTCCATGATGCCGCGCGGTGTCAGCTTGAAATGCTGGCGCACGATCTCGGTGATCTTCTGTTCCGGAATGTTCCCGGTGCCCTCGGTGTGAACCATAACGGACACTGGATCCGCGACGCCGATGGCGTAGGCCAGCTGAACCAGCGCACGCTCCGCAATGCCGGCAGCCACGACGTTCTTCGCGATGTACCGGGCCATGTAGGCCGCCGAGCGGTCAACCTTCGTTGGATCCTTGCCCGAGAACGCGCCGCCGCCGTGCGGAGCCGCGCCGCCGTAGGTATCGACGATGATCTTGCGTCCGGTGACGCCCGCGTCGCCGTGCGGTCCGCCGACGACGAACCGTCCGGTCGGGTTGACGTAGATCTTGGTGTTCTTGTCCATCATGTTCGCGGGGATCACCTTGTGGATGATTTTCTCGGTGATGTCCTCGCGCATGGTTTCGTTGGTCACGAGCGGGCTGTGCTGGCTGGAAACGACGACGGCGTCGACGCGGACCGGTTTGTTGCCGTCGTACTCGATAGTGACCTGCGATTTGCCGTCGGGCCGGAGGTAGTCGAGCGTGCCGTCGCGCCGCAGCGCCGAGAGCCCCTTCACGAGCTTGTGCGCGAGCACGATCGGCATCGGCATCAGTTCTTCGGTTTCGCCGCACGCAAAACCGAACATCATGCCCTGGTCGCCGGCGCCGCCGGTGTCGACGCCCATCGCGATGTCCGGCGACTGGCTGTGAATCGACGAGAGGACCGCGCAGGTTTCACCGTCGAAGCCGAACTTGCCGCGGTTGTAGCCGATCTCGTTGATGGTCGCCCGCACGACTTCCTGGAAATCGACATAGGCGCTCGTCGTGATTTCGCCGGCCACCACGGCCAGGCCGGTGGTAACGAGCGTCTCGCACGCCACGCGGCTGGCCGGATCCTGCGTGAGGATGGCGTCGAGGATGGAATCCGAAATCTGATCGGCGATCTTGTCGGGATGCCCCTCGGTGACCGATTCAGACGTGAAAAGATGCCGACCGTTACGGCTCATGCCGTGCTCCTTCGTAAACTGGAAAACAGAGAAAAATCACGTGTTGGGAAACGGTTAAGTCTATCAGAATCAGGCCCGTGGGTGGAAACGGTCGTAGACCGTACGCAGCCGTGCCTCGAGCACGTGCGTGTAGATTTGCGTCGTGGAGAGGTCGGCGTGGCCGAGCATCAACTGAATGGCCCGCAGGTCGGCGCCACGCTCGAGCAGGTGCGTCGCGAACGAGTGGCGCAGTACGTGCGGGCTGAGCGTCCGCGGCAGATTGGCTTTGCGTGCGTACTGTTTGAGAATCTTCCAGAAGCCGATGCGGCTGAGCGCGCCGCCGCGCGCGTTGACGAACAATCGCGGCGACGCGCGGCCTTTCAGCAGTTCGCGGCGCGGCGGTCCGGCATACCGACGAATCCAGTCGCTCGCCTGTTCACCGATGGGGACCAGCCGCTCCTTGCTGCCCTTTCCCACGCACGTCAGGTAATGCTCGTCGAGGTGAAGGTCGGCGAGCCGTACGCCGACGAGCTCGCTCACGCGAAGGCCGGTCGCGTACAGCAGCTCGATCATCGCGCGATCGCGCACCCCAAGTGTCGTGGTCAGATCGGGCTGCGCGATCAGCGTGTCGACTTCCTCGATCGAGAGGAATAGGGGCAGCGAGGGCCATGCGCGCGGCGGCCGCAGGTCGTCGGCTGGACTGCTCTCGAGCCGGCGGTCGAGCACGAGGAACCGATAGAAGCCCCGCACGGCCGCGACGCTGCGCGCGACCGAACGGGGCGCCAGCCCGCCCGCCCGCTGTTCGCGTACGAACAGCTCGAGCGCCTGTCGATCCAGCGATTCGATCGGACGCCCGGCGCCCGCGGCAAACGCAGCCAATCCGGTCAGATCGCGAGCGTAGCTCTCGAGCGTATGGGCCGCCAGCCGGCGCTCCACGCGCAGATGATCGAGGTACGCCTCGATGACCGGCGCGAGGCGATTCATGCGAGAGGGCTCATGATGGTCTGTCACACTTCGCGGCTATGATAGTATCGTCGGCTTGTTCCTGAGGTCTTGATCGCATGCCTGTCCGTTCGAAATGGCAGTCGCTTCCTACCGAGCAAATCAACCCGGCGACTCTCGCCATCGACAAGCTCTCCGCCGCCGACATCGTCGAAGGCATGCTGAACGAAGACCGCAAGATGCTGCTGGCCGTCCAGCGCGAAAAGGATCGCATCGCGGTCGGCGTCGACATCATCACGACGGCCCTGCGCAAGCACGGGCGCATCATCTTCGTCGGGGCCGGCACGAGCGGACGCCTTGGCGTGCTCGAGTCAGCAGAGATGCCGCCGACCTTCGGCACCAGCCCTGAACTGGTCCAGGCGATCATGGCGGGCGGCAAAGGCGCCATCCTGCGCGCGCGCGAGGGCGTCGAGGACAACTACGAAGAGGGATCGCGATCGGTCAACCGTCTGCAACCGACGAAGAAAGACGTCGTCATCGGCGTATCGGCGAGCGGGATGACGCAGTTCGTTCGCGGCGCGCTGACGCGCGCCCGCAAGGCCGGCTCGAAGATCATCTTCGTCACGTGCGACCCGGGCTCGGAACTGCAGACGTTCGTCGATCTGACCATCGCGCCGGCAGTTGGGCCCGAGGTGATCGCGGGTTCCACGCGCCTCAAAGCCGGCACCGCGACGAAGATGGTCCTCAACATGTTGACGACGGCGTCGATGATTCGCATCGGCAAGACGTACGGCAACCTGATGGTCGACGTCCAGATGGGATCGGAGAAGCTGCGGGATCGCGCGCGCCGCATCATCATCATCGTCACCGGCCTCGAGTACGAGGCCGCCGACAAGCTGCTCCGCCGGGCGCACTGGAACGTGAAGGCCGCGATCGTCATGCAGAAGAGCGGACTCACCTTCACCCAGGCGCTCTCCCGTCTGCGGCGGGCGCATGACGTCGTCCGTGACGCCATCGGCGAGGACGTCGAGGGACGGCTGAAAGAGCTCCTCCGCGTCGGCTAGCTCACCGTTTCAAGGCGGCCGCCGCGGGCCGATCCAGCCAAATCTCGACGCATCGATGCAGTTGCAGGAACGATCCCGGCAGGCGTGGTGTGACCGGCCCTTCGATCACGCGCTGGACGCAACGCGCCTTGGTGGCGCCCGTCGCCATCAGCACGATCCGCTTCGAATGAAGAATCGTCGCCATGCCCATCGACAATCCTTCTTTCGGCACGGCGCTCAGTCGATTGTCGAAGAAGCGCGCATTCGCGCGGCGCGTCGCCGTCTTCAGGCGAGTCCGGTGCGTGCGCGCCATCAGCGCGCGCGCCGGTTCATTGAAGCCGATGTGGCCGTTGAGCCCGAGGCCGAGGATCTGCAAATCGATCCCGCCGGCACGCTCGACGGCCCGCTCGTAACGCTCACACTCACGGTCCACGTCGCGGGCCGTACCTTCCAGAAACTGAATACGCCGCGGCGAGATGTTGATGTGATCGAACAGATGACGCTGCATGAACGCACGGTAGCTGCGTGGATCGTCCGGCGCCAGGCCGAGGAACTCGTCGAGGTTGAACGTGGTCGCCCGGCTGAAATCGACTTTCCCTCCGCAGTGCAGCCGGACGATTTCGCGATAGAGGGGGATCGGCGTCAGGCCGGTCGGCAGTCCGAACACCGCGTCCGGCTTCTCCGCCAGGCGCTTCACGACGTCGAGCGCGAGCGTGCGCGCCAGCACGCCGGCGCTCGCGAAGACACGAATGCGCACGCTTAATCTCCGTTTTTGTATTGCGGGATCCGTGCGCCACCACGGGTCTCGGCGAGGGCGAGCCAGACGGCTCCCACCGCCGGTTCCTGATCGAGCGACTCGACCTGCGCACGCGGCGCCACCTCGACGAGGCGCCGCTTCAATTCGTCGACGAGCCAGGGCACGACGCGAAAGGCCCCCCCGGCGAGGTAAAAGCTGAACTCGTCGCCCCGCATCTCCAGCCGCGTCGCCACCGAACGGGCGGCCAGGACGAGTTCTTCGGCCGCACGCTCCAGAATGCGGACGGCCACCGCGTCGCCCTGATCGGCCGCGCGCTGCGCAATCGGTCCGAGCGCAGCCACGCTGCTCCTCGGCTGCTCGCGATCGTAGACGATGCGCGGCAACCGCGACTCGTCGTTGACGTTGAAATACGAGAGGATGTCGGCGGTGAGGCTTGTTTCAGGTCCGCGGCCGTCGAAGGCCCGCATGACCGCCGCCAGCGATTCGCGGCCGATCCAGTACCCGCTGCCTTCGTCGCCGATCATGTGGCCCCAACCGCCCGCGCGCGCCGCTTCGAACTTCGCATTGCGGCCGTAGACGATCGATCCGGTGCCGGCGTTGATGGCGATGCCTGGCTCGTCACGAGCGCCGGCGACGAGACCGATGAGCGCATCGTTGACGACCAGCACGCGGGATTTGTAGCCGATTCGTCGCATGATGGCGCGAACCGCCATCTCCTCGTCGTCGCGGTCCACGCCGGCGATGCCGAGGCACACCGCGGCGGGAATGATGTCGCGATCGCCGATCGCCGCTTCCATCGCGGCGTGCAGCACCTTCTCGACCGCCAGCTCTCCGGCGGTGTGCAGGTTGGCACCTGGCCCGCGTCCTTCCGAAACGATCTCACCCTGCGAGTTGGCGAGCAGACAGACGGTCTTCGTCCCTCCCGCGTCGATGCCGAGCACGTGCATGCTTGAATAATTCTATGCTACGCTCGCGAGGATTCATGCGCCCTGCCGTTCCACGCTTTGCAATCGCGACGATCGTCGCATCACTGATCCTTTTCATCTCGCCGCTTCACGGTCAGGACGAAGTCCGCGCGCTCTGGGTCGTGCGCACGACGCTCACCTCCCCATCCGCGATCGCGACGATGGTCAAGGAAGCAAAGAACGGCGGCTTCAACACGCTGCTTGTGCAGGTGCGCGGCCGCGGCGACGCGTATTTCCAGAACGGCATCGAGCCGCGCCCCGCATCGCTGGCCGCCCAGCCCGCGTTCGATCCGCTCGCCGCGGCAATTGCCGCCGCACACGCCGCCGGGCTTCAGGTGCACGCATGGATCAACGTGAACCTGATTGCCAGCGCCGCCGAACTGCCGACCGCGCACGAGCACGTGATCTACCGCCATCCGGAATGGCTGATGGTGCCTCGTGCGCTCGCTGACGAACTGTCAACCGCCGATCCGCACAGTCCGGGGTACGTCGGCCGCCTCGCGCGTTATGCCAGGAACCAGTCGGCGGAGGTCGAAGGCCTCTATTTGTCGCCGGTGACGCCGGAGTCCGCTGCGTACACGACCTCTGTTGTCCGCGACATCGCAACCCGCTATCAGATTGATGGCGCGCACTTCGATTACATCCGCTATCCGACAAGCGACTTCGACTACAGCCGCGAAACGCTCACCGCGTTTCGCCTCCTCGTCGCGCGGGATCTCACTCCCGCTGAACTCAGCCGCTACGACGCGCGCGCGGCCACCGGCGAGCCGCTCATCTACACGCAGGCGTTTCCGGAGCGCTGGCGCGCGTTCCGCGCCTCGCGTCTCACGTCGCTGCTCACCTCGCTCCGAGATGCGGTGAAGTCGGCCAGACCCGCGGCGCTCGTGAGCGTCGCAGTATTTCCGGATCCGCGTGAAGCCGCGACGCATCGGTTGCAGGACTGGCGCGGATGGGTGGATGCTGACCTCGTCGACGTGATTTGCCCGATGGCGTATACGCCCGATGCGAGCGTTTTCGCAGCGCAGATTGCAGGCGCGAAACAGGCTGCGGGTTCGCATCCGATCTGGGCAGGGATTGGCGCCTACCGTCTGTCCGCAGGACAGATCGTGGACAATACCCAGACCGCTCGCCGCCTCGGAGCGGCCGGTGTCATTCTCTTCTCGTACGACAGCCTGGCAGATTCCGTGCACGGACCGGACTATGTGGCGCAGGTGGGGCGTGCCGCCTTTCAGTTTTAAGCGCTCAGCTTGTGGCCTTAACTTCTCACTTCTGACTTCTAAGTTCTAACTTCCTTTTATGGGATTCTCCGCCATCGACTACCTAGTCCTGGCGGCATATCTGGCCGGCATCACCGTCTTCGGCAGCCGGTTCCGCGGATCCCATCGGTCGGTCAAGGACTACTTCGTCGGCACTCGACAGACGTCCTGGATCGTGATCAGCCTGTCGATCGTCGCGACCGAAACGAGCACCCTGACCCTGATCGGTGTTCCGGCGCTCGCCTACTCCGTCTTCCCTCGGCCTGAGCAAGGCGGAAGCTTCACCTATCTCCAGGTTGTTGCCGGTTACATCGTCGCGCGCTTCTTCATCAGCGCCTTGTTCATCCCGGCGTATTTCCAGGGTGAGATGCTGACGGCGTACGAATTGATCAACCGGCGTTTCGGGGCGCACGCCAAGCATTTTGCCGCGTCGCTCTTCCTGATCATGCGCGCCCTCGCCGAAGGCGTCCGCGTGTTCGCCGCGTCGCTTGTGCTCGCCGCGGTCATCGGCGCCAGCATCCCGTCCTTACCGCATCTCTGGCTGTGGTCGATCGTCATCGTCGGCCTGCTCACCCTCGTCTACACGTTCGAGGGCGGGATCGCCGCCGTCATCTGGACCGACCTCGTGCAGCTGGTGATCTACGTCGGCGGATCGATCCTCGCGGCGTACATGCTCGTCCATATGATTCCGGGCGGCTGGACAGCCGTCATCGCCGACGCGCGCGCCGCTGGAAAGCTGCAGGTGATCTCGTGGTCGTGGGACGTCACCGTCCCGTTCACGTTCTGGGCCGGCCTGATCGGTGGCTGCTTCCTGACGATGGCGTCGCATGGAACCGACCAGCTGCTGGTCCAACGCCTCCTGACCTGCCGGAACCAGCGAGAGAGCCAGCTCGCCTTGATCTTTTCAGGCTTTGTCGTCTTCGCCCAGTTTGCGCTCTTCCTGACGATTGGCATGATGCTGCACGCGTACTACGCCGTTAATCCACTGCCGGCGATGGCGACGAACGACGAAATCTTTCCGGCGTTCATCGTCCGAAGCCTTCCGCACGGCATCGCCGGCCTTGTCATCGCCGCAATCTTCGCGGCGGCGATGTCGAACCTGAGCGGGTCGCTGAACTCCCTGGCGTCCACGTCGATCCTGGATTTCTATCAGCCGCTCGCCGGCGCTCGAATCGACGATCGAGGACTCCTCCAGCTGTCGCGATGGCTGACCGCAATCTGGGGGCTCGTGCTCATCGCAATCGCGATCATGGCGCGCGGGTGGGGATCGGTGTTCACGGTCGGCCTCACCATCGCCTCCATCGTGTACGGTCCCATGCTCGGCGCCTTTCTCCTCGGTGTGTTGACGACAACGACAACTCAGGCCGGCGTCATGGCGGGGATCGGGACCTCGCTGATTGCGATGATCGGCGTACGTGTGTTCACGCCGCTCGCGTGGACCTGGTACGTCCTTGTCGGCACGGCCATCTGCATGGGCGTCGGCCTGGTGGTGAGTCGTGTCAGTCGATGAAGCGAGCCGGATAGTCGAGACGGCCCGGAGTGCCGGCGTGTTTCCCGCCGCAACGGCGGAAGCCGGATCCAGCGCTGGACCGATCTGGTCGGAGGCATTCGGCACCGATCTCGACACGCCGTTCGACCTCGCTTCCCTGACCAAAGTGATCGCAACGACGACGGTCGTTATGGAGCTCGTGCGGACCAGCGCCGTGCGCCTCGAAGATCGCGTCTCCGACTTTTTCGATGAGTGGCGCGGCGTCGATCGCGAGGCCGTCACCGTGCGAGACCTGCTCGAGCACGCATCGGGACTGTCGGCTCGCCTGCTCGATGCGCCGCCCGAAGGGCGACGAGAGTTCGAGCACGACATCTGCACCATGCCGCTGGAGTACTCCCCGCGGACTCAATCGATCTATAGCGATCTCGGGTTCATCCTGCTGGGATTTCTGGCCGCGGATCGCGGCGGCGCACCGTTGAACGAGTTGTTCGACGGCGTCATGGTCCGGCTAAAGCCGGACACTACCGAGACCTCGCCGTCAAAGACCGCCAGTGATCCCGGTCGTGTCCGGCTTCAGCCGGACCTGTTGACGTTCACTCTCTCTCAAGCCGCGCGCCGGCGCGCGGCGCCGACGCGGCCGATGGACGAAGATGCACGGCGCGGACGCGATCTCGTCGGCGAGGTGCACGACAACTATGCGGCCGCACTCGGCGGCGTCGCGGGTCATGCCGGGCTCTTCGGCACCGCGTCGGCTGTCGGCGCATTCGCCGCCGCCGTCCTGCGCGCGGCCCGCGAAACCGGAGACGACTTTCCTGCTCCGCTGACCCCGGAGTTGGTCCGGACGTTCACCAGGAAGACCACCGTCCAAGGCAGTTCGCGCGCCTTGGGCTGGGATACCATGCTGCCGACCTCGTCATGCGGCACGCGCATGTCGACCGACGCGTTCGGTCACGTCGGCTATACAGGGACGTCGCTGTGGGTCGATCCCGCGCGCGATCGGTATTTCGTGCTGCTGACCAATCGCGTATTCGGACACGGATCGCTCGAAGACATGCGCACCGTGCGTCGCGCATTTCACGACGCGTTGGGCAACATCTAGACCTGGTAAGTGCTTTATCTGGTTATCGGGTCATTGGCTGATCCGTCCTTAAACACGAGATGACCCAATAACCAGATTGCCCAATAACCCGATTGCCAATAACCCGATTGCCCAATAACCAGATTACCCAATAACCAGATAACCCAATGACCAGCTAACCAAATGTATGGTTCTCACGCCCGTTGATTGGCTCGTCATCGGCGGCTATTTCGCGCTCAACCTCGCGATTGGGCTCTACTACGCCCGCCGCGCGCGCGGGAGCACGACGGAGTTCTTCCTCTCGGGCCGCAACGTGCCGTGGTGGCTCGCGGGCACATCCATGGTCGCAACGACGTTTGCTGCCGACACACCGCTGGTCGTCACCGGCATGGTGGCTCGGTACGGCATCGCCGGCAATTGGCTCTGGTGGAACATGGCGGCCAGCGGGATGCTGACCGTGTTCGTGTACGCACGGCTCTGGCGCCGCGCCGGCGTGATGACGGACGTCGAATTCGCGGAGCTTCGGTATTCCGGAAAACCCGCGGCATTCCTGCGCGGCTTCCGCGCGCTGTACCTCGGCATCCCGATCAACTGCATCGTCATGGGCTGGGTGAACCTGGCGATGCTGAAGATCCTGCAGGTGACGCTGGGGCTCGACGCGAACAGCGCTTTGTGGGCGTTGCTGGCGCTGCTGCTCTTCACGGCGTTCTACACGACGCTCGCCGGATTGTGGGGCGTGCTCGTCACCGATCTCGTGCAGTTCGTGCTGAAGATGGGGATGGTTGTCGCGCTCGCATACTTTGCCGTGCGAGCAACGGGCGGGCTCACCGCTCTCGAAACGAAGGTGCGCGCGCTCGATGCGGCGGCGGGCGGCGGATCGCGGCTCGCATTTTTTCCGTCCACGGACTCGGCCTGGATGCCGGCGATCACGCTGTTCGTTTATCTGGGCGTGAGCTGGTGGGCCAGCTGGTACCCAGGCGCGGAACCGGGCGGCGGTGGCTATGTCGCACAGCGCATCTTCTCCGCAAGGACCGAGCGCGACGGGCTGTTCGCGACGCTCTGGTTCAACATCGCGCACTACGCGGTGCGGCCGTGGCCCTGGATCCTGACGGCGCTCGCGTCGCTCGTGCTCTACCCCAACCTCGTGGACAAGGAGTCAGGCTACGTCCGGACGTTGATGGATCCGAACGTGTTTCCCCCGGCGCTGCGCGGGATCATGCTGGCGGCCTTCGCGGCCGCATACATGTCGACCATCGGCACTCAGCTCAATTGGGGCGCGTCGTACGTCGTCAACGACTTCTACCGCAGGTTTGTTCGACGCGGCGCGCCGGAGCGAGAGTACGTGATCGTGTCGCAGCTCGTGACCATCGCGCTGATGCTGGTCTCGATCTACGTCACGCTGCATCTCGCGTCGATCGAACAGGCATGGAAGCTTTTGATTGTGACCGGCGCGGGCACCGGCACGGTGCTGCTGCTCCGCTGGTTCTGGTGGCGCATCAACGCATGGTCAGAGGTCTCGGCCATGGCCGTCGCGGCGGCGGTCTCGTTGTACCTGCAGATCGCGCTCAAGTGGGACAGCGACAAGCCGCGTGACTTCGCGTATCTCATGATCGTGACCGTGGGCGTCACGACAATCGCGTGGCTTTCCGTGACCCTGTTGACGCCACCCGAGCCCGATACGACGCTGCAGGCGTTCTATCGCCGCGTGCGCCCGCACGGACGCGGCTGGGCGCCGATCGCCGCGGTCGTCGGACTCCCGCCCGCCGCATCCTCGCTGTCCGGAGAACTGATCAACGCGCTGCTTGGTTGCGTGCTCGTGTACGCGGCGCTGTTTGGTGTCGGTCAGCTGTTGTTGCGCAGCGTGGCAATCGGAATGGCGTTGCTGGCCGTCTCCGCGATCGCCGCGTTTGCCATCGCACGAAATCTCACAGCGCAGGAAGAAGCCGCACACTCGGCCAGCGGCGCGCCTTCGACGTCATAACTCAGAACCGACCGCGCGGCGTAGGAGGCTGGATCGGTGTCACGCCGCCGCCGCCGAATGTTCCAACGCCGCCGGTGCCGCTGCCGGGTCCATTGGAACCAAAGGGACCACGACCGCGCCCCGGAGGATTGCCGCCCGGAAACGGACCCGGTGGTTGCCCGGGCTGGCCTGGTTGACCCGGTTGACCGCGCCCGCCGCGACCCGGTGTTGTCGAACCGGGAGCACCGCCGGCGCCCGCCGCTTGTTGCTGTTGGATGTAAACGAAGGCCCACTCGTTGTAGTGGCCTCGTCCGTTGTAGAGGCGAATCGATTGCGCTTTGCTCTTGCTCGTGACACCGCTGATGCCGCCCGCGACCTGCCCCGGCGCTGTGCTGGTTCCCGGGCCGCCGGTCCGGCCGCCCTGCGCGGCGGCATTGGGCGTCGCCTGCGTCTGTCCGGGAGCGGCGCTTCCGGGCGCGCCGCCACGTTGACCGCCTGGCTGCTGCGTTCCCGGCGCCCCCTGACCAACAGGGATGGGCACGAAGTCGTCGTTGGTGATCGGATCCTTGTACTTCTTGCGAAGAAATCGCTGATCGACGAGCACGTCGATATTCGGAGGGTACGCGTTCGCGAACTTCCGCTGAAACAGTCCGATCGCATGCACGTATTGCTTGCCGCGGAAGACCAGCTCCTCTTCCTTCTCGCGCGTCGAGGCTTGCTTCCAGACCGGCATGGCCACCGTGAACATGATGGCCATGATCGTCATCGCCACCAGGAGCGCGGCCATCGCGTAACCGGACTGCCGATTCGACGTTGGCTTGGCTTGACCGGCTAAGTGCATGGGAATTAAGATGCTTATGGTTTTCATGATACCACGCCGTCGCTCGAGTGCTTTGCGTGCGCTGCTCGCTATGTCGGCCCTTCTCACGGTTGCGTGCGAACGGGTGCCGCTGCTTGCGCCAAGCGGATCGACCATCACGTTGACCGCGCTCGCGACGGCGCTTCCCACCAACGGCTCGACCGACCTCATTGCTCAGGTCATCGAGTCCGGTGGAACGCCTCCGCATAGCGGAACGCTCGTCACCTTTACGACGAGCATCGGGACGGTCCAGCCGTCCTCGGCTGAAACTGATGTCTCAGGACGGGTTCAAGTGAAGTTCCTGGCAGGGACCGGCTCAGGCACCGCGACGATCACCGCCATATCGGGCGGAGTCTCAGCGAGCGGCACGAATGCGATCAAGATCCTGGTAGGCGCGGCAGCGGTTGGCCGCGTCATCGTCAGCGCCAATCCCACGCTGGTCCCGGCGCTCGGCGGAACGACGGCGATCACAGCCGTGGTGCTCGACATCAACGGGAACCCGCTGAGCAGCGTGCCCGTGAGCTTCTCGACCACCGCCGGCTCGCTGGCGAATTCCGTGGTGAACGCCGATCAGAACGGTCAGGCACAGACGACGCTCACCACCGCGCAGACGGCGACCGTGACGGCCAGCGTCGGTGCGACCGCGCCGGCCACGACGCCGCCAGCGACCGGCGGCGGCACGACAACTCCCACCACGGGAACCACGGCCGGCCAGGCTTCGGGCACGGTGACGGTCGGCGTGGTCGCCGCGCCGACGCTCGTGATTACACCACCCACGACCTCACCGAGCGCGGGGCTGCCCGCCACGTTCTCATTCGTCGTGACAGCCGGCACGACCAACGGCTCCGCGGTGCGCGACCTCAGCGTCAACTGGGGCGACGGCAGCGGCGTGCAGGATCTTGGTGCGGTGACCGGCACGGCAGCCGTCACTCACGTCTTCAGAAACGCCGGCACTTACGTGGTGACCGGGACGGTGCTCGACGCGAGCGGCAACAAGAGTACGGTGTCAACTACGGTCACGGTCATTCCTGTGCCGCGGCCGACCATCATCATCACGCCGTCGCCAGTGCCCGGCCATGCCGGCGCGCAGACCACGCTGCAAATCCAGGTGACGCTGGCAAACGGCATCAGCGTTCAGGATCTGCGGATCGACTTCGGCGACGGTCAGTCGGCGGATCTCGGAGGCGCATCGTCGGCATCGGTCCCGCATGTCTACACGGCCGCGGGAACTTACACGGTGACGGTGACCGTTCTCGACACGACGGGCCAGGTGACGACCGGCACGACTGCCGTGTCCATCTCCGGCACATGATGGACAACATGCTCAAGAAACTGGCCGGCGTGGCCGTTGTGCTCACGTTGCTTGGGATCTCGGGATGTGCGTATGAGAACCCCGCGCAACCGGAGCCTCCGCCCATAAATCTCTCAGCGCCCGCTCAGGTCACTGTCGGTGCGTCGACGGGGAACGGAGCGCAATCGGGCACGGCGACCGTATCGGCGACCGTGCAGAATGTGAACGGAGCAGGGTTATCGAACGTCGTCGTAACCTTCACCACGACCCGCGGCACGATTACACCGGCACAGGTCCCTACAGGCGCAAACGGGGTGGCTACGGCAACGCTGACTTCGGCTGACACCGCCGACGTCACTGCGTCGGTGGGAACGCTCAGCGCGCACATGCTCGTGGTCTCGACTGGCGGAAGCACGCCCCCCACCACTCCG
>DASSGK010000628.1:0-5246 GCA_035693505.1 Vicinamibacterales bacterium
CGCAGCGCTGAAGCGCTGCGCCACACCAGTCTGTGCCGCGCGCGTTTATCTACTCGCTCGTGGCGCAGGCCTTCAGGCCTGCGATTGGCCAACCCTTACGTGCGCACAGTCAGCAGCAGATAGGATGCCGCCGCGCCGAAGAGGATATTCGGCGCCCACGCGGCGAGCGTTGGAGAAATCCACCCACCCGAGCCCAGCGCGCCGAAGATGCTCAGCATCGTCCAGTACGTCAGGGCCATGACGATGCCGGCGCCGACGCCGTAGATGGCGCCGCTTCGCCCAGTCGTCACCGCGAAGGGGACCGCGAGCAGCGTCATCACGAGGGTCACGAACGGGAAGGCGACTTTTCGCTGGAGCTGCACCATGTAGGGCACGGCGTGATAGCCGCTGGCCTGCAACTGCCCGATGTAGTGTTTGAGCTCCGCGTACGTCATCTTCTCGGAGTCGGGCTCGGCCGTTTTGAAGTAGGCGGGTGGTTCGAGCGAGAGCTGCCGCTCCGCGAACGCCGCGTACTTGACGACCGGCCGCTCCGCCCGGCGCCGCGTGGGCTTCGTCGTGCTGAACTCGCGCGTCCATCCCTGACGAGCCGTCCACATCAGCACCGGCTGTCCGTCCGCACCCGCGTGCTTCACCAGCGTGACTTCTTTGGCGTAGGTCAGCGAATCGAGCTTCCAGCTGTTTTCGTTCAGATGAAACATCGAGAGCTGGCTGAACTGATTGATTTGGGGATTGAAGAACTCGTAGCGGTAAATGTCGCCGCTCCTGCCGATGATCCACTGGCGATTGAGGATGCCGAAGGTTTGCGTCGGGTACCCGCGAATGATGGCGTTCAGCCGTGCCGCCTCGCGGTTCGATTCGCCGAGCACGTGTTCCTGGAGCTCGAACAGGGCGCCGCTGAAGAGGATCGCGAAGAGCAGCAGCGGCAGCGCCGACCGGTACAGGCTGATGCCGCAGGCGCGCATCACGATGAGCTCGCTGTTTTTCGTGAGCAGGCCGATCGTCACCAGCGTGGCCACCAGGGCCGCCATCGGGATGATGTAGTACACGAACTGCGGTGTCGCGAAGTAGAAGTACCGTAACAGCAGTCCGAGCGGAGCGACGCCCCCGAACAGCTTGTCCGCCAGATCGATGAGCGTCGAGATGTAGAAAATCCCGACGAGCGCGCCGAACGACACCAGGAAGATCGAGAGGTACTGCCGGGAGACGTACAAATCGAGCAGGTTCGGACGCGGCCAGTCGAGGTGCGGAATCTTTACCACGATCACCACGCGTCCACCCGTGCGGCGTCCGGTCGTGTTTCCGCCAGACGTGTCCTCGCTCCGCCGCTGGAAGAAGCGGGGAAGCGTCAGGCGAATCGGCCGGTCCGCCGAACCGGCGCGCCAGATGACCAGCCCGATGCCGACGGCGCCGAGGACGAGATTCACGAGCCACGGTGCGAACGTCGCCGGGAGCCGTCCCGCGAATGCGCCTGCGCGCGCCGAATACAGAATGATGTAGTAGACGAATACGACACCGGTGCCCAGCGCAAACGCCGCCAGCTTGCCGTCCTTGCTGTTGCTGGCCCCGAGGGCCACGCCGATGAGCGCGAGGACGAGGCACGCCACCGGCAGCGAGAACTTCTGCTGAATCGTATAGAGCTGCTGGTTGCTGGGAAGGTGCTTCGCGGTGTTTTCGGCAACGGTCTGCCGAAGTTCGGCGATGGTTTTTTCGTTGTCGCCCTTCACGATCTGCGTGCGCGGGAAGATCGTTTCGGGGTCGACATTGAGCACGGTCGACTCGAACGCTTCGGCGTCGTAGTCCTCGGGCTGATCGCGGGATGTCGTGTGCTGCGTGCCGTTCTCGAGCACGAGCTCCAGCGTCCGCTTCACGCGGTCGATGACCATCCGCCCGGTCTTCGCGACGAACACCGTGGTGTGCGCCGGCTCGGTCGCATCCGCGAGAAACACGTCGTGCCACCCGGTCTCCGGCCGGACGTCGCGGATGTAGAGCACCCGGTTCGGGAAGCTCGTGAAGAAGACCTGGGCTTTGATGTCGGTTTCGGCGCCGGACGCGACGATGTTGTAGGTGATCTCGCGGAAGCGCTGGTTCGCATCCGGGAGCGCGACAATCATGTTGTAGGCCGTCGCGGCGCAGGCGAGGACGGCGACCAGCGCGATCGGCCGAAAGACCCGGAAGACGCTGACGCCGCAGGCCTGGAGGGCGACGAATTCGCGGTCGGCTGACAGGCGGCCCAGGCCCAGCAGGATCCCGTACAGCAGCGCCATCGGGATGGTCAGACCCAGTGCCTGGGGCACAAGGGTCAACATGACCCGCATGATGATGGCCCAGGGAACGCCTCTCGAGATCAGCCGCTCGGCGTTTTGAAGGATCGGCGGCATCATCAGGACGAAGGTGAGGCCGACGAGCGCCACCAGCATGGGCGGCACAATCGCCCGTACGAGGTACCGGTCGAGAATCTTCAACGCTACTAGACTACAACGTATGACACGCGTCGCCATCCTCTGGCACATGCATCAGCCGTACTACGAAGACCTCGCGACCCGCGAACACATCATGCCGTGGGTGCGTCTCCATGCGCTGAAGGACTATTACGGCATGGTCGCGCTGCTCCGCGAGTTCCCGCGGGTGCGGATGACGTTCAACCTGGTGCCGTCGCTCCTCGTGCAATTGGAAGCGTTCGCCGAAGACCGTGCGCACGACCGCTGTCTGGAACTGAGTCTGAAACCTGCGGCGGACCTGAACGAACAGGACGTCGATTTCGTGCTGGAGAATTTCTTCCACGCGCAACGACAGCACATGATCGACGTCTATCCCCGCTACGGCGAGCTGCTGTCGCGCCGGGGGGACGCGTTTACGACGATCGCGGAGCGCCGCGGTGCCGCCGAGCGTTTCAGCGCGGACGATCTCCGCGACCTGCAGGTCTGGCACAAGCTGGCGTGGATCGACCCCTTCTATCTGGACCTCGACGAGCGGATTCGCGGTCTTGTCGCCAAAGGCCGCGGGTTCTCCGAGGACGACAAGCGGGTGCTGCGCGAGGTGGAGCTGGAGCTGCTCCAGAAGGTGATCCCCGAGTACCGCGCGGCGGCCGCGCGCGGCCAGATCGAAATCTCCGCCTCGCCGTTCTACCACCCGATCCTGCCGTTGCTGTGCGACAGCGACATCTACCTTCGCACGCATCCCGACGCCCGGCGTCCGCGGCAGCCGTTCCGGCGGCCCGAAGACGCGGCCGAACAGCTCGAGCGGGCAGCCGCCTGTCATCTCCGGCTCTTTGGCGAGCGTCCGGTTGGTCTCTGGCCGTCTGAAGGTTCGGTCTCGGATGCCGTCGTCCCGCTTGCCGCGTCGGCCGGCTTTCGCTGGATGGCGACCGACGAGATGATTCTCGGGCGCACGCTTGGACTCACCTTTACGCGCGATGCTCGCGGCAACGTCGAACAGCCCGAGCAGCTGTACGCGCCGTACCGGGTCAATGCCGGCGGCGCTTCCGTGGCGTGCGCGTTTCGCGATCACGTCCTTTCGGATCGAATCGGCTTCGTCTATTCGACCTGGTCTCCCGAGCAGGCGGCGGAAGACTTCGTCGGCCGGCTGGTCGAGGCCGGGCGGCGTTATGCCGAACGCACCGGCGGGGGAGAGGCCTTCATCCCGATCATCCTGGACGGGGAGAACGCGTGGGAGCACTTCCCCGGCGGCGGCCGCCCGTTCCTTCGCGCCCTGTACCGCCGCATCGAGGCTCACCCTGACTTGCGGACGGTGACGATGGCCGAGGGATGTCGCGGGCCGGCTCGTGAGCTGTCCGGAATCTTCCCCGGCTCCTGGATCGACGCGAACTTCTATATCTGGATCGGCCACGCCGACGATCAGAAGGGCTGGAGTCAGCTGGCCGACGCACGGACCGCGCTTGACGCGGCGGCGCGGCAGTCGGTCGACCCCGTGGCCGTGGCAGAGGCCCGCGAGGAGATCCTCATCGCCGAAGGCAGCGACTGGTTCTGGTGGTACGGAGACGACCACTCGTCGCCCCACGACGACGAGTTCGACAGCCTCTTCCGGGTCCATCTGCGGAACGCGTATCGACGGCTCCAGGTGCCGGTGCCGGACGAGCTCTTCGTGACCAACATCTCGAACGTCACCCCGGCCGCGACGCAGACCGACCCGATCTCTCTGCTGTCGCCGGCGCTCGACGGCGAAGAGACCAGCTACTTCGAATGGCTCGGCGCCGGCCGTCTGGAGGTCCGAGACGTCGCCGGCGCGATGCATCAGATCGACCGCCCGGCGGCTGCCGTGTCGCTGGTCCAGTTCGGGTTCGACGCCGAGCGCCTGTTCGTCCGGGTCGACTGCCCGGGCCGCGCCATCGACCTCCTAGCAACGGGGCGGGAGCTGTCCCTGAAGTTCGTCAACCCTGCCGGCGTCCGGTTCTCGGTTCGCCAGGATAGCGGCCGGCTCACTGCCAGCTTCTGGGACCGCCTGAGCGTCGAGCCGCACTGGGCCCATCGGGGTCCGGGCGGCGCCGCGATCGCGGCCGGAACGCTTTTCGAGCTGGCGCTTCCGCTCGCGGACCTTGGCCTGGCGGCCGGTCAGACGGCGGCGTTCTTCGTGGCGGTTTATGACGTCGGCGGCGGCGAGCTCGAGCGGCATCCGGCCAACCGTCCAATCGAGCTGCTCGTGCCCGACGCGCTGTTCGAAGCTCGGCTTTGGCACGCCTGATTCGCGAACCGCGATCCTTTGGGCACCTGACCAGCAGAAACCTCCGCAATCCATGCACAGGCCCTGTTTCCTCGCGATATTCAATGGGTCTGATAATGTATGTTATGTTAACTAATAGGTCTGAGGACGTCCGGGAAGCGCTCGAAATCCCAGCTCGAACTCCCGAACTTCCGACGTCCTGTCTCGCCGGCATCTTCCCTGGCCGGTCGATCGCTGGTACCTGTAATTGCGGTCGCAAACTTTCGGGATCTGATTTCGATGCCAATGTAGTGCGTGCCTTCAGGTCCGCGACTTGAGCAGGCCTGAAGGCCCGCACTACATGCCTGCTCGACATTCTGCCGACCGGCTGCACTGCATTCGACCGGGCGCTCGCGTTCCTGAGAGGCGCCGGCGGCAGCGGCTCGCTTCGCCTATTTCTTGGTGCGCAGATCTTTCAGGATGGCCTCGAGCGCGTCGATGATCTCGTCGCGCGAGGCCCGGCTCTTGTTGAAGCTCAGTTTGAGGTTGAAGGCTTTTGTGGGCGCCTTGAAGGCGAACACGTAGTGCTT
>DASSGK010000629.1:0-2344 GCA_035693505.1 Vicinamibacterales bacterium
CGTCCCGTCGCGTCTGCTGATGGTCGGCGACGGTCCGGACCTGCCCGATACCGCCGCGCAGGTGCGAGCCGCGGGCCTCGCCGACGATGTCCGGTTCCTTGGCGATCAGGAACAGGTGGTGCAACTGCTGTCGGCGTCGGATTTATTTCTGATGCCGTCGGCGCAGGAAAGCTTCGGCCTCGCCGCGCTCGAGGCCATGGCCTGCGAAGTGCCCGTCGTCGCGTCACGTGTCGGCGGCGTGCCCGAGCTCGTCGACGACGGCGTGACCGGTTTCTTGTGCCGGGCCGACGACCTCGCGGCGATGGCGAATGCATCAATTCGGCTGCTCACAGACAGCGCCTTGCACGCGCGAATGGCCACCGCGGCTCGAGCACGTGCGGTCGAGCGGTTCGCAGACTCGAAGATCGTACCGTTGTATGAGCGGTATTACGACGAGGTGCTCAAGGGCAGGTAGGGCAGGTAGGGCAGGTAGGGCAGGTAGGGCAGGTGGGGCAGGTGGGTGGAGCACACAGAGCCTCTGCGTCCTCACCCACCTGCCCTCCCTGCCTTACCCGCCCCACCTGCCGTAAGATCTCCAGCATGAAACGCGTCGTTCTCCTCGCCAGCATTGGTAGCGCAGCTGTGGCAATCGCCATCGTCGCGCCGCGCGCGCAGATGCGCGTGACGCCGCTCGACACGCAGCAGGGCCACGTCGCGCTCGGCCTCGCGCTTCGACATCTCACCAACGTCGGCATCGTCATGGAAGCGACCGCCCATCCTGACGACGAGGACAACGGTCTGCTCGTGATGCTGAATCGGGGCCAGGGCTACCGCACCGCGCTGGTGACGGCGACGCGCGGCAATGGCGGACAGAACGAGATCGGCCCAGAAATTTTCGAAGCGCTCGGCGTGCTGCGCACCGAAGAGCTCGCCGCGCTTCATCGATTCGACGGCGCGGAGCAGTACTTCACGCGTGCGGTCGACTTCGGCTATTCGTTCAGCATCGACGAGACGTTCGAGAAGTGGGGACGCGACGAAATCACCGCGGACTACGTTCGGATGATTCGGACGATCCGTCCCGATGTGATCTTCGGCATGCAGCCGCTCGGCAACAACGGCGGCCAGCACCATAACGCCTCAGCCGTGATCTCGCACGACGCGTACAACCTGGCCGGCGACGCGACCAAGTTCCCGGAACAGATCAAGGAAGGCCTGCGGCCATGGCAGGCGAAGAAGTACTACTGGACTGCCGGTGCGGCCACGCCGCCCGGAGGCGCCGAGGTTAAGTTCTGTCGAATCAACGCGTCCGTCTTCGACGAGCTGATTGGCCGCACGTATTCGGAAATCGGCACCGAGGCGCGCAGCATGCACAAGTGCCAGGGCATGGCGCAATTACTCGCTCTTCCAGGGCCGTCGACGCGGAACTATCTGCTCGTCGAATCCGCGATTCCCGGGCTGAAGGAGCGCGAGGAAACCTCCTTGACGACCGGCATCGACTCGTCGATTGCCTCGCTCGCGCAGTTTGCGGGAGCGAAACCGCCGAAAGATCTCGCGGACGGGCTCGCGGCGATGGCGTCGCAGATTCGCACCGCCCAACAGCGGTTCGATGCCGGCAACGACGCCGGCGCGGTCGCGCCGCTCATCGCGGGACTGCATGCGGAGCGGGTTCTTCGGGCTCAGCTTCGCTCGATGAACGTCGACGACACCGCGAGGTACGAGATCGATTTCCGCTTGCGGCAGAAGGAACGCGAGTTCACGCAGGCGATCATCATGGCGAGCGGCCTTCGCATCGACGCGCTCGCGAACGACGGCGTCGTCGTGCCCGGTCAGGACGTGAATCTCTCGCTGTTTGTCGCGAACAACGGCGCGGGCGAAGTCGCGATCCGTCAGGCCAAGTTCGACGGCTTCACGGGTGACGGCGCGTGCACGTTGAATCAGATCCAGCAGCAGGCGTTCGGTGGACGGGGAGGACGTGGCGGACGCGCCAACGCGCCGCCGCCGGTTCCCGTGTCGAGCCTCAAGAAGGACATGGCGGGACGCTGCGATTTGATGCTGAAGATTCCGGCGACCGCGCGCACCACCGAACCGTACTGGCACCGCAAAGGCGAAGAGGGCCGGTACACCTTCGATGCGGATGCGCCATTCGGTCTGCCGTATCGCCCCACCGATTTCTACGCGAGCGTGACGCTCGGATTCCCCGGTGCGTCCGGTGGTCCCGCTATCGAAGAAGTGTTCGCCGCGCTGCCGGTGCAATATCGGTACAACGGCGACATCTTCAGCGGCGAGAAGCGATCGGAGCTTCTTGTGGTGCCCGCGCTGTCGGTTCGTGTGTCGCCGGAAGTGGCGATCATTCCCGCGGCATCAC
>DASSGK010000630.1:0-26380 GCA_035693505.1 Vicinamibacterales bacterium
TCAGGGCATCATCGACACGCCTTTGTGGATGCGCGGGCGGAGTGATCGACTGGGAGATCACCGAACGCGGCGAGGGCGTCGGCGTTTGCGCGACGGCGATCATTCCGCCGGCTGCAAGCGCGGTGATTGTCAGCCCCGATACAAATGGGTGTGTCAAGGAGTACCTCCTTCAGGTTCCAACAATTCTCCACACGTCAGGCGGGATCGCCGGTAACCGCGTTCGATCACGTACGGCGACTCCCCTCCAACCGAAGTGTATCGATCAGCGCCGACAACGCTGCGGGCTGCTGCCGCCGGCTCGGATAGTACAGAAAGTATCCGGCGAACGGCTCACACCAGTCTTCGAGCACGCGCACCAGCGCACCGCTGGCGAGATACGGCGCAGCATGCTCCTCCATGAGGAACGTCAACCCGACGCCATCGATCGCTGCGCGAATCAGCAACTGCACATCGTCGACCACCAATGGACCGTCGACCGCCACCGCCAGCGACTGCTTGCCCTTGTCGAACTCCCACCGATAGGTCTCGTCTGCGCCATGCCGAAAGTTGAGGCAGCGGTGCCTGGTCAAGTCGCGCGGCGACTTCGGCTTCGAATGTGCCTCGAAATAGGCCGGCGCGCCGACAATGGCTGCGCGCTGATCCGCCGACACTCTGACCGCAATCATGTCGCCCTCGATGAACTCACCGAGGTGAATGCCCGCGTCGAAGCGCCTGGCGACAAGATCGAGGCGCATCTCGTTCGTCGTGGTGACGTCGAGGACGACATCTGGATACGCCCGTGCGAAGGCGCCGAGCTTCGGCGCCAGCACCATCGCCGCGGCCAACGGCGACACGACGAGCCGCACGCGTCCAGCCGGACGCTCGCGCTGCTCGGCAATTCGATCCAGGACAGACGCGACATCCCCGAGCGCTGGACGCAGGCGGCCGATCAACTGCTCGCCGGCGTCGGTGGGCGCCACGCTGCGAGTCGTGCGCAACAAGAGCCGCACGCCAATGCGTTCTTCAAGACCGCGTACGGCGTGACTCAGCGCTGACCGTGACACGCCGACGCGCTTCGCGGCGCGGGTGAAGCTTCGCTCCTCGGCCACGGCCAGAAAGGCCGCAAGGACGTTCAAATCGTCGAGCTGCATTGGTGAATGGTACTCACATCCTCGTGCCGATTTGACGGTCTAGTCGGTATTACTCGTTGCCGTTACGCTGTCTCAGTGCAGTACGCAGGGCCGTGCCTGGGTCTTGTTGGAGTCACAAAGGAGAAAGACAGCGATGCAGAAACGTATGTTGGGTACGAACGGCCTGGAGGTCTCAGCGCTCGGTTTTGGCTGCATGGGAATCAGCCAGAGCTACGGGCGGCCGCTGAGCCGAGAGGATGGGATCGCGATCATTCGCACAGCGGTCGACGCCGGCGTGACCTTCTTCGATACGGCCGAAGTCTACGGCCCATATGCCAATGAGGAGGTCGTCGGTGAGGCGCTCGAACCCGTCCGCGATCGAGTCGCGATCGCCACCAAGTTCGGCTTCCACATCGAGCACGGCAAAATGGCGGGCCTCAACAGCCACCCGTCGCAGATTCGAGCCGTCGCCGACGCGTCGCTGAAGAGGCTTCGCACGGATCGCATCGATCTGTTCTACCAGCACCGAGTCGACCCGAACATTCCCATTGAAGACGTTGCGGGTGCGGTGCAGGATCTGATTCGGGACGGCAAGGTCAGGCATTTCGGCCTCTCGGAAGCCGGGGCGCAGACGATCCGCCGCGCTCACGCGGTCCAGCCGGTCGCGGCGCTCCAGAGTGAGTACTCCCTCTGGTGGCGCGAGCCGGAACGCGAGACGCTGCCAACGCTCGAGGAACTGGGTATCGGGTTCGTGCCCTTCAGCCCTCTCGGCAAGGGCTTTCTCACCGGCACGATCGACGAGAAGACGACGTTCGATTCCGGGGACTTCCGCAACGTCGTGCCGCGATTCACGGAAGAGAACCGGAAAACGAACCTCGCGTTCGTCGCGTGGCTGAAGGCCTTTGCCGAGCGCAAACAAGCGACGCCGGCGCAGGTCGCGCTGGCCTGGTTGCTCGCGCAGAAACCCTGGATCGCTCCGATTCCTGGAACGACCAAGCGGCACCGACTCGACGAAAACCTCGGCGCCGCGAGGATTCAGCTCAGCGCCGACGATCTGCGCGAGATCGATCGCGTGGCATCACAGATCGAGGTCCAGGGTGCCCGCTATCCCGAGCACCTGCAGCAGATGGTCGGCAGGTAGCGAGGGCGCGGAGCGCAACAATGGAGATAACCAAAGGCGGAACACAACCGGCGGCCAAAGGGCCCGCGGACTGGTTCACCGGGTCGGTGCGGATCGACTCACCGTTTCAGCGACCCGCGCCGGCGCGCAGTGGCGGGGCGACCGTGACTTTCGAACCAGGTGCCCGTACGGCCTGGCACACACATCCGCTTGGACAGACGCTGATCGTCACCGCCGGATGTGGACGCGCACAGCGCGACGGCGGGCCGATCCAGGAGATTCGCGCCGGCGACATCGTGTGGTTTGAACCCGGCGAACGGCACTGGCATGGCGCGTCGCCGACGACCGCGATGACGCACATCGCCATTGCCGAAATGCTTGACGGCAAAGTCGTCGAGTGGATGGAACATGTCACCGACGAACAATACGGCCGATGACCCGTGTGGCCGAAGATTGAAGGAATGAAATGCGAGCGACCGTAATGTATGGCGCGCACGATGTGCGCGTGGAAACTGTTCCCGACGCGAGAATTGTCGAACCGACTGACGCACTCGTCCGAATAACACGTGCGTGTATCTGTGGCAGCGATCTCTGGCCGTACAACGCGATGGCGCCGAGTGCCACCGGGAATCGGATGGGCCACGAGTTCATCGGGGTCGTCGAGGCCATCGGCACCGACGTTCGAACGGTCAAGAACGGAGACTTGGTCGTAGCCCCCTTTGCCTGGTCCGATGGCACGTGCGAATTCTGCCTGCAGGGACTGCAGACGTCCTGCCTGCATGGCGGTTGGTGGGGCGGCGCGACGCTCGATGGCGGCCAGGGCGAGGCGGTCCGTGTGCCGCAGGCCGACGGAACGTTGGTGGCGCTGCCTGTCGGTCCTGATCACGCCCTCATGCCGTCACTGCTGACCCTCTCCGACGTGATGGGCACAGGTCATCACGCGGCGTTGAGGGCGAACGTGCGACCGGGGAAGATTGCCGCCATCGTTGGCGATGGCGCGGTCGGTCTCTGTGCTGTCATCGCCGCCCGCCGTCTCGGTGCGGAGCAGATCATCATGCTCGGCCGTCACAAGGACCGCATCGCGTTGGCCCGCAGGTTCGGGGCTACGGATGTCGTCAGCGAGCGTGGGGATGCCGCGATCGAGCGGGTCCGCGAACTGACCGGCGGGCTGGGCGCCCATTCCGTCCTCGAGTGTGTGGGGCACGGCGAGTCGATGCGCACGGCCGTCGGTATCGCGCGCGCCGGCGGTAGCGTCGGCCGCGTCGGCGTGCCTCAGGAGACGACGATCCCGAGTGCGCAGCCGACGTTCTACGCCAACATCACCATCGCCGGCGGCCCGGCGCCGGTTCGTGCCTACATGCACGAGCTGATGCCCGACGTGCTTGAAGGTCGAATCGAGCCAGGTCTCGTGTTTGATCGCGTCACGAACATCGATGGTGTCCCCGATGGCTACCGGTCGATGAACGACCGTGAAGCCATCAAGGTGATGATCAAGTTCTGAGGACGTGAACAGCGCCTGCCCACTCTGCCATCGTTCATTGTGATTTCGCCGTTCTCTCGCCCTTCAGATAGCGGTCGAACCACTCCAGGATGCGGCGGTTTGCGTCGAGCGCGTCGGCCTTCGAATGGCGCGACAGGCTGTGATCGCCGTTCGCGTAGGACACGAACTCAGCGGTCTTGCCGAGCTGACGAAGCGCGTAGAACATCATCTCGCCCTCGCCGAAGAGAATCGTGAGGTCCTTCTCGCCGTGCAGAATGAGCACCGGCGTGCTGACTTGATCAAGTCGGAAGAATCCGGACTGCGAGATATAACGCTCCGGATACTCGTACGGACTGCCTCCCATGCGGGCCTGACCGGTTTCGATATTGCGCGAGTCGCGGTCGCGGCCGCTGGCCCAGTTGCGGAACAGCTCCACCGGCGTCGCCCCGGAGACGGCGGTAGCGAAGATGTTGGTGCGCGTGATCAGGTTGGATGTCGCGTAGGCGCCGAAGCTGTGCCCCCACAGACCGAACTTGCCGTTCGTGAAGCCCATCTCTCGGACGGCGTTCACCGCCGGGATCACGCACTTCTCGAACGAATCCGCCGTCTGGCCCACTTTGACTTTGACGTTCGGCATCAGCATCGCGTAGCCGTGACTGATGAACATCTGATCGCGCGCGTTGAACCGGTGGATGGCCGGCGTCATCTTCTCGTAGATCCAGGTGATCACCGGCACCTTCTCGTTCGCGCCGAGCCCCGCCGGCTTGTAGAGGAGCGCGCCAAGCCGATCGCCGTCCGCGTTGTGGTAGTAGAACAATTCGGGCTTGCTGAAGGCGAACCTGGCCAGCTGTGGATTGAGCGTCGTGATCCGTGTGCGGGCGCTGCCTGCGCCGATCAGCCACAGATCGGACGGGTGCGCGGCATCCTCGACCGACGCGACCACGCCCCCGGCCGCCGGCGTGAATCGGTCGTACGACTCGGCTCCGTGCACGACGACCTCCCGCTTGCCGTCCGCGACGATGTACCGGTAAAGGGTTTCGTCGTAGGTCTTGTTGTCGGTGCCGCGAAAGTACAGGGCTGCGCCGTCGGCGCTCCAGGCCAGGTCGGACATTTGATCCTCGATGTCCGACGTGATGTTCTTCGCCACGCCGTCACCGCCGACGACGTACACGTCGTTGAACGGTCTGGCCGTCGTGTACATGCCAGGCTTGACCGGCTCGAGCTCCGGATCGGTCACCGATTGATCGGCGACCAGCGTCGCGAACCGCGACCCACCCGGCGCCCAGACGGGTTCACCAACAAACGAGTACGATTCCCGCCAGGGCTTCGGCTCACCACCCTCGACCGGCGCCACCACAAGCCGGCCACCTTTCGTGAAGACGAGCTCTTTCCCGTCTGGCGACCACGAGTAGCGTCCGCGGTCCGCGAGCTTTCGCGCGGCAGCCGGCTTCGAGCCGGGCGTCAGACTGATCGGCAGGACGAAGGTGTCGTTCTGTTCCTTGCCGATGATGCCGAGCGTCGCCGGATCGGGCGCCATGTACAACACATGCGCACCGCTCGGTGACAGCCGGAACGAGCGCAACACGATCGGCGACTCCGCGAGCGCCGTCGACGTGCCGCTCGCCACGTCGATCGCCACCAGCGAGGCCTTGCGCTCGTCGGTGAAGAACTGATCGCCGGGAATGCGCGCGTCGGTGCTCTTGACCGAGCGCACCCGATACGGCGCCGGCGGCGTCTCCGGCTGGCTGGCCGCCACGATCAACGTCTTCCCTGTCGCATCCCACTGCGGTGCCAGGTACATCCGAGCAACGAAGGCATCGCCGACCGGAGTCATCCGATCGCGCTCGGCATCCCAGATCACCTCTCGCCCCTGATTCTGCTCCTCTCGGACGAACGCGAGGCGCCGGCCATCGGGCGACCACACCGGAAACGCGCTGTGCACCGCGCCGGTCGTTAGCGCTTTGGGCGGCGCAGGTGCGCCGCCCAAAGCCTGCACGAACAGGTGACCGGTTGGCCGTGGTTCCTGGACGTTCCAATCATCATCCTGATCGGTGACGACGTAGGCGACCCATCGCCCCGTGGACGACACGGCAAACGGCTGACCGCCGGCAAACGATCGCACCGCGAGCAGATCTTCAGGTGTGAAGACGGGACGCGACTGCGCGTGCGCGCCCGACGGCGCGACCGCAAGCGCGAGGACGGCGACGGCGATCGATGCAACCCTGCTGCGCATAACACCTCTCATGACGTGTCGGTGTCAAAGGAAACGGAACGCTCCTGCTGATTTCGGTAAACTGGTCCCACGATGATCCGCGTGCTTGCGCTGCTGGCGATCGTCAGTCTTCTCACGTCCTGCACGCGCGCCGGGACGCCGCGGCTCGCGGCGCAGAGTCCGCGCCTGATCGTGCTCGTGACCATCGACACGCTGCGCGCCGATCGTCTCGGCGCCTACGGATCGACCGCCGGCCTGACGCCGAACCTGGATCGATTCGCGGAACATGCGGTTCGTTTTGCCGGCGCCGTCACCCAGGTGCCGCTGACGCTCCCTGCGCACGCCACGATCCTCACCGGTTTGCATCCCGCGCGCCATGGTATTCGCACCAACGACGGATTTCGACTTTCGGATGTGCACACGCTCGCCGAGCTCCTGCAGTCTCGCGGCTACGCCACCGGCGCATTCATCGGCGGCTATCCGCTGCGGGCCTCGTCCGGGCTGGCCCGAGGCTTCGACCGCTACGATGATGATTTTCTGAAGCAGTCCGCCATCGTGGAGCGTCGTGCCGACGAGGTGGTCAATGCCGCGCTGGCCTGGAGCGACGGCCACCGCTCGCAGCCGTCGTTCGTCTGGCTGCACCTGTTCGACCCGCACTCTCCATATACACCGCCGCCGCCATTTGCGACGAAGTACGCTTCGTCCCCCTACGACGGAGAGATCGCCTACACCGACGCGGCGCTGGGTCGGTTCTTCGAACAGCTCGAGCGGCGGGGTCTGCTCGAAGCCGCGGCCGCGATCGTCGTGGCCGATCACGGCGAATCGCTCGGCGAACACGGCGAGCGGACCCATGGCACATTTCTGTACGACGCGACGATCCACGTTCCGCTTCTGGTGAAATGGCCGTCGGCGCGACCGCAC
This sequence comes from Vicinamibacterales bacterium, assembly GCA_035693505.1. Lineage (GTDB taxonomy): Bacteria > Acidobacteriota > Vicinamibacteria > Vicinamibacterales > CAVVIG01 > CAVQFC01. Next base: position 6,843 of record DASSGK010000630.1, read on the forward strand.
GTAGTGGACGCGCCGGTAGAAACCGCCGATCTGGCGCCGACCATCGCCGCTATGGCGGGTGCCAGCCTTCCAAGCGTCGACGGGCAGAGCCTGCTGCCGCTGGTCGGTGGCGCGATTGGCGATCCCGACCGGCCCGCGTACGCCGAGTCCTACTACCAGAACGTGCTGCTTGGCTGGAGCCCGCTGCGAGCCGTTCGCACGCGCCGATGGAAGTTCATCGAGGCACCGCGTCCCGAGCTCTACGACCTCGAGGACGATCCGGCTGAGCGGCTGAACCGTGTCGACACCCGCGGCGCGCTCGCCGCCGGCTTGCAGCGTACGTTGCCGGCCTTGTCGGAGCGCGCACCGGCGTCGACCGCCTCCGGCGGAGAATCGGCCGAGCGGCTGCGCGCACTGGGGTACGTGTCCGGCGCCACGACCCCCACGCCGGCGACGCGCGCCGTCGATCCCAAGGATCGTGTGGAGGTCTGGGGGCAGATCGAAGACGGCATCGATCGCGTCGAACGCGATCCCGCGGCTGCCCGCCCGTTCTTCGAGCGAGCACTCGCGCTCGATCCGTCCAACGGGCTGGCGATGAAGTATCTCGGGGATACGAACTTCCGGACGGGACGGCTCGATCTCGCTCGCGCGCATTATCGCGGGGCACTGGCGGCCGGGTTCAGACATCCCGATGTCTTCGTCAACCTGGCGTCCATCGCCGAACGGCAGGGCCGGCCGGACGATGCACGCACCGCGCTCGAAGAAGCATCGCAGGCCGCGCCCGCCGATGCGGACGTCTGGAACCGGTTGGGCCTGCTGCAAGCGACAGGCGGCCGCGTCGAGCGCGCGCGCGACGCCTTTGCCAAGGCGATCTCGGCGGCGCCCGATCGGCCGGAACCCTACTACAACCTCGCCATGATCGAGCGGCGGATGGGCAGCGAAACCGCGGCGGAAGAGCATTTACGTCAGGCGCTCGAACGGAATCCGTCGTACGCAGAGGCCCACTACGAGTTGGCGACCGGCTACCTGGCTGCGGGCGACCCGCAGCGTGCTCTGGATACGTATCACGCCGCTCTTGCGGTACGGCCCCAGTATGCCGAGGCCTTGTTCGGCGCCGCGAAGGCCGCGCTCGATCTGCACCGCCTCGACGAAGCCCGGCGCGACTACGAGGCCTTCATCCGGATCGCGCCGCCCGAGTACGCCAGGCAGGTCTCGGCTGCGCGCGAAGCGATCCGGAGTCTTCAGAACCGGTAGCGCACCGCGATCTGCGCCTGACGCTGCGCGCCCACCGCAGTGACGGTGCCGAATGTCGCTGGCGGACTGTTCGGGTCGAGGCCGATGATGTTGTTGACCGTGATGATGTTCCTCTTGTTCCCCAGATTGAACACGTCGAATCGCAGTTCCACGGCGTGCGAGCCCATCAGCCTCAGGTCGTACGCGACGCTGGTGTCGAGCGTGACTTGCGATGGATAGCGGAACGAGTTGCGCGTGAGCGAGGCCGGTCGATCACCGAAGCTGCCGTTCGACGAGAAGCCGTCGCCGTTGGCGTCGGTGCCCACCACTCCGGTATACGGGAATCCGGAGCGCGCGAACAGAATCGCACCGATGCGCAGGCCGAGCGGCGCGAGATAAGTTCCGTTCACCACGAACACGTGCCTGACGTCGGTGTCGCTCGGCCCGAACTGATAACTGCGATCGCCACCAATCGCGGTCAGGCCAGGGACGAACGAGTTCGCCACCCGGAAATTGTCGACGTCACCCTGCGCCTTGCCGAGCGTGTAGTTGGCCTGCAAGGAGTAGTTCTGCGACAGACGCTTGGTCAGCGCGAACTTGACGGCGTTGTACTGCGTGTTGCCCCCGTTGTACTGGAGATACAGCGTGCGGAATCCGGTGAAGTCGATGCCGTACGGCCCGCCCGTCGTGTTCGGCGATCCGAGTGGCCGCAGCCGATCCGCCTGCGCCTGGGTCCTGGTCTGCCCCGGGCCGAGCGCGAAGTACGGCGGTGCGTTGATGTCAAATGTCGTGAGCAGGTTGTAGCCGTAGACGCGCGTGTAGTCGGCCGAGAGGGCCCAGTTGGTGCTGAGCTCGCGCTGCACGCCGAGGTTCGTGTTGAAAAAATACGGCGCGCTGCGATGGAACTCGTCGCCGATGCCGAGCGGGAAATCAGGGCCCTGGAAGATCGGTACGTACACCAGGGCACGGGGCACGGTGCCCGCACCTGAGGGAAACGCCGACAGACGATTCGGGAACGTCGGGAAGAGCGGATCACCCTGGCGCAGGTCGATCGTGGTCTGACCGACGGGGCCGGTGTTCGACTCGCGGTTGATCAGCGACGACTCGAGTGTGTCGTAAAAAATGCCCGTGCCTCCCCGTACCACGGTCTTCCCGTCTCCGTCGGGGTTCCACGCGAAGCCGACCCGTGGCGCGAAGTTATTGTTGTCGCCCTGGAACAGCGAATCCTTGTCCCAACGCACACCAAGGTTCAGCGTCAGGCCGCGGCGAACTTCCCAGTCGTCCTGCGTGAACAGGCCAATCAGCGCGTCCTTGAAGTTGAGCCCCGAAATCCCGAACGTCTGGGTGTACTGGAACGGAAAGGTCGCCGGGTCGCTCGCGTTGAAGGGGTATTTCGCTCCCTGTGCGAACGTGTAGGTGCCCGGGAAGTTGTTGAAGAGCGTGACGAAGCGCCACGACCCGATGACGTCGACGCCGCTCTTGAACTGATGCGCGCCGTGGACGACCGAGAACTGATCGACCCACTGCGCCCGCTTTTCGACGAGGTTCTGCGGGTACGACGGGTTGGTCCCCGCGTTCCCGACGCCGGTGTAGACGATCGACACGGGGGCGGTCGAGAAGTCGGGCGTCCTCGACGCCGCACCGCTCGACGCCGTCAGCGGCGAGTAGAAGTCCACGGTATCGAAGGTATAGCGGAACCGCGCCTCGTTCACCTTGTTCGAGCCGAAGTTGCTGAGGAGCGAGGTGACGAAGCCGTCGGTCCGGCCGACGGTGTTGGTGCGGCGGTCGTAGGTGTTCAGGCCACCCACGCTCTGGGCCTCTTGCGTGTTGCGATTGAAGTTGTAGCGCACGTCGAGCGCGTTGTGGTCGCTGAACCGGTGATCGACCTTGAAGAAGCCTTGACGCTGCGTCTGCGGCGCCGGAAACGTCCCTGGCGCCAGCACCGAGGTGACCACGGACGCATCGTTGATCGCGGTGTCCTCGTAGTTCGCGAAATAGTGGGTGACGTCCCTCTTGATCGGTCCGCCGATGGTGCCGCCGTACTGCGAGCGGCTCTGCGTCGTCGCCGCACCGGTCAGCAGGTTAGCCGCGACGAAATCGGTCGGCCGCCAGAAGCCATAAGCGCTGCCGGACAGCGTGTTCGTTCCGCTCTTGGTGATGACACTGATGGTCCCGGCGCCGGTCTGGCCGGTCTCGGCTTTGAAACCGTTCGTGATGACCTGCAGCTCCTTCACAACGTCCAGCGACAGGCCATTGCCGCCGCCGAACTCGCCGTTCAGGGTTCGAATCTCACGGCCGGTCATCGACACACCGTCGGCCAGGAAGTTCGCCATGCGGATGCCCTGCCCGTTGACCGAGAGGGCGGAACTGCCGTTGCCCGTAGGGACCACGCTGCCGGATGTCTGCAGGAGCGTCAGGAAGTTGCGTCCGTTCGTGGGAAGGGCATCAACCTGTTTGGCGTCCATGATCGACGACAACTCGCTTTCGCGTGTTCGCACGAGCGGAGACGACGCCTGAACGGTCATCACCTCTGTCAGCGCTCCAACCGACAGCTGAAAGTTGATCACGGGCCTGGTGTTGGCCTGGAACTCGAGGCCTTCCCGCTTTTGCGAACTGAACCCCGGGAGCTCAGCTTCCAGCGTCCACTTGCCCGTCGGCGGCATCGCATTGAACGAGTAGCGGCCGGCGTCGTCGGTCACGGTCGATCGGGTGAAACCGGTGTCGGAGTTCGTCAGGTTGACCGTCACTCCCGGTAGCACGCCGCCGGTCGCGTCCGTAATGATTCCGGACAGATCGAAGCGGGTCACATCCGCGAAGGCCGGCGCGGCAAACAGCAACAGCGCGGCAAGGAGCCTGTGGACTCGGGACAGCGTGCGATGCATGAGGTCCTCCGGACGAGATCTGGGTTCTATGGCGGCGGCATCTGCGACCTGAGTGTCGCAAGACGTGCAAACACACTGTCGATCATCGACGACAGCTCCCTGAAGACGGAGTATTGCTGCTCGGTCGGCGCGTAGTCGCCCTGCGCGACGTAGTTCTGAAGTGCCGCGATCCGGTTGTTGAGTTTCAGGTCGAAGACCAGCATCTGATCGTCGAAGCCGGCGAAGCGCAGATCGACGAGTTCCTTCTGCACGGCCTCGAGCGCGGCGTCGAGCCGCGCGAACGATGCGCGATCGGGTCGCGACTCCAGGCTCGCCCGCATCTTCTTGATCTCGTTCACCGCAACGTGCACGGCCGACACCTTGTCGCGGATGGCGACGAGCAGATCGAACTGCTCTTGCAGGTCTGTGCTCTTCGCCTCGCTCTTCGGATCGGCGACGATGCGCAGCGGCTGCGTGAGCGTCTGACCGGCAGCCCTCATCCGCACCTGGTAGGTCCCTGGCACAGCGACCGGACCGCGGAGATTGCCTCCGGCGAGGAAGGTCCCGCCATCGATGCCCTTGGCATCCGTGTAGCGCATGTCCCACGCGTAACGGTGCAGGCCGGCGGTGCCGGCGGGCCCGTTGCGGTCCGTGCTGGACACGCTCTTCACCACGGTTCCTCTCGCGTCGAGGAACTCGAGCGTGACGCTCTGGGCCGTGTTCAGCGAATAGGTGATGATCGCGCCGCCGGGAGGATTCTGCCCGACGCCTGCGGCGCCCCGGCCGAAGCCGCCACGCCTGGTTCGAACCGCATCGCGCGGCGCGAACAGGTGCGCGGCCGCTGTGGTCACCGCGTCGCTCATCGTCTCGAGCGGTGTGATGTCGTCGAGCACCCAGAACGCCCGGCCCTGCGTCGCCGCGATGAGATCGCCATTCTTGATCGCGAGGTCGGTGATCGGCACCACCGGCAGATTGAGCTGGAGCGACTCCCATCGCGCGCCGCCGTCGAGCGAATAGTAGACGCCGGTCTCCGTGCCGGCGAACAGCAGACCCCGACGCGTCGGATCTTCCCGCACCGTCCGGACGAAGCTGCGTTCGGGAATCCCCGACGCGATCGTCTGCCACGACTTGCCGTAGTCGGTGGTCTTGAAGATGAACGGCCTGAAGTCGTCGAGCTGATAGCGATTCGCCGCGACGTACGCGGTGCCCGGATCGTGAGGCGACGCCTCGATGATGTTCACGCGCGTGAACGGTTGAAGCGCCGGCGGCGTCACGTTCTGCCAGTCGCGTCCGCCGTTGTGCGTCACCTGCACGAGCCCATCGTCGGATCCCGTCCAGATGACACCCTTTTCGCGCCTGGACTCAGCGATGGTGAAGATCGTCGAGTAGTACTCTTCGAGGCGTCCGCCTTTCTGCTTCGCCTTGTCGTTGCGCGTGAGATCGGGGCTGATCACTTCCCAGCTCTGTCCGCCATTTGTCGATCGAAACAGCACCTGAGCGCCGGCGTACATCGTGTTGCCGTCGTGCGGCGACACGATGATCGGGTAGGTCCACTGAAAGCGGTACTTCACGTCCGCCGCCATGCGGCCGCCGTTGTAGTCGGGCCAGATCGTCACATTGCGCGTCTGGCCGGTGCGCTCGTCGTAGCGCGTCATCAGACCGAAGTAGCTGCCGCCGAAGACGACCGGCGGGTTCGACGGGGTCGCTGCCAGATAGCCGCTCTCACCCCCGCCGACCGTGTGCCAGTCGCTCGTGGTGATACCGGCGCCGTCGGTCCGACTCGCAATCGAGACGGTCGTGTTGTCCTGCTGCGACCCGTAGATCCGGTACGGGATGCTGTTGTCGGTGGTCACCGCGTAGAACTGCGCGGTCGGCTGGTTGTCGAGCGACGTCCACGTCCGGCCACCGTTGAACGTGATGGCGGCGCCACCGTCGCTGCCGTTCACCATCCGCAGGTGATCCTTCGGATCGATCCACAGATCGTGGTAGTCGCTGTGCGGCGTCTGCACTTCGGTGTACGTCTTGCCCCCGTCGGTGGACTTGTAGAAGTACTTCGCGCAGAAGGTGTAGACCGTGTTCGCGTCCAGCGGGTCGGCGAAAATGTGGCCGTAATAGTACTGCCGCGACGTCATGTTGAAGCCGTCGTTGAGCAGCTGCCACGTCCGCCCGCCGTCGTCCGACCGATAGACGCCACCCTTCTCGTCGGCTTCGACCGTCGCCCAGACGCGCTGCGGATTGACGGGCGACACGGTCACCCCGATTTTCCCGAGGTTCGTCGTCGGCAGTCCGGTTGTGAGCTTGTTCCACGTCTCGCCGCCATCGGTGGACTTGTAGAGGCCGCCGCCGGGGCCGGTGCTTGTGATGTCCCACGGCGTGCGCAGCAGCTGCCAGGTGGTCGCGTAAAGCACCTGCGGGTCGGACGGATCCATCGCAATGTCCGCGGCGCCGGTCTTGTCGTTCACGAACAGCACCTTCTGCCAGCTCTTGCCCCCGTCCCTGGTCCGGAACACGCCGCGCTCCGCGTTTGGCCCGTAGGGATGCCCAATAGCCGCGACGTACGCGACGTCCGGATTCGTCGGGTGAACACTGATGCGACCGATCTGGCTCGAGTCGGGCAGGCCGGCGTGCGCCCAGGTCTTTCCGGCGTCGATGGATTTGTATATCCCGTCGCCGGACGACAGATTGCCGCGCAGGCACGCCTCGCCCATGCCGACGTACACGACGTTCGGATTCGATTGCGAGACGGAGACCGCGCCGACCGATCCGGTCCGGAAGAAGCCGTCCGACACATTGGTCCAGACCGTGCCCGCATCATCGGTCTTCCAGACACCGCCGCCGGTCGCGCCCATGTAATAAACCAGGGGCTGGCTGGCGATGCCGGCAACCGCCGTCACACGGCCTCCGCGATACGGGCCGATACTGCGCCAGCGCAGCGCCGTGCCGAGGTTGGTCCCCTGCTGGCCGCTGATTGACGATGGGGTGACGGCCGCCACGACGACCACCAGCGCGAGAAGGCGTGAGCGTCTCATGAATCGCCTATGTACCTCACATGAAGTACGAAAGACTACATCAGGTTCGGAGCGGCCTGCGAGGGAGCCAGACGTGCCGCGGCAGGCTATTCACGGGAGGACGTCTTGACGCCGCCTCCGAACGGGTCGGTGCCTATCCTGTACCGCGCTGCAACGCTCATCGATTTCAAGTCGATCACGACGACGTCACCGTTTCCCGACTCGAGGACGTACAGCTTGGTGCTGTCCGGCGAAAACATCGGGAATCCTGGTCCTTTTCCGATCTTCACCGTCGTGAGTACTGTCTTGTTGACGGCGTCGATGATCGCGACGTCTTGCGACTCGCTGTGCGGCGAAGCGGCGAAGCGGCCGTCGGGCGACACCGCCATCCGGCCGGCTCCCTTGCCGCCGGTCTGAATCACCTTGATCACTTCGTCTGTCTTCGAATCGACGACCGTCACCGATCCATCGCCATCTTCGTGAAACCAGACCTCGCCGTTCGGCGCGAACGCCACGCCGACCGGTCCGCCCTCGATTGGAATGATCTTCGTGATGCGATCGGTCTTCGTATCGATCACGACGACGCGGTTGTCGGTCCGATGCGGGTAGTACAGCTTGTCGGTACCGGGCTGAATCTGGAGATAGTGACCGCCTTCGAGCAGCAGATCGATCTTCTTCACGACTTTGCCCGCCTTCACGTCGTACACGATGACGCCGGAGATGTCGGCGTTCTCCGTGCCGATGTACAGCTTCGTACCGTCGTTGTTCAACGACATGCCATGGGGCGACGCCGACGTGTTGGGCGGTCCCGGAGGCGCGCCGTTGCGGCCGGCACGGCGAGGCTGCGGGGTCCGCTTGAAGTAGTCGCTCTCAATCCGACCCTTCTCCTTGAACGTCTGGCCGTCGATGATTTCCACGAACGCAGCCATTGGAATCGACGCAAAGATAGTCCTGCCATCTGCGGTGATCGCCGCTTCGTGCGGCTGATCGGGTGCGACGAACTCGTGGACGACCCTGCCGGTTGCCGGATCGAGCTCGTACACCGTGTGGTTGGTGTGGCTGAGGACGATGAGCGTATGGCCCTGCGCGCGCGCGAACGTGGCTCGACCGAGGCCGCCAAACAGCAGCAACAGGCCGACCGTCACGACATTCGTTCTCTTCACGATAACGCCATGGGACATGGTTCCTCCTGCGGTACGGACCTGTCGAGACAAATCCTACGCCCGATGACCCATCGCCAAGACACGACGGGGTCCAACGTCGTCCGTCTCCCGCCCATCGCGTCCCGGCACTGCAGACGGGCGTGATGATATCGATCCGTAGAAGCGTGACAGCGGAACAGATCGAATAAAATCATCCCGATGACGGTTTCGTACGAGAACTCGAAGGTCATCTTCCAGGGCATCAAAGCCGCGGGCATCACGTCGCTGTCCGCGCTGCCGGAAACGTGGCTCGGGCTCCTACTGCAACAGGCGGAACGAGACCCGGACGTCACGTTGATTCAGGTGGCCAAGGAAGAGGAAGCCATCGGCGTCGCCGCGGGGGCGTATTTCGCCGGCGCGCGGCACGTACTACTGATGCAGAACCACGGGTTTCTCGCCGCGATCAACGGGATCGTGTCGCTGGCGCAGCTCTACGGCATTCCGCTGTGCATGTTGATCGCGCTCCGTGGTCACTGGGGCGAACCGTATCCGTGGCACACGCGCGGCGGGATCGTGACCGAAGGCGTCTTACGTGCGCTCGGCATCCCCTTCGAATACGCACGCGACCCGGCGAAGGTCGGCCATCAGATCCGCGAGGCGTACACGTTTTCCCAGAGCGCACTCTCCCCGGTCGCGCTGCTCCTCACGCGCGATCTGATGGAGGACGCCTGATGAAACGCGCGGAGTGTATCGGGATGTTGTATCCCGAGCTCGACGACAAGCTCGTGGTCACGATCATGGGTGCCTGCGCCCAGGAACTCTACGACCTGGGGCACAAGGACAACTTCTTCTATCTGCAGCACGCCATGGGGCTCGCCTCCTCGATCGGCCTCGGGCTCGCCATGCACCTTCCGGAGGAGCGCATCGTCGTGCTCGACGGGGACGGGTCGGTCCTGATGAACCTGGGAACGCTCGCGACGATGGCGCGATACAGGCCGAAGAACCTGACGCACATCGTCTTCGACAACGGCAGCCTGCTATCGACCGGCGGCTTCGACTCGCACACCACGTCGGGCATCACCGATCTGGCCGCGATCGCGAAGGGTGCGGGCCTCGAGCGCGTCAGCGCCGTCGATTCGGTCATGGACTTCGGCGAGGCCGTGATCGACGCGTTCAAGGGCGACGATCTGAGCGTGATCGTCGCGAAGGTCGCCGCGGTCGGGCCGAACCACTACGGGATGGACCTGCAGCTCCCGGAGAACGCGTTCCGGTTCAAGCGGCTCATCAGCGAACGGAAGAAGACGTGAATGATTGCGCCAGGTCAGCAATTCCTCACGTTTTTCAACTAAAGCTTTGAATTCACTTGACATCACTTCCCCCGCGGCTACGATAGCCCGGTTTCCCTTTCCCTCTCAATTTCGTAGCCGCGCACCGACGTGCGCGCGATCGGCCACTCGCGTGCGCGCCTGCCGCGCACGGAGGATCCATGGCCCATTCACCTGTCGGACCGAGTTATCGGGGATTCTTGCCCGCAGTGTCCACTCTGTGTCTGACCGCCCTCCTGTCGATGCTGCCGCGGGCATCCGCGGCTGCTCAGGATCCGGTGCTCGAGTGGATGAAAATCACCAACGACACGATCATCGCAACGGGGACGAGTCCGCTCGTCACCGCCCGTAATGTCGCCCTCGTGTCGTCATCGGTGTTCGACGCCGTGAATGCGATCGAGCCGCATCGCTTCGCGTCGATTCATGTGACGGAGAAGGCGCCGCCGCACACGTCGCCCGAAGCCGCAGCGATCCAGGCGGCCTTTGCCATCCTGCTCAGGCTGTACCCGGCGCGCGCGGCATCGTTGACCGCGCAGCGCGACGCGTCGATCGCTGCGATCGTTCCCGGGCCGGGCAAAAGCAATTCCATTCCAGTGGGCATGGCGTGGGGACAGGCCGTCGCCGACAGCATCTGGGAGTGGCGATCGACCGACGGTTTCAACCCCAACCCAATGCCGACGTTCCTGGGCGCTGCCGTCACAGGCGTGTGGCGGCCGACGCCAAGGCCCGGAGGTCCGCCGCTTCCCGGCGCGGCTCCCCAGGTTGCGACGATGACGCCGTGGGTCCTGTTGCGGCCGAGTCAATTCCGCCCGCCAGCTCCGTATGCGTCGCCCGCGACAGGACAGCCCGACCTGACGAGCGCGCAGTACATCGCCGATTACCGCGAAACGAAGATGATGGGCGCCTACACGGGGAGTCCGCGGACTGCCGATCAATCTGAGCTCTCTCTCTTCTGGGCCGGCAATACGGCGTTGTTCTGGATTCGGATGGCGTCGGACGCGGCGCTTGCGCGGCACCTCACTCTGTTGGAGAACGCGCATTTGTTCGCGCTGCTGAACCTGTCGATGGGCGACGCCGCGATCGCGTGCTGGGATGCGAAGTACCGCTTCGTTCTCTGGCGTCCGATTACGGCGGCGACCCTCGGATCCTTCGAACCGGATCCGGCATGGACGCCGTGGCTCGATTTCTTCGCGGCGACCGGGACGCCCGCGCATCCGGAATTTCCGTCCGGCCATTCGACGTTGAGCGGCGCGGCACGCTGGGTCCTCGCTGAGGTCTTCGGCGACAATCCCGGGATGCCGATCAACGTCACGTCTGACGTGCGGACGGGAACGCGCACGTACACGACGTACTCTGACGTTCTCGAGGAGATTCACGACGCTCGGGTGTTCGGCGGGATTCACTGGAGAACGGCGTGCAAGGTCGGAAGCGCCATCGGCGAGGCAGTCGCGCGCTACGTGGCCTCGCATGCCCTGGAGGGGCACGATTGATTTCCGGTGCGGTCGATATGGGCTCGATGCGGTTCAGGGCTTCGGAGCGATGTCCGCTCGGAGAGGACGGCCGGGGGTTGCGTTTTCCACGACTCTGCCGTCCCGAATAACCGCGACGCCGCCGACGAGCACGGTCACGATCCCGCGCGACACTCGGTTGGGCATTTCGTAGGTCGCCTCGTCGAGGACGGTCGCTGGATCGAAGATCGTGACGTCGGCGTCGGCGCCTTCACGGAGGCGGCCCTTCGACCGGGCGGAACGCACGCGCGCTTCGAGGCGCTGCGCCGGCATTAGCGTCATCTTGCGGATGGCGATCATTAGCGGGAGCGCGCCGCGCTCGCGGACGTAGCGGCCCAGCACGCGTGAAAACGTTCCGGCGCCGCGCGGATGCGTCGCCGATCCGTCGCTGGCGATCATGGTCAGCGGATCCGCGACCGCGCCCATCACGACTTCTTCGGTGTTGCCGAACGAGATCACCGACCCGCCCTGCTTTCGGTACTTCGCGAACGTATCGCGCGTGAGCCGCTCGCCGGTGGCCGGCCACAGCAGCGTCTGAAAACGCTCGTCGGTGTAGCGCTCCCAGTCGTCGTACAGCGCGGACTCAATCCGCGTCTGGCTGGCGGTATACGGGTACATCTCGGTGGTCACGTCGATCCCGCGTCCGCGCGCGCGGCCGAGCAACTGCAGCAGCGCAGGCGTCTGCCGCCCGCCGGAGCTCTGTGCGTGCACGATATGCAGCGGAGTGCCTGTGGCGGCCGCCAGCGCCAGCACTTCCTCGAAGGCCGCTATCGGATCGCCTCCGCGCATGTGGACGAAGACCGGCGCGCCCACACTGCTGGCGACGTCGAACACGTCGGCAATCTCGGTGCGCGCCGCCTGCGGCGTGTACGCTACGCCGAGGCCGACGCCGACGGCGCCTCTGGCGAGTCCCCGGGCGAGGCCCGTTCTGATCTCGACGATCTGCAGCGCCGTCGCTTCCTGGCTCGCCGCGGGTCCGCTTGGCAGGAAGGCGCCGGGGTCCTTCATCACCACCATCCGCACGGGAATGTGGCCGACGCTCGCGCCGAAGTTGATCGCGGACTTCCCCGCACGCTCCGCGTACCATGCATCGACATCCGCCGTGCCGACTTCGAGTTCGAGCGCCGTGGTGACGCCGTCGGCGGCCTTTCTCACGTAGTCGGCGGACGTCTGGCCATGCTGGTGGAGGTCGATGAAGCCGGGAGCGACTACGAGGCCGCGCGCGTCGATCGACGCGCGGCCCTGGAGCGGCGTCGCGCTGACCATGCGGACGACGCCTCCGGTGATGCCGACGTGCCGAATGGCGTCCGTGTTCGACTCGGGATCCATCACGCGGCCATTGGCGATGACGAGATCGAACGGTCCCGTCTCTGGAGCCTGCGCCAGAAGGTGGACGACCGCGAGCAGCGCGACGGAGGTGGCGAGCAGACGGTGATTCATCTCCACTACCGCCCCTTCCATTGCCGGAGCAATTCGAGCGCCACTGCATGCCTCGGGTTTGTCTGCAGCAACTGTTCGAGTACCGCGATTCCCTCTTTCGAACGGCCGGCGCTGAAGTGGATCTTTGCCAACGTCACGTAGGCGGCCTCGTACTGTGGTGTCCGCTTCAGAACGGTTTGAAGAAGGCCGACAGCCGCGTCTGCCTGCCCTCGTGACACGAACACGAGCGCGAGATTGTTGGCGGCCTCTCCATAGTCTGGGCGGCGGCCGAGCGCGTCACGGAAATAGCGCTCCGCCCGATCCATGTCGCCCGCACGGCCGAACAGCAGGCCCAGATTGTTCAGTACCTCGGGAAAGTCCGGCTGGAGCGCTAACGCCTTTTCGTAGAGCGCGCGAGCCTCCTGATCGTGACCAGTCAGCAGGAGGGCATAGCCAAGATTGTTCAGCGCGTCGGGGTACTCCGGAGTCGAGGCCAGCGCCGCACGGAACCGGCTGATGGCCGCATCGAGATCGCCGCCCTGCGCGAGCAGCGCTCCGAGGTCGTTGTTGGCCTCGGCCAGATCCGGCTGCAGGGCGAGGGCGCGCTCGAACGCGGCGCGGGCGCGAACCGCCTCCCCGCTCCTGACGAGCAGCGTGCCCAGGCGATAGAGCGTCGGCGCGCCCGGGCTCGCCTCGGCCGCGCGCTCGAACGCCACCACCGCGGCGCGCTCGAGCCCGCCATCGAGAAGCTCCCGGCCGTACGGCAGGTAGTTGCGGCGCGGCAGCCCGGAATAGAACATTCCCTGGAACGGGAGAGCCCGAGCAAGACGCTCGGCCTGAGACACGTCGATCCTGCTCGCGTCCATCACGATCTGGTCGACGTCGACGCGATCGCGGTAGACCTTCACGACGTTGCCGCTCGAATCGAGGAGCAGACCCGTGGGCAAACGCAGGTTCTGCTGATTCATGAACAGATGCCGGTTCAGGATGGCGTAACTCAGGCTCACTTCAGGAGTGGCCATGACCACCGCCGTCTGGCCTGACGAAAGAGTCCGCAGCGATGCTTGATCCTGCGGAGGATCGACGGCAATGGCGATCGACCCCACGCCGGCCCGGGACAGCGCCTCGGCGCCACGCCCCAGCGTCTCGAGCGCGGTACGTGCCGCGGCCACCTCGAACGACCACAGCAGGACGATCGCCGGCTTTCCTCGCAATGCCGCGACCGAACGCGTCCCGCCGGCGAGGTCAGGCAGCGAGAAGTCCGGCGCCGGGAACGGTTCGTACATCCAGGTCGCACGCGGCGCTGAGGCCGGAGCGGGAAGCGGGGACGTCGGCGTCGCTGCCGATCGCGGCTTGAAGGCTTCCGTCTCGATCCCGCTCCCTTCGACGATCCGCAGCCGAGCGTTCAAGGGGACATCGGTGAACACCTGCGTGTTGCCCGAGGGCCAGCTGACGGTCAGTTTCAAGATGCGCTCGCTGGCGCCCAGGCCGATGAGCAGCTCCTTCGAGTGCTGAGACAGGAATCCGGAGCCGCCCTGCACGATTTTGACCTTGTGAAGTCGATCGGTCTCGACGGTGACCCGCGCGCCGATCGCGTCGCGGTTGCTCGTGGTCCCGCGCAAGCGCACGGCGATCGACGCCGCCTTCGCCTCGAAATCGTTCCGGAAGATGCGAAGCTGCGGCGCCTGCCGATCGGCCATCACGACGAGGTCCGGATCGCCGTCGCCGTCGATGTCCAGGACCGCAAACGACCGGCCGTCCTGGTCGAGATCGAGGCCGAGTGTGCCGGAGATCTCGTCGTATCCGCCATGGCCATCGTTGCGCAGGAACACATTGCGCTGCCGGCTGGCGATCGAGCCGTGAACCAGCAGTTGGTTGATCGCGCGCCACGCATCGTCGTAGGGAGTGCCTGGCACACGGGTCAGCGGTGAGCGCGCCACGACCTGCCGCCAGAAAAATCCCTCGAGGTCCGGGCCGCCGGCGGCGTCCGTCTTGCGCGTCAGCATGCCGTTGACGATGTAGAGGTCGTCCCAACCGTCGCTGTCGAAATCGATCGCGTCCGACGACCACGCCCAGCGGCCCATTTCGGCGTGCGCCTCGAGGGTCGTGTCCTCGAAGCGGCCATTGCCGAGGTTTCGCAGCAGCGTATTGCCGCGAACGTGCCGCCGATAGAGCGCGCGCACCTCCGGTGTCGCATCGCGCATGAAGGCGGGCGCCGAGGTGACGCGCAGCCCCGGCGCGCTCCACATGTTGCCGGTATAGATGTCGAGCAGCCCGTCGTTGTCGTAGTCGAGAAATGTGGCGCTCATGCCGGCGCCATGATCGAGGACTCCCGCTGCGGCGGCGACATCCTCGAATCTCACCTTGCCGTCACGACGCCCGAGGTTGTGGTACAGGTTCTTGGTCCCGAAGTCGTTCGCGACCAGCAGATCCGGCCAGCCGTCGCCGTCATAGTCGCCCCACGCCGCCGCAAAATGATAGCGATCGTTGCCGGCGTCGAGACCGGCGTCCGCGGTGGCGTCGACGAATCGCCCGTGGCCGTCATTGCGAAAGAGCACCGCCGGCGGCCCGTTGCGTGCGTCGTAGTACGGCGCCGGCGTGCCTGCCTTGTCCTCGCCGGCACCGAAGAAATACGAGTAGACGCACACATAGAGGTCGAGAAAACCGTCGCGATCGTAGTCCGCCGCCGCGATCGACGTCAGCACGCCCTGAAGCGGCCGCGCCAACCGGAAGGCGTCCTGAACCCGGGTGAAATGGCCTTTGCCGTCGTTGACGAACAGCAGCAGGTTGGTCGACGTCGCCACGACGAGATCCTGATCGCCGTCGTTGTCGACGTCGACAAACAGCGACTGCGCCGTGTCGTCGAGGACGCCGACCCCCGCCTGGTCCGTGATGTCCTCGAAGGTCGAGTCGCCGCGATTTCGGTAGAGCCGGTTCGGCAACCCGGCCGGCTGCGCCACGTAGAGATCGTCGAGGCCGTCGCCGTCCACGTCTCCGACCGAGACACCCTGATGGCCGTTCGAGTCGCGGGTCAGGACCGAGTCAACGGTCGCCATCCACGAGTCGAGATCGAGGTTGAGCTGGCGGCGGAACGAGTCGTTGCCGCCGAGCGCCGCCACGGTGATCTCCGTGAAGATTGGCTGTCGCGCGCGGCTGACCACGTGCGACGCGGCCGTCCATCGAACGACCTGCCAGCCCGACGCGTTTCGCCGCCATCCCATCTCCCACTCGCCGACGTGCTCGACGCGGGACGCGGTTGTCCCGGCGCCGACGATGTCGTAGCGGACGGTGGTGCGGAGGCCTGACGGCGGATCGGCCGAACCCTCGGGTTCGATCGCGGTGATGAGGAACTCCGCCGTGGCGACGTCGCGGATATCGTCCATCAGCCGCCGCAGTTCGACGGCAAAGGCGCGAGCATCGAGCGTCGGATCGCGCGGCAGATCCTTCGCCCTCTTCACATCGAGCGGCGCTTGACTCGCCTCAGCGGCTTCGAGCGGGATGAGTCGTGCGCCGCGGAAGCCTGGATCGAGCAATCCCGTGGTGACGCCGGCGGCGCGGTCCCCTCCCGCACGAAGCGCCTCGGACAGCTCGCGGAGCCGCGCATCGAGCTCGGCGGCCTGACGCTCCAGCGGGAACCCATCATTCCCTGGCTCGAGCTGTTTCAGAAACGGCGCCGCCGCTTCCGAAACGGCGAGCTTGGGTCGATAGTCGGCTTGCTCCTGCGCTGTTCCACGAAAAACGGCACACGCCGACAGCAGGCCGACGATCAGGAGCCGTCTCGTTCGGGGTTTGCGCGGCGGTTTCATCGAGCAATGCCGGCTGGAGCGATGCTCGCTGAATCCACAAGCTTGAGAAGATGGAGGCGGTCGCCCGGCAGCTGATTCCAGGCCCAGCGACGTCCGCCCGGCATGCGGATCTCGATGTCGACGGGACCTGCATAGTCGCCGAGCCCGAAGTACGCCCGCAGGTCGTTTTGCGAGAGGAAGCTCCCGCCCGAGCGGATCTCGCGGATCTGTTTGGCGCCGCCGCCGCTGACCGTCACTTTCGCGCCGATGGCGAATCGGTTTCCGGTCGCGGCCTCGGCGCGCACCGCCACCCAGTGGCGCCTGGTCGCCTGGCGATTCTCCAACAGCGTCGGAGTGCCGTCCGTGTTGCTGACGACGAGATCGAGATCGCCGTCGTTGTCGAGATCGCCGACGGCAAGGCCGCGGCCGACCGCCGCGATCTGCAGGCCCGCGCCTGCGCGCTCCGACACGTCGCGGAACCGGGTACCGAGGTTCAGGAGCAGCTGGTTCTTCTGGCGGTAGGTTTCGCCGAGCTGCGGGAACGCGTCGATGTCCGAGAAGATGTGACCGTTGGCGAAAAACAGATCGAGCTTGCCGTCGAGGTCGGCGTCGAAAAAGGCGGTGCCCCAGCCCATGCGGCTGAACGTGGGGGCCGCGATGCCCGCCTTGGTACTCGCGTCCTCGAAGTGCCGGCCGTCGACGTTGTGATACAGCGTGTAGCGATCGTGCGCGAATGTCGTGAGCACCAGATCCATCCGCGAGTCGCCGTCGTAGTCCCCGGCGTCGGCGCCCATTCCCGCCTGGGCGCGCGCCTCGCCGTTCACCGCCACGCCCGCCGCCAGACCCACGTTCTCGAAGCGGCCGTTCCCGAGGTTGTGATACAGGAAGTTCGGGTTCGAGTCGTTTGCGACGAACACATCGACCAACCCGTCGTCGTCATAGTCGGTCGTCACGACGCCGAAGCCGTAGGCCCTGGACGCGTCCGACAGGCCGTGCCGGGCAGCGGCCTCCACGAACCGCCCGTTGCCGACGTTCTCAAAGAACAGATCGGACGCTCCGGGAAGGCCGACCGGCCCGACCATGATGTGTGGCCCGTTCCGCCACTGGAGCGTCCGCTGCGCTCGGACCACGGAATCCCAGGTCGTCTCGACGTAGCGCGCGACGTAGAGGTCGAGATCGCCGTCGCCGTCTGCATCGAAGAACGCGCATCCCGTGCTCCAGCCGCCGGCGGCAACGCCCGCGCGGGCAGCCACCTCCTCGAACGTGCCATCACCGCGATTGCGGAACAGCGCATTCGGTCCCCAATTGGTCACGTAGAGATCGAGCCGGCCGTCGCCGTCGAAATCGCCCGCGCACGCGCCGCTGCCCCATGCCGCGAGATCCACGCCCGCCTGCCTGGACACGTCCTGGAACTTCCATCCTCCGAGGTTGCGATAGAGGGCATTTCGATGTGGGACCCGCTCACGCGTCGGCGTGAGCTCCGCGCCGGTCACCAGGTAAATGTCGAGCAGTCCGTCGCCGTCGTAGTCGAAGAGCGCAACGCCGCCGCAGGCCGATTCGAGGATGTGGTCCTTGGTCGGGCCGCCGCAATACATTTTCGTCGGCAGCTGCGCACCCACCTCGAACGTGACCGGCACGGGTGCGCCGTCTTCGGGCGACGGCACGTTCGCCGGCGCGGGGCCCATCGCCGATGCGTGGCCACCGTATGCCGGATCTTTCGGATTGGTACGCGCGTAGCTGCCCTGGAACGGGAGGCCGAGCGCGACTTCCCCTTCGAGTCGAGCCCGCACGCTATCGAGGAGTGCGAGCGCAGGGCCGGTCGCGGACGCGACGGTTCGAATGTCTCCCGCGGCCAGGGTTCTGAGCGTGGCCGCCGCGCGGCCAAGCTCAGCTCGTAGCGACGGGTCGAGACGCGTCCTTGCGGATGCTGTTGCGGGCGCGGCGCCTGGATCGGGTCCGGCACTCAATGCGTCAAGGGTGCGGCTGGCGTCCAGGAGGGCTCGTCGGACCTGATCGGCCGGCGCTCCAGGACGCGCCGCCTGTTGCAGCTGCGCGACGGCCTGGCGATGCAGTTCCAGCAGCCGGGTGCGATCCTGCGTCTCGGTCCGCGCCTGCTGCGCTGCCGCGGTCGGCATGAAGGCGGCCATCGCGCCAAGCGATGCGGACAACACGAGCAACACTGCAGGCGGCTTCGAGCGCGCGCGAGCCCAATAGCTCTTGACGTACATTGCGAAGGTCAAATCCGGGGCCCTCGGCTGCCACACGACGCCATCGGGATCCCGGATTCGGGCTGATTCTAGCCGAGTGCGCCTTCGTCCGAACGGCGATTGGGGCTCGAAGGCGGTGCGCCTTCGAGCCCGATAACTGATGCGAGAACCCGCTAGAAGGTCAGGCGAGCGACGAGCTGGAGCGAGCGCGGAGCGGTGGTGCCGTTGATGGTCCCGAATCCGTTCCGTTGGGTCAAATTCCCCTGTGCGTCGTACGGCAGGTTGGTGATCGTCCGATCGGTCAGGCTCGCGAAGTTCACCGTGCTGTTGAGGCCCGTGAACTGCACCGTGTTCAGGAAGTTGAAGATGTCGAGCCGGATCTCGAACTTCATCGAGTGCACAATCGGGAAGTTCTTCGAGAACGACAGGTCGAGATTGTTGAGCGGCGGGTTGCGGGCGAAGAACCGCGGGGTTTCGTTGCCGTTGCTGCCCGGCTGCGGCGGCGCGAAGCACGACGGGTTGTCGAACTGCTTATACGGATCGCCGCTGTAACCGACGCCCGGGTCGCACGTCAAGGCAATCCGCGCGTTCGGATTGCCGTCGGTGCCGGTCAGGTTCGCGGCGCCGATGCCGGGGATCGAGAAGTTGATCGTATTCGGCCGGCCGCTCGTCCACCGGTAGACGCCGGAGATCTGCCAGTCGTTCGCCAGCAGGCCCAGGCCTTTGCTGCTCGTCACCGTCGGTGTCTGGTAGATGGCGTTGATCGTGAAGTTGTGGGTCCGGTCGTAGTCCAGCAAACCGTAGTCGAGCGCCCTGGTCTGCTCCTCGGTCAGATTCGGGACGCCGGCGGAAAAGTCGGTGCTGTTGATCCCTTGCGCCTTGCTCCACACCCAGAAGCCCGAGACCATGAACCCGCGGTCGAACCGGCGTGTCACCGACGTCTGCAGCGCCTTGTAATCCGCGTAGCCGGTGTAGTCCCACATCCTGATGTTGCCGTAGCCTCGGTACGGCCGCAGGAAGTCGTTCGGCAGCGCCGTCGCGCCAGGAACCGAACTCGGGACGCGGGTCGGA
>DASSGK010000631.1:0-2201 GCA_035693505.1 Vicinamibacterales bacterium
AGGCTGCGCAGCCCGAGCCACTGTCCCGCAAAGTTGCTCGCGAGGTTGTACGAACGAGGATCGGCGAGCATGCGACGGGCTTGTCGCTCGAGCTCCTCTGGCCGGCTGAGCGTGCCTCGAATGGCCGCGTCGAGCAGTTCCTCGTCGGGAAGGCTGCTCCAGAGAAAAAACGACAGCCGTGATGCCAGCTCGAGATCGCTGATGCGGTAGGCCGCGCCCTGCGCCAGCCGGTCCGGATCCACTTCCACGCGGAACAGGAATTCCGGGCTCACGAGCACGGCGCTCAACGCCCGCCCGATCCCGGCGTCGAAGTCTGCCTCCAATCGCCCCTCCCGATAGAGGGCCATCGGTGCCTTCAAATCCGCTTCGACGATCGGCCGCCGATACGCGCGGCGCATGAGGGTGGACAGAATCTGCTTCGCGCACCCGTCTTCCTTGCGCCCTTCGGCGGGCTGGAGGCGCCCCGAGCTTGTCGAGGCGTGCGCGTCATTGGGCCGGCAGACGAAGATCCGACGACGGGTCGGCGTATCGCCGGCGGCCTTCGCTGCATACGGTCCCGTAATCGAAACCTGGGCAATCGCAGGGGTAATACGGGGATGACGGTTCTCGTTGAAATGCGAGAGGAGCGGCTGCCGCGCCGTTTCGAGGAGCGACGCGCCATTCTTGAGAAACGTGACGCCGACCTGATGCGGGCCAGCCGTCACCGGCACACGAACCTTCAGCTCGGCGTCGACGGACGTATCGTCGCCGTCGGGGGGCATCTCAATGGTCAGCGTCTTGACGAGCGTCCGGTCGAGGAGCACGACCAACTCGTGCGACACCGAACCTCTGAGGCCGCCGACGCTTCCGGTTCGATCGCGCGCGAGCCAGATCTGGATGTCGTACTCACCATCGTGCGTGAACGTGTGCGGAGACGATATGCCGCCGCGCGTGCCGACCGGAAGGCCGGGCACGTATTCTTCCTGCGTGAGATCGGGCGGCAACCGGATCACGTCGGTCTGCGCCGATGCCTGGGCGCCGCCGATGGCCAGCCGGCTGATCTTCTGCGCCGTGGAGATGTAGCGGTCCAGCAGCGCTGGGGAAAGGTCGCCCACAGTGACGTTGTCGAAGCCGTGACCGCTGTCATCCGGCGGCAGCAGCGAGGCGGCGTCGATATCGAGGGACAGAAGATCTCTGATCGCGTTCTGGTACTCCGTCCGATTGAGACGACGTAACGTGTCGGTGCGGCCCGGATTCGGATGCGCCGCGGCGAATGCGTCGAGCGAAGACTCCAGCCACGAGACCAGCGCTGTTCGATCCTTGGCAGAAGGCTGCGGCGCGTTTGCGGGCGGCATGGCACCCGTGCGCAGCTTGCGCACGACCTTCTCCCATTCCTCCGCGCGTTGGCCCGGGTGCGCGACGTCGATCTGGTCCAGCGTCAATCCCGCCGTTTTGAGCCGTCCGTTGTGGCAGGTGACGCAGTAGTGATCGAGCACCAGACGAGGGCTCGAGGCCGATGCCACCCCGCCGGTTGAAGGAACGGATTGGGCGGTCAGCGGCAGTTGGGGTACGGTCAGTCCCAGGAGGGCCAACCCAATCGCGGCCGCGGCGATTGTCGGAAGCGGCCTGGCGGTCTCACGTCTCACTTCAGGCACGTTCTTGTTCCACCGAGCGTCGCCAGTGTAACCGGTCCGGCGCCCGACAGATCCGCAAAAACGGCAAGAACGCCGAGAAGCACAACCTGCGAGTCCCGGCCGCGTCCACGGTAGAGCCGCGCAAACGCGCCCACGTCGAATCCTGCCGCGACAGAGGTGTCTTGAAATGTAGCAACCCGCGCTTGGAGATCGGCGCTAACATCTCGTCTCGTCACTCCGCGATGATCCTGATTGGCATTCTGGCGCTGCTTCTTTCTTCCGCCCTGGGCATGGCTCCCCAGAGCAATACGGGCACGGACTCCCTGGCCACGATGGTGCGACGCAGCCGACCGGTCGCGGACCTGAGCGTCCCGCTCGTCGCGCTCGATCCCAACAGTCAATACAGCCTGCTCTATTCACTGACCTCGCTGACTGGCCTTGGCCCAGACACGCGCGTGGAAGTCGAAGTCCGGCAGGGGAACGCCGTCCTGGCATCCAAGACGCTGCACGCGGGAGACGCCGACTACTACACGCAGTTCCGCGTCCCGAAGGCGGGTCCCGCGACGGTATCGGTGCGTCCGACGCATG
>DASSGK010000632.1:0-3419 GCA_035693505.1 Vicinamibacterales bacterium
GGAGCACCACGAGACCATGATGGGGACGGCGCGCGGGCGCCTGGCCGTCGCCATGGATCTGCTCACCGACTCGCTGGCGCTCGTCGGCCAGCACGGCGTTTATTGCCGGAGCGATCGCTTTCCCGGCCGTCCGAAGATGGACATCGCGCTGGTCCTCGAACAACTCGACGATGCGAAGCAACTGTTGCAAAGTGCGATGGAAACACTCAGGAACCCTGAACCCTGAACGCTGAACGTTGAACCGTGAACTGATTTATCCGATCCTGCTCTCGATCACCTCTTCTTCCCCCGTCGCCCTGGCGATCGCGGGGCCGGGCTCTTCGGCGGGCGCTTCCTTCCAGCGCGTTTGAATCAGCAGCCAGAGCGTGCCGGGCACGCAGAACAGCACGCCGAGCGTGAACGCTAGCGTGCGCGGGGGCCAGCCGGCTTGATCGAGCTGGTGGCCGGTCCAGTAACTCGACGCCGACGACATCAACGTGACGAGCGCAAGCTCGGTCGCGAACACGCGCCCGCGAAATCGATCCGGGACCTCCATCTGCAGGAGCACCGTGCTGAACACCCACAGGATGGAGCCGCCGAAATGCGCACAGAGGACGCATAGCGCGGCGACCCACAGCGTTGGCGCTCCCGCCAGCGCGACGTAGAACACGCCCACCATGAAATAGGCTGGACCGATAGCGCGGCGAAGCCGCCGCGGCTGCTGTCCGAGAATCCACCGGAGCGCGATGGGTCCCAGGCCCGCGCCGACGCCTCGCGCGGCGTACAGCACGCCGATGCCAGCGGCCGATCCGCCAGCGAGCGGGAACACGCGCTGGCCGAAGATGGTGAGCAGGAGCAGGACGCCTCCGGCCAATCCCCACCCCGCCTTCACCAGCATCAGCGCCGCCACATGCGAGCGCTGACGCACGTACCGCACCCCTTCGATCAAATCGGTGATGCCGGTCAACGCCAGAAGACCCGCGGGACGGGGAGCTGCGGCCGGCGTCGCGTCGTATCGCGTCTGCGCGAGAAAGTATGCCGACGCGAAGAACGACAGCGCATTGGCGACGAACGCGATGTTCCGGCCGGCGAGCGCCGTGACGGCGCCGCCAATCGACGCGCCCAGCGCGAGCATCGCGGACCAGGTCGCGCTCGACAGCGCGTTGGCCTGCAGCAGATCCTCGGGCGGCGTGACGTTGGGAATGGTGGCCGTGCGTGCCGGCTCGAAAAAGGCCTGGGCGCCGACGGCGATCGCCATCACGACGTACGCGATCCACACTTGCTCCGGCCGTCGGATGATCAGCAGCATCAGGATCAGCCCGCCGCGCAGGAGGTCGGTGCCGATCATCAGCCGGCGCCGGTTGACGCGATCGACGATGACGCCCGCCATGGGGCCGAAGATCGCGACCGGCAGAAACTGGACAATCATCATCCACGCCACGGCGGTCGCCGAGCCGGTCAGATCGAGCAGGAGCGCGTAGATCGCGACGGCGTTGAACCAGTCTCCGAGCTGCGAAATGGTCTGGCCGATGTAAAGAAGGCGGAAGTTGCGGTTCTTCCTGAGGATCGAGACGTAGGAGTTCAACGCGTCAGTATAATCGTCGCCGTTCCATGTTCGAGACGCTTGGCCATTACAAAATCCTCGAGCGCCTCGGCGCCGGCGACATGGGCGAGGTCTTCCGGGCCCGCGACACGCATCATGGCCGCACGGTGGCCGTCCAGGTGATCGTCCCCAGCGTCGCAGGCGATCCGGAGCAGCGCGCCCGCCTGGTGGAAGACGCGCGTATCGCGTCTTCGCTGTCCCATCCAAATATCGCCATGTTGTACGAGTGCGCTGAGGATCAGGGTCAGCTCTTCCTGGTCTACGAGCACGTGCCGGGGAATACGCTGAAGCGCACGATTGGCGGCGCTCCCCTCAACCCGAGGCGCGCAGTCGATCTTGCCATTCAGATTGCGGACGCGCTCGCTGACGCGCACGGCGGAGGCATCGTTCACCGCAACCTGACGTCAGAAACCGTCATGGTCACGCCGAAGGGCAACGCGAAGGTTGTCGATTGTGGCCTGGCGGCCTGGGTCAAGACCGACGCGGAACCGCTGGATCATCGCAGCGACATTCTCGCGTTCGGTATGGTGATGTTCGAGATGTTGACCGGCAGGCTGCCGCCCTCGTCCGGGGATCTGAAGCCGTCCTCGAAGAACCGCTCGTTGCCGATCGAGCTCGACGAAATCGTGGCACGAGCGCTCGCACCGGATCCGGATCGCCGCTACGACTCGGCCGCTACGATTGCGGCGGAGCTGCGATCGGTCGGTGCGCTGCTCGACGCGCGCAGCGACGCTCAGGAAGCGGCGGCACCAGTGGTGCCCCTGAGGCCGGCGCCCCCGTCAGCTGCGCGCTGGATCTGGTGGCTGCTGGCCATCGCGGCGCTCGCCGCGCTGGCTTGGTACGCGCGCGCCTACTTCGCCTGAACGTCTGACCCCAGAATCGACTGCAGGCGCGTCCGGTCGATGTTGCTCCCCGACACGATGACGCCGACGTGGCGGCCACGAACGTCGACGCGTGCGCCGACGAGCGCCGCCGTCGCGGCGGCACCGGCCCCTTCGGCGATCAGATGCTCCGATTCGACGAGCCCGGTGATCGCCGCGGCGAGATCGCCCTCGCTGACGGTCACGATCCGATCGACCAGCCTCTGGATTAAATCAAACGTGATGGTGTCCGGATCCGGGTTCCCGCCGAGGCCGTCCGCGAGCGTCGGCCCCGGCACGATTTCAACGAGGGCCCCGGCGCGAACGCTCTGCTGGAAGGCGTTCGATGCTTCCACTTCGACGCCGACGATTTCGCAGCGTGGTGAAATGCCCCTGACGGCCGTCGCGACGCCGCCGATCAATCCGCCGCCGCCGATGGGGACAATGATCGTGTCGAGGTGCGGGTCGTCCTCGAACATCTCGGGCGCCACGGTCCCCGCGCCGGCGATCACATCGGCGTCGTTATAGGGCGAAATGAACTCGGCGCCGTGCTCCTTCGCGTACGCCTTGGCCATCCGCTCCGCCTCGTCGTAGTCGCGTCCGTCCGGGCGCAGATCGGCACCGTCGCGTCGAATCGCCTCGAGCTTGGACTTCGGCGCGTCCGACGGTGTGAAGACGACGAGCGGCAGGTGAAAGGCTTTGGCGGCCGCCGCGAGGGCCCGCCCGTGGTTGCCGGCAGATGCCGTCACGAGCTGCGAAGGCGCGCCGCCCCCTCGCTCGAGCCGCGCGATCACAGCGTTGAAAGCTCCGCGCGACTTGAAGGAGTTGGAGAGCTGCAGGCTTTCGAGCTTCAGCGACACGTGCGCGCCGGCGTGCGCGGACAACCAGTCCGAGTACACGAGCGGCGTACGCCGGATGTGCGGCGCGATTCTCCGGCGCGCGCGAAGGATCTCGATCATGCCGCTGACCGCGTCACG
>DASSGK010000633.1:0-2558 GCA_035693505.1 Vicinamibacterales bacterium
GATCGTCAGGCCTCCGATCCCCGAGAAGCCGTACACGCACGCCGCGACCCAGCCGGCGCTGACGAAACTCATGTGATGGAAGCGCACGAGAAATGGCGAGACGAACGCCCCGAGCGCGTACATGTTGAAATTGTGCAACGCCCCCGACGCGATGATCCAGAGCATGGTGGGGATGGAGAGGACCAGCGCATAGGGATTGCCCTCCCGCCGCCGCTCGCCGACCGCATGCTCTTCGAGGGTGCCGCGGGGCGGCTCGTGCATCCACCACGCAGCCACGGCGCAGAAGATGCCCGGCACGGCCGCGATGTAAAAGGCGTTCCGCCAGCCCCAATTCTGCAGAATCCAGCCGCCCGCGCCGTTCGCCAATCCCAGGCCGAGCGGCAGGCCGAGCATCCAGACGGCGACCGCGCGGGCACGCGCCGTCGACGGGTACAGATCCCCGATGAGCGACGTCGACGCCGGCGAACAGGTTGCCTCGCCGACACCCACGCCGAGGCGCGCGACGATCAATTGCGCGAAGCTGCGGGCGACGCCCGACAGGGCCGTCAGCAGGCTCCAGACAAAGACGCCGGCCGCCAGGATCTTGCGCCGTGCGATCCGGTCCGAGAGCCTCCCGAGCGGAAGGCCGACCACCGCGTAGAGCAGCGTGAAGACCGTGCCGAGCAGGCCCAGCGCCGTATCGCTGAGCGCCCATTCGCGGCGGATGCCCTCCCCGACGCCGCCGATGATCTGGCGGTCGAAGAAGTTCATCAGGTTGATGGCGAAGAGCACGACGAGCGCATATCCGGAACCAGACATCCGCGTCTCCTACAGGTAGTCGCTCGCGTGAGCCTTCGCTTCGAACGTTCGGATTACAACGGATACTTTCCGGCGTCGATGACGGCGTTCGCGATCCGGCGGCGTGCGGCGATGGCGTCGATCCCCGCGTAGGCGGCGAGGCGCTGGACTCCGGCGGCGAGCGACGCGTCCGCGTGGTGGGCGTTCAGTGCCGCCACCACCTGCCGAGATGCGGCGGCCACACGATCGGCCGCATCGTTAACGTAGACCGCGGCGATGTCGGCGGCCAGCCTGGCGCGGCCGTCTCCGGCCGACGCCATCTTCTCGGCCCGCACGATCCCGCACTCGCTCGCGTACGTCTCGATGATCACGTCGGCGATCTGCGCCAGCACTTCCTGCTCGTCCTTGAGCGTCTCGCCGTACGCCGCCGACGCGCTGCCAAGGAGTGCGATCGACAGTCGCTTCAACCGCTCGATGTACTCCCGCTCGCCGCTCAACGGCGAGGCCGGGTGGGGAACCGGAGACTGCGCCGACAGGGCGGCGCGGACGCCGTCCGGGCCGAACAGCTCCGGCTGCTGCTTGAGGAGCCGCGTCGGCACGAGCATCCGGTTGATCTCGTTCGTGCCCTCGTAGATGCGCGTGATGCGTGCGTCGCGGTACATCCGCTCGAGCGGAAACTCGCGCGAGTAGCCGTTGCCGCCGAATACCTGCACGCCTTCGTCGACAGCCCACGCGAGCGCTTCGCTCGTCCAGACCTTGTTGATCGAGCACTCGACCGAAAAGCCTTCAATCGTCTTCAGGACCAGCGGGCCGTCGGCGCGATCGCCGGCCTCGATCGCCCGGTCCACGTCGCCGAGCGTCCGGTACGACATCGCATCGCCGACGAAGCCGCGAATCGCCATGCCGGCCAGCTTCTGCTTGATCAGGCCGAACTCAGCGATAGCCTTGCCGAACTGGCGGCGCTCCTTCGCATATTTCACCGCATGATTGAGCGCCGTGCGAACACCTGACATGTTGCGGGCGCCGAGCTTCACGCGGCCGAAGTTGAGTACGTTGAAGGCGACCTTGTGGCCCTGGCCGATCGTGCCGAGCACGTTCTCGACGGGCACCTTGACGTTGTCGAGCATCAGCGCGGTGGTCGACGAGCCGTCGAGACCCAGCTTGATCTCGTCGCGGCCGCTGATGACGCCCATGCCGCGCTCGACGAGAAAGGCCGTGAACTTGTCGCCGCCGACCTTCGCGAAGATCGTGAACAGATCGGCGAAGCCGCCGTTCGTGATCCACATCTTCTGACCGTTCAGCTCGTAAAAACGTCCGTCGGCGGTCAGCGTCGCCGTCGTGCGGGCCGCGAGCGCGTCGGATCCCGACTGCGGTTCAGTCAACGCATAAGCGCCGATGAGCTCGCCGCTCGCCAGCCGCGGAAGATATCTGGCCTTCTGCTCGTCAGTGCCGAAGTAGACGAGCGGCAGCGTGCCGATCGATGTGTGGGCGCCGAGCGATCCGCCAAACGACGGATTGATCGCAATCTGCTCGCCGACGTAGGACGCGCTGATGAGATCCAGACCGAGGCCGCCGTAAGCGGGAGGAATCTCGAGGCGCAGCAGATCGAGATCGCTCGCCTTCTTGAGCAGGTCGCGCGTCAGCGCCCAGTCGTGATGGTACAGACGCTCCACGACGGGAAGCACTTCCTTGTGCATGAACTCGGAGGCCGTCTGCCCGAACAAACGCTGCTCGTCGCTCAGGTCCTCCCGGACGAACACGTCGCCCGGGGAGGCCGTGGA
>DASSGK010000634.1:0-4167 GCA_035693505.1 Vicinamibacterales bacterium
ACCCGGTGAATAGGATGGACAGCATGAATCGCTCCAAGGCCGAAATCGTTCGCGAATACGGACCCTTTCCCGGGATCGACCACGTGCACGGCCTCACGTACGACGGTCGACGCGTCTGGTTTGCCGCCGGAGACAAGCTGCAGGCGTTCGATCCGGCGAGCGGCAACCCGCTCTCCTCGATCGATGTCCGCGCGCAGGCAGGAACCGCCTTCGACGGCCGGCACCTGTATCAGATCGCCGACGGCCGCATCCAGAAGATCGATCCGACGACCGGGAAAGTCCTCGCGACGATCCCATCACCCGCTACCAGCAATTCGGGGCTGGCCTGGGCCGAAGGAAAGCCCTGGGTGGGCGACTACCGGGAGCGAAAGATCCATCAGATCGATCCCGAGACGGGGACGATTCTTCGCACCGTCGAATCGAATCGCTTCGTCACGGGCGTCACCTGGGTCGACGGCGAGCTCTGGCACGGTACCTGGGAAGATGAACAGAGCGAATTGCGCAGGATCGATCCTCGAACCGGGGAGGTCCTGGAAGTGCTCGAGATGCCGCAGGGCGTCAGCGTGTCGGGGCTCGAGTCCGATGGCGCCGATCGGTTCTACTGCGGAGGCGGCAATAGCGGGAAGGTGCGAGCCGTCCGTCGACCCAGGTGAAGCTCCGCCAGCGGGTCCCGAAATTCCCGCCACCGGCGCCTGTCGATCCGGCGACCCCTCGTTCGACTAAGGCATGGATGGAGGTCTCTCGCGCTCGCGCCGGCTTCCCCGCAACCCCTTCATTTGGAGACGAATATGCGATTCCTTTCGATGATCCGAGTCAACGAGAACAGCGGCATCGTTCCGAGCCCGCAGCTGATGAGCGACATGGGCAAGCTCATCCAGGAGATGACGCGCGAAGGCACGCTCGTTCAGACAGCCGGACTCCGGCCGACCGCCGAGGGTGTGCGCGTGCGGCTTCGCCACGGGAAGCTGTCGACGAGCGACGGTCCGTTCGCGGAGACCAAGGAGGTCATCGGCGGCTTTGCAATCCTCGAGGCCGAGTCGCTGCAGAAGGCGATCGAGCTCACCAAGCGCTTCCTGAGGGTTCACGGCGACGAATGGGATGTCGAATGCGAAGTGCGGCAGATGGAGGGGCCGGACTTCGACGCGAAAAACGCGTGATCACCCGCTGACCGCGGACGGCTGCGATCGCGACGGCGGTCCCCGACCTCCGGCGCGATTGCGCTACGGCCGCCACCCGAGGCCGTCGAAGCTGTCCCAGAAGTAGTAGGGATCGTTCAGGTCGCGCTGCGTGTAGTTCTGCATCGCCGCGTCCTGCTTTTCATACGACGCCATGTTGGCGGCGTCCTGCGCGGCGAGCGACGGATAGTTTCCGGGGCGCAGTCGCTGATACGCGGCGTATTCCTTGGGCGTGCCGACGTAGATCCGGTTGTGCGCCACGTCGGGGTAGATGAAGTAGTGGACGCCCGTGCGTTGCCACGCGGTGATCTGTCCCGCTGGCAGCGCTTTCAAGTGCTCCTGCTGCTGGGGCGTCTTCGCGGCGACGATCTTGAATCCGGCGGCGGTGAGCTGCGCTTCGTCGACGGGCGGCGGCTGCTGCGGCGCGCTGGCGCAGCCGGCGGCAAGGAAAAGAATCGCGCACACCTGAAGAATCGCCGCAAACCTCATTTCGCTGCTCCGTTGGGATCACGCTGGTGAGATGCCAGAGGAGCGTCGAAGGTAGCAGATTCCGCAGGATTGAGCGAACGATTACGGCAGTCCGAGCGCCCAGCCGGGAAATACCGCCAGCAGGATCGACGCGACGAGGCACACGAGGCTCGCGCCGAGCGCCGTGCGCTCGGGCTGCTGCTGCGCGAGACCTTCCTCGGTGCTCATGAAGAGGTACTGGAGGACGCGCAGATAGAAGTAGATGCCGAGATAGCTGCCCACGAGGCCGAGGACCGCATAGAGCGTGAACCCCGCTGCGAACACGTTCTTGAAGATCAGGAACTTCGCAATGAACCCCGGGAACGGCGGAATGCCGGCGAGCGAAAGCATCGCAATGGCGATCATCAGCGCGGCAAACGGGTCGCGGCGGAAGAGTCCCTTCAGATTGTCGAGGCGATCCCGGGCCGCGTCGTCGGAGTTCTGCGGCAGCACGGCGAACGCGAGGATGTTCATCAGCCCGTAGACGAGCACGTAGAACGCGACCGCCTGGAAGCGCCCGGATCCGTCGCCGAGGAACGCGTAGAAGAGATATCCGGCATGCGCGATCGACGAGTACGCGATCATCCGGCGAAAGCTTCGCTGCCGCATCGCCGCGAGGTTGCCCCAGACGATCGACAGAAGCGGCAGCAGCGCGATGAGGTCGGCCGTCGGACTCTGCAACGGGACGCCGCCGAAGACGCGTACTGCGGCGAGCAGCACGCCGGCCTTGATGATCGTCGACATGTACGCGGTCACCGGCACGGTGGCGGCCTCGTACGCGTCCGGCGCCCACGCGTGGAACGGGACGATCGCCGCTTTCAGAAAGAATGCGACGATCACGAGTGCCACCGCGATGCTCGCCATCGTTCCGGGCGCGGCAACCGCATCGGCGAACACGGTGAGCGCAAGGGAGCCGCTCGCACCGTAGAGCAGCGATACGCCCATCAGGAGTGTCGCCGATGCCGTCCCGCCCAGCACCAGATACTTGAGCGCCGCCTCCGCGCTTTCGGGCCGCCGGAATGCGAGCAGCACCAGCACGTAGACGGGCAGCGACATCAGCTCCAGCCCGAGGAAGAGCGTAAGGAACGTGTCCGATGACAGCAGCAGGCAGACCCCGTACAGCGACGACAGAAGCAGCACGGGGAATGCCCGTTGCGTCAATTCGCCGCGCGAAATGAGCAGCACGAGGACGGTGAGTGCGAGCACGATCGCCTTGCCGAGCGAAGCGATCGGATCCACCGAGTATTGGCCGGCGAACGGCTGCGCGGCATAGCCGATCGCGAAGAGCCAGATCGCCGCGGCGGTCGCCGCCGTCACCGCGAGCACGGAGACCGCGAAAGCGCCGCGCGGCCGGCCCGGCGCGATTTCGAGGCAAAGCAGCACGACGATGCCGACGAGCAGCAGGTGCTCGGGAAGCATCGCGGTCAGGATCTCTTGCGCGTTCATCGCGGCGCCTCGCTTGTCCGCGGCGCTCCCACCGCGACCTTGCTTCCGCTGCGCTCGCTGCGAACCAGTTGCTGGTATTGCCGGGCGGCGACCTCGGTCTTCCGCAGCGGCTCATTGGGGAACAGGCCGAACGCGAACACCGCGACGACGATCGCGACGAGAATCGATTTCTCGCGCCAATTGAGGTCGCTGAGCGGCTGGTGCGGCGCCTTCGCCGCGCCGAACAAAAACCGCTGTGCGAACCACAGCATGTACAGCGCGCCGAGGACCACGCCCGAGACCGCGCTCGCCGCCACGATCAACGGATAGTCGGACCCTTGCACGTGCAGCGGCCACGCGGCGCGAAACGCGCCCAGCAGCGCGAGGAACTCCCCGGTGAATCCGCTGGTGGTCGGCAAGCCGATCGCCGCCAGCGTCAGCACCGCGAGGAACACCGAATACACGGGCAACAGCTTCGCAATTCCGCCGTATGCGGCCAGGTCGCGCGTGTGGCAGCGCTCGTAGATCATTCCCACCATCAGGAAGAGGCCGCCGGCCACGAGCCCGTGGCTCACCATCTGCACGACCGCGCCCTGGATCCCGAGAAGGTCGAGGCTCACGAGACCAAGCATCACGTATCCGAGGTGGCTGATCGACGAATACGCGATGATCTTCTTGATGTCGGTCTGCACGAGCGCGAGGCACGCGCCGTAGACGATGCTGACGACCGCCACCGTTCCGAAGAGCGGCGCGTACAGCCGCGCCGCGTCGGGAAAGAGCGGGAACGCGAGCTTCATGAAGCCGTACGTGCCCATCTTCAGCAGCACGCCGGCGAGGATCACCGATCCGGCAGTCGGCGCTTCGACGTGCGCGTCCGGAAGCCACGTGTGGAGCGGCACCATCGGGACCTTGATCGCGAACGACAGCGCGAACGCGGCGAGCAGGATCGTCTGGACGGACAGCGGCAACTCGGCCTTGTAGAGATCCGCGAATGCAAACGTCGTCACGCCCGTCGTCACGTTCAGCGAATAGACGAGGTAGATCACCGCGGCGAGCATCA
>DASSGK010000635.1:0-2821 GCA_035693505.1 Vicinamibacterales bacterium
TCATCCATCCCAACTCGAAAGCGATCCTCGATCGCTCGGCTGAAGCCTCCGCACTCCGCGGAAGTGGCGGTCGCGGCGGCGGAGCGGCCGCGTGGAAACTGCCCGCTGACGCCGAACTGGTTGCCGACAAGAAAAGCTTCGAGATGGGCGGCGAGCCGATCGAAATCCTGTTCCTCGGCCGCTCGCACACCGGCGGCGACCTGGCCGTGTGGCTCCCGCGACAGAAGATCCTGTTCCTGAGCGAGATCTATCTGAACCGCGTGTTCCCCGCCATGCGCTCCGCCTACCCCACGGAATGGCTGAAAGCGCTCGATCGCGCGGAGGCGATGCACGCAAACATCTACATCGCGGGGCACGGCTTCACCGAAACCGGTCCGGTGTCGCAGGAGGAACTCCGCGCCTACCACAAGGCGATGACGGCGGTCATCGCGGAGGCGACTCGCCTGTACAAAGCCGGCGTGCCGGTCGACGAGGCGATCAAGCAAGCCAACTGGGGCGAGTACGCGTCGTGGACCCTCGCGTCGTCGCAAGGACCGATTGCGATCCGGAAGGTGTACGAGGAGTTGAGCGGCAAGCTGAAATAAGATCGGGGACGGACGCCGCGACCACGGCAGGCTGAAGGCCTGCACCACATCTGCCGGAACAATCGAGACATGACCCTACCGACGTTTGCCGACATCGAGAGCGCAGCCGGACAGATCGCCGGTGCCGCTCACAAGACTCCCGTCGCCACCTCGCGGACGGTCAACCGGCGCACCGGCGCCGAGTTGTTCTTCAAGTGCGAAAACCTGCAGCGTGCCGGCGCCTTCAAGTTCCGCGGCGCCTACAACGCGCTCTCTCGCCTGAATGCCGACGAGCGCCGCCGCGGCGTCGTCACCTTTTCCTCCGGCAACCACGCGCAGGCCATTGCCCTCGCCGGCCAGGTGCTCGACATCCCGCGTGTCATCGTGATGCCGTCAGACGCTCCCGCGGTCAAGCGCATCGCCACCGAGGGCTACGGCGGCGAAGTGATCCTCTACGATCGCGACACGGAAGACCGCGAAGCCATCGGCAGGCGCCTTGCGACCGAGCGCGGGCTGACGCTGATCCCCCCTTACGATCATCCGCACATCATCGCTGGTCAGGGCACGGCGGCTCGAGAACTGCTCGAAGAGATCGGACCGCTCGATCTGCTCTTCGTGCCGTGTGGCGGCGGCGGCCTCCTGTCAGGGTCGGCGATCGCCGCGAAAGGGATGTCGCCCGGCTGCCAGGTGATCGGCGTCGAGCCAGCCGCCGGAGACGACGCGACGCGATCGTTTCAGACGAAACAGCTGCAGACGGTCAACAATCCGAAGACCGTCGCAGACGGCGCCCGCACACCGTCGCTCGGCTCGTTGACCTTCCCGCTCGTCATGGAGCACGTCAGCAACATGACGACCGTCGACGATCTGACGCTTCTGAAGACGATGTTCTACCTCTGGGAGCGAATGAAGCTGGTGGTTGAACCCACCGGTGCGCTTGCCGCCGCGGCGGCGCTCGAAGGAACGACGCCGATTCGCGGCTTGCGCGTGGGAATCATCTTGAGCGGAGGAAACGTCGACCTGAATCAGGTTGGGGAATGGGTTCAGAATCGGTGAGACGGCCGACGTTGCGTCGTTCGAGGTTCGGTGTTCGACGTTCGCCGTTTGTCGTTCGGGCGTTCGCGGCCGCGTCGGTCATCGCCGCCTCGCTCATCGTCGCGCCATTCGGCTGGTCGCCGTTCGTTCGGGTCGCGGCACAGCAGGATTTCTCGGCTCGCACCGCCTCGGCGGTCACCCTTCTTCAGATCAACGACGTCTACACCACCGCACCCACCGACGGCCTGGGCGGGCTGGCGCGGGTCGCGACGCTGAAACAGGAGCTCGCGAAGGCCGGACGCACACCGTTCCTCGTGATCGCGGGCGATTTTCTCGCCCCGTCGGTTGCATCGAGCGTCTTCAGAGGCGAACACATGGTCGCCGCGCTGAACGCCGCCGGCCTCGATCTGGCGACGCTCGGCAACCATGAGTTCGACTTCGGCGACGATGTGCTGATCCAGCGCATGCACGAGGCGACCTTTCAGTGGGTCGTGTCCAACGTCGTCGACGCGAACACGGGCCAGCCGATCGGCGGCGCCGCGCCGTACGTGGTGAAGACATTCGGCGCGATGAAGGTGGGGTTCATCGGGCTCTGCCTGAACACGAAAGAGATCACCGGCGACAAGCTGAAGCACACCAAAATCCTCGATCCGCTGACGTCGGCAGGCCGATACGTCCAAGTGCTGAAGCAAGCCGGCGTCAACGTCATCGTGGCGGTCACGCATCTCGCCTTCGCGGACGACCGGGCGCTCGTCGAACAGTATCCGGATATCGATGTCGTGATCGGCGGTCACGAGCACTACCCGATCACGGCCGTCGAACGGCGCTCGTTCATCAGCAAGGCGGGCTCAGATGCGAAGTTCGTCGCGCGGATCGACGTCGGTCAGCGTCCGTCCGGCGCGATCGAGCGCTTCTACGAGCTGCTCCCAATCACCAGCACCCTCAGAGATGATCCGAAGACTGCCGCGGCGATTGCGTCGTACGAGACCAAACTCGGCCCGGCTCTCGACAAGGTAGCCGGCACCGCGAAAGTGCCGCTGGACGGAGTCAGCCTGCACCTGCGCACATCCGAGACGAATCTCGGAAATCTGCTGGCCGACGCGATGCGCGCGAATGCCCACTCGGACATCGCCATCACCAACTCCGGCAGCATCCGCGGCAACCGCCTCTTCCCCGCCGGACCGCTGACCCGCCGCACGCTCATCGAAATGCACCCGTTCGACAAC
>DASSGK010000636.1:0-2263 GCA_035693505.1 Vicinamibacterales bacterium
CTTCAGGCGATCCTTCAGCCAGTCCATGCTGTCGAGGCCGCCGGCCAGCACCAGCGCGTCGGTGCCGTGCTTGTCGAGCAGCTTGAGGGCATCATCGATGGAAGCCGGCTGGTACAGCTCGAACACCGGCATGACGTCGCGAATCACGGCCATATAAGCATCCCTCTCATTGCAGATTTCAGATGGCTGATTTCAGATTCGCTCGACCGTGAATCTGAACTCTGAAATCTAAGATCTGAAATCTCAAACATGCGCCGTAAGCGCCTCGTGCGTCCGTTGACCGCCGTTTTCAATCGCGTTGAGCACGATGTCGAGCGAGACCGGCGCGCGCCGGAAGATCTCGTCGCCGACCGCGTCGGCAATCGCGTTCATGATTGCGCCATAGGCCGCGCCGACCGGCGGCTCGCCGACGCCGCGGATGCCGGTGGGCGTCTCGGGATCCGGCAGCCCGACTGCTTCCGCCGCGAACTTGAGCGGCGCGTCCAGAATCGTCGGCGGCTTGTTCTGGTAGAAGCGCCGCGCCAGCGCGACGCCGTACTGCTGGTCGTAGGCCCAGCGCTGCGTGCGCGCGTGGCCGAGGCCGAGCATCGAGCCGCCGAAGAGCTGACCCTTCAGGCTGCGCGGGTTGAGTACCGTGCCGACGTCGGCGATCGCGGTGTAATCGATCACGGTGACGTTGCCGGTCTCGGTGTCCACTTCGACTTCCGCGAAGCCGACGACGAAGGACTGCGACTGACCGTCGCGCGGATAGGCATCCTTGGCGACCGCCATCAGCCCCTGGCCGACGAGATTCTTCGCCGACGTCTTGGTGAAGGCGTTGATGTCTTCGGGCAGCTCATGGCCGTCGTACCTGCCGCCCAGCTCGATCGCCTTTTGCGCCGCCTGCGCAAACGTCATCGAGCCGCCGGGCCCGGAGACTTTGCCGTTCGCCACCTTGTAGGCGTCCGGGTTGCCGCCGCGCGTTTTCGCGGCGATTTCCTGGAGCTTCTTGATCGCGTCGGTGGCCGCGGCGTGCGCGGCGCGGGTCATCGCGTGCGCGGTCTGGCTGCCGGCCGAGATGCAGGTCCACGGCAGGTTCTTCGCCGTGTTGCCGAAATTGACGTCACACAGCTCCCACGGCTGGCCGAGCATTTCAGCGGCCTGGCGATGCACGTCGAACATCGAGTGCGTGCCGAGGTTGCCGATGCCGGACTGGAAGGTGATGCGGCCGTCCGGCTTGATGATGAAGAGGCCGTCGAAGCCGATCGAGCCACCCGAGTAGGGACTGACAGCGACGCCGATGCCGCGAGCCAGACGACCCTGCTTCTTACCGCTGACCGACGCTTTCTTCGCGTCCCACTCGAACAGTTCGTGTCCCTTGTCGAGCGCTTCTTTGACGAAGGCGCTCGTGACGTAGGCCTGCTTGCCATTGGGCAGCGCGGGCCCGAACGGCGCGTGGCCGGCCGGGGCGTTGATCCGGCGGACCGCCACCTGATCGAGGCCGAGTTTCTTGGCGGCCTTCGAGAGGATTGGTTCGAACAGGCCGATGCCCTGCGCGCCGCCCGGCGCGCGCTGCGATGTCTTCGGCGGCGTGTTGGTCAGCACGGTCAGACCGCGCCACCGCATCGTCTCCGGCTGGTAGGCGAGCGAGATCGTCGTGCCGGCGGAGCGGCCGTCGCCCTGCGCGTCGTACGGGCCGTTGTCGCAGATCGCGTACATGTCGATCGCGGTGATGCGGCCGTCCTTGCGCATGCCGAGCTTCACGCGCGCGAGGATACCGGGACGCGCGCGGCCGATGAAGTGTTCGTCTTCGCGCGTGATGCGCATCATCACGGGCGCGTTGGCCTTCTTCGAGAGCAGGGCCGGGATCGCCATCGAGATGGCGCCCGGAATCTTGCTGCCGAATCCGCCGCCGGTGTACTCGCTGATCATCACGACCTTGTCGGGCGTGATGCCGGTCCAGCGTGCGACCGACGCGACCGTCTGCACGGTGCTCTGCGTCGAGCCGTGGAGGAACAGCTTGCCGTTCTGCCAGTAGGCCATCGCCGTCCGCGTTTCGAGCGGTTGATGTCCGGTCGACTGGGTCATGAAGGTTTCGTCGATGACGAGGTCGGCCTTCTTGAAGCCTTCCTCGACGTCGCCGAACACCCATTCGTCGGTCGCCTTGCCCATCGGCATCTGGCCGGGGCCGGCCTTGGCGAAGTCCTCGTCGGTCCATTTCCAGACGGCGATCTGCGGCGGTGCGGGCGCGCCGGCACCTGCGCCGCGTCCGCCGCGTCCGCCG
>DASSGK010000637.1:0-2728 GCA_035693505.1 Vicinamibacterales bacterium
GTGATCAAGAACGCGATGGTGATCTATGGAAACGCGAAGCCTCCCTATGGTCCGGTCGACATCGTCGTCGAGGACGGTCTGATCTCGTACATCGGACCGTCCGATGCCTTGACGAGCTCGCTGCTCACTATTCCGACGACGCCGCGCTCGTCGGATGCGGTGATCGACGCCACAGGCAAGTACGTGATGCCGGGCATCGTCAACGCGCACATGCATTGGCACGAGGAGCGGCAGCCAGGCATTCCGCAGCCGATTCAGTACGAGCGGAATCTGTATCTTGCCGCCGGCGTGACTACCGCGCGGGAGGTAGGTGGCGACTTCGACAAGTCGAAGCGCTGGCAGGCCGAGAGCAACGCGCACACCATCGTCGCGCCCCGCATCCTCGTGTATCCGTTCGTGAGCAAGGGACGCACGGGATCGCCGGCTGAAATTCGCGCGTGGATTCGCGACATCAAGGAGAAGGGCGCCGACGGCCTCAAGATCATCGGCATGGATCGCGATCAGCTCGAAGCGATCATGGACGAGGCGCACAAGCTCGGGATGCGGACGGCCACGCACATCGCGGTCGAGGAAACGACGGCGAAGGACTATGTCGAGCTCGGCGTGAACTCGATCGAGCATTTCTACGGCGTGGCGGACGCTGCGCTGAACGGCATCCAGAACTTCCCGCCCGACATGAGCTACTCGAACGAAATCCACCGGTTCGGCCGCGCCGGCGAGCTCTACGCTCAGGCCGATCCGGAGAAGCTTCACAAGACCATCGACATGATGGTCGAGAGGCACGTAGCGTGGGATCCGACGTTCTCCATCTACGAAGCGAGCCGCGATCTGGTGCGCGCGCAGGCGCAGCCCTGGTTCAAGGACTACCTGCATCCGTCGCTGGAGGAGTATTTCAAGGGATCGCTCGACAACCACGGCTCGTACTTCATCGGGTGGACGTCGACGCAGGAAGCGAAGTGGAGGCAGCAGTACCGGATCTGGATGGACGCCGTTCGCGAGTTCGCGAACAAGGGCGGGCTCGTCACCACCGGCGACGATGCCGGCTACATCTATTCGATGTACGGGTTCGGGATCTCACGCGAGCTCGAGCTGCATGAAGAAGCCGGCTTCCAGCCGCTCGAGGTGATCGAGCACGCCACGTGGAACGGCGCGAAGCTGCTCGGCATGGAGGATCGGATCGGAAAGGTCCGCGAGGGTTTCATCGCCGATCTGCTCGTGGTCAATGGCAACCCGCTGGAAAACCTGAAACTCCTGAACCCGTATGGCGCCGACGTGATGCTGATCAACGGCCGGCCGGCGTCGAACTACTCGCCGCTCGGGCCGGGCGACAAGGTTCACAGCGCGCACGGCGGCGGCATCGAGTGGACGATCAAGGACGGCATCCCGTATCACGTGCCGACGCTCATGCGCGAGGTGAAGGAGATGGTCGCGCGCGCCCGCTCGCAGCGCGTGCGCAGCACGGCCGCTCAACCATAAGAAGAGGCCACAGAGAACGCCTGGTTCGGCAAGCTCACTATGAGCGCGCTCATCCTGAGCCCGAAGGATGCGGTCTCCGCGGTAACACAACCGTGACGCCGCCGCCCCATCTCGATATCACCGCGACGATCGCGGCGCCCGCCGGGCGCGTGTTCAAGTCGTTCTTCGACCACCACGCCCTCATGGCGTGGTGGCAGGTCACGCGCTCCGTCACGACGCCGCGCGTGCTGGGGCCGTACGCGATCGAGTGGCCGACGACGGAATTCCACGACGAAGTGCTCGGCCGGCTCGGCGGCGTCTTCCGCGGAACGATCATGCAGTTTCACGAGGGCAAGAGCTTCTTCGTCGCGGACGCGTTCTGGCTGCCGCCCGACGGCGAGCCGATCGGTCCGATGGCGCTCGACGTAAGGATCGAGGCCCAGTCACCCGGGACGACCCTCATCCGCGTGACGCAAACCGGATACGAAGAAAGCGCACGCTGGCGCCGGTATTACGAGGTGATCGCGATCGGCTGGTCGCGTGCCCTGGCGTCGATGAAGGCGCTGCTCGAGCACTGAACGAGCGGAGAAGAAGCCTGATGACGATGCTGCTCCTGCTGCTGACGCTCTGGCCTGGTCTCAGAGGTCCGGTCTCAGAGGTTTCGTCTCAGAGGTCCCGTCTCAGAGGTTTGGTCTCAGAGGTCCCGTCTCAGAGGTCCCGTCTCAGAGGTCCCGTCTCAGAGGTTTGGTCTCAGAGGTTTCGTCTCAGAGGTCCCGTCTCAGAGGTCCCGTCTCAGAGGTCGCGTCTCAGAGGTTTGGTCTCAGAGGTTTCGTCTCAGAGGTCGGGTCTCACCTCGACAGCGGATCAGCTGGCTACGCTGATGCCGGGTCTCGGGCGGCTGCACCACCCGATCGCCACGACGAGCCCGGACGCGCAGCGCTTCTTCGATCAAGGCCTGACGCTGATCTACGCCTTCAACCACGAAGAAGCCGTGCGTTCGTTCCGGCGGGCCGCCGAGCTCGATCCCGCGGCGCCCATGCCCCATTGGGGCATCGCGCTCGCGCTCGGCCCGAACATCAACGACTACGACGTCGACGCCGCCCGCGAGAAAGCGGCGTATGACGAAGCGCAGCGCGCGCGGACGCTCGCCGTGAACGCGCCGGCCAACGAACGGGCGTATATCGACGCGCTCGTGGAGCGGTACTCGATCGAGCCAAACGCGGATCTGAAGGCGACGGCGGTGCGCTACAAGGATGCGATGCGTGAGCTGACC
>DASSGK010000638.1:0-9915 GCA_035693505.1 Vicinamibacterales bacterium
TCGAAGAGGATGACGCGGTTGTTGCCGTAGCCGTCGGTCACGATCATGTTGCCGTTGTGCAGGATCGCGATGCCCGACGGCAGATTCAGGTGCGTCGCGTCGTTCCCCTTCTCGTTGGTCGTCCCGAGCTGCAGCAGGAATCTATCGAGCTTCGGACTGAGCTTCACGATGCGGTGCGCGTCGCGTTCGATCACGTAGACGTTGCCGTCCCAGTCGACGCCGCCCGAGTGCTGCCACGATGGGTTGATCGTCTTGCCGTTGATCTCCTGATCGGCCCCCGAGAGGACCAGGTTCCCGTCGGTGTCGAACACCATCACCGGCTTCACACCGCGGTTGAACACGTAGATGCGATCGTGCTGATCGATCGCGAGACCCGAGATACCCGGCTGATTCGTCGGCCCCGCGGCGTTCTGGCCACCACCGCTGCCGGCGCCCCCAGCGCCTCCTCGGCCACTGGCGCGTCGCGCCGCCGCTTGCGCGTCACGCTCCGCGGGCGGAGGCGGCGCCTCCTTCAATCCGAAATACATTCCCGCCGGCAGCTTGGGCCAGTTGGGCACGAGCTTGAATCCGCCGTCACCCTGAGCCAGCAGGTTCGCAGCCGCGAACGCTCCAGCCAACACCATCGTCACAACCACGCGGCGCATAAATCCTCCACAGAACATTTCAGATTTCAGATTTCAGATTTCAGATTTCGGATTTCCGGATTTCCGGATTTTCACTTCTAACTTCTAACTTCTAAGTTCTAACTTTCAAGTCTGCTGACGCAGCCGGGTGAGGGTTGCGTGCGAGCGCGAGCGTCGCGATGGCGCCGATCGACATCGCCGCCGCCACGAAGAACGCGTATCGGTACTCGCCAGTCGCCACGTAGACGCGGCCGCCGAGGAACGGTCCGAGGATCGCCGCAACGCCCCACGCACACAGAAGCAGGCCGTAGTTGAAGCCGACGTTCTTGGTGCCGAAGAAATCTGCGCTCGTCGAGGCGTAGACCGACAACTGTGTGCCGTAGCAGTAGTACACGCTGAACAGGAGCACATAGAACAGCACGACGCTCTCGCGGAACAGGAACAGCAGCGGCATCGCGCTCGCGGAGACCAACAGCATGATGCGGATCGTGTTGAGGCGGCCGGCATAGTCCGACATCCATCCCGACAGCACGCGGCCGGACGCACTGCCGAACGCACCGACCGTCAGCGCGAAGGCGGCGACCGCTGCGCTGTGCCCCGCGCTGCGTGCAAACGGCACGAGCTGACTGATGACCATCGTGCCGGCCGTGGTGCCGAGACCGTACGCCACCCAGAGCGCCCAGAATGTCGGCATCCGCACCATCGCCGATGCGTGCACGTCGGCGCCGGCGCGAGACGCGCCGCGCGCCTTCAACGGATCCCAACCCGCCGGCGAATAG
Organism: Vicinamibacterales bacterium; assembly: GCA_035693505.1. Taxonomy (GTDB): domain Bacteria; phylum Acidobacteriota; class Vicinamibacteria; order Vicinamibacterales; family CAVVIG01; genus CAVQFC01. The sequence goes on from DASSGK010000638.1 coordinate 1,403, forward strand.
CCAGGCGGCGGATTCCGCAGCAGGTACGCACCCGTCATCGTCATCACCAGGAAGATCGCGGAGAGAATCTGGAACGTGCTGCGCCAGCCGACGCTGTCGATGAGCGACAACGCCAGCGGACCGAAGACGCCGGAGCCTGCGCCGTACCCGCCAACCATGAGGCCGATGACGAGGCCGCGCTTGTCGGGAAACCATTTCGATCCGACCGATGTCGGCACCACGTAGCCAAACCCGCTGCCGGTCCCCGCAATGACGCCCGCGGTCAGATAGAAGACTGGCAGTGAACGCGTATAGCTCGCGGCGAAGAATCCGAGGCTGAAGAGCAGGCCGCCGATCACCGCCACCGGCCTCGGCCCGCGGCGATCCTGAATGTAGCCGGCGATCACGTACCACACGGCGATCAGCGCGAGACCGATCGTGGTCACCCATGACGTCTGCGCGCGCGTCCACCCGAACTCTTTCTCGAGCGGCAGCATGAACACGCTCATGCCGTAGAACATGCCGAGCGCCATGTTCATCATCACACCGCCGACGACCGGGAGCCAGCGGTTCGGCGCGTTCATTTCGACGGCGTCGTATCCTTCCGCCACCACGGGTTGCCGTAGTTCTTGTAGGGACCGCCGTCGACCGACACCGACGTCGCGACCTTGTAGTTGTAGGGCGACATCGTGCGAAGCGTCTGCTTGATGCGGACGGTATGGCCGTTTCGCGTGAACGGCGAGCCATCCAGCAGGATGTTGTAGATGCCCCCGAGGTCCCCGCCGATGGTGCCGGATTGCGAATACGAATAGCCGCGGCTGTCGGTGATCTGCCGCGAAATCGTTTTGGCTTCTTTTTGATACGTGATCTGCTCGTGGACGGAGAACGCGCCGCCAGGTCCGGTCGCGTTCGTGTCGGCCTGGTACGCCTTGCCGGGCTCGATCACCTTATAGATCGTCGTGCCGCTGACCGTGCCCGACTCGCCAAGCACGCCCTCCGGCATGTCCCATTCGAACGTCCACGTGCCGGCGAAATAGGCGTCGAAGTCGAACAGCGGCAGCTCGTCGCCGACTTTCGTGGGACGGCCGAGCTCGGGCATCTGGCCCTTCGGCAGCGGAGGCTTCTGCGGCTGCTGAGCCGTGACGCCCGCAGCAATCGAGACCACGAATCCGGCGGCTGCCAGCGTGGGAAAGGTGAATCGCATCGCGGACGGAATGTATACCCAGGATGAAGGCAGGTCAATTCAGCGGAAAAGACGAGCCGATGCTTTTGCGCAGGGATCAGCGCGAACGCGGCGGCAGCGCGAAAGCGAGGATCAGATCGCCGCCACGGCGTCCGCGTTCGCCGCCGCCCGAGGCGACGGTGACGAACTCCTCGCCGTTCACCATGTAGACGGCGGGCGACGAGAAGACGCCGCCACCCGTATTGAACTTCCACAGGAGCGCACCGGTCTTCGCGTCATACGCGAACAAGTAGCCCGCGGTGTTGCTCCCCGTGCCGACGAACACGAGTCCGCCAGCGGTGGCCACGGATCCCGCCTGTCCCCAGCCGTCGAACGTCTGCTGCCACGCGAGCTCCCCTGTCGTGGGATCGAACGCGGAGAAATAGCCGCGCGCCGGACGACGCGCACCGAGCGGGCTGTCGACCGCGTTGACATACAGCAAGCCGGTGCGAGGGCTGTAGGACAGCGGACCGTAGTTGCCGCCGCCCTCGGTGCCGGGCGAGTAGATCTGATTCGGTCCCGGCGGCGTGAAGATCGGCACGAGTTTGCTCGTGGCCAGCCGCTCTGGCGGCACGTCGAGCGGAAACACCGGCGACACCGGCTTCATCGGTTGACCGGACGCCGTATACGGAATCGGCTGCGTCGGCCACGGCTGCTCGCCGGATCGCGTCGTCTCGGTCGGAACCGGCATCTCCTTGATCGGGTGCACCGGCTGCCCGGTCTCCCGGTTCAGGATGTAGAGATACCCGTTCTTGCTGGCCTCGGCGAGCGCCTTCACGCGTCGGCCGGCCACATCCATATCGAACAGGATTGGCTGGTTGCCGGAGTCGTAGTCCCAGACGTCGTGATGCACCTGCTGGTAGTGCCACTTGAGCGCGCCGGTGCTGAGCGAGAGCGCGAGAATCGAATCGGTAAAGAGATTGGTGCCGAGACGTTTCGAGCTCTCGCCGAACGGATTGCCTACCGCGACGTACATGAGTCCCAGCTCGGGATCGTTCGACGGCGTCTCCCAGATGCCTCCGCCGTTGCGCTCGCCGCCGACCCACGTCGGACCGGCGACATCCCACCCTTGATCCCGTCCGTCCTGCGGGATCGTGTTGAAGTGCCACAACACCTTCCCGCTCTTCGCATCGACTGCGAGCACGTGACCGCCAGGGATATGGCTTTCGCTGCGCGAGCTGCCGATGTAAATCACGCCGTTGTAGAACTGCGGCGCCGTCGTGAACCAGTACCCGAGCGTGATCGCGGCTGTCACGTCGGGATATCGTTCCTTGATCACGTCGAGGATGACGGCGGCCTGCCCATCTTTGCCGAACGTCTTGATCGGCTTGCCGGTCTTCGCGTCGAGCGCAAACAGAAACGATCCGGCCCCGGTGTAGACGATGCCGTCGGCGTAGCAGACGCCGCGGTTGCGGAAGATGTAGCCGGCCTTGGCCCCGCCGCCGATCAGTTCGGTGACGTCGAACGTCCAGCGCAGACGTCCATCCGCGGCGTCGAGCGCGTACACGCTGCCGCGTGGATCGGTAACGTACATCGCGCCATCGACGATCACCGGCGTCGTCTGATTGCTGACGCCATCGATCACGCCGGTCTGAAACAGCCAGCGCGGCGTCAGCGTCGCGACGTTGGTCGTGTTGATCTGGTCCATCGCCGAAAATCGGCTGCCGGCGAGGTCGAGATTGTGGAGCGGCCAGTTCACGGTCCTGGACTGCGGATCCTGGAATGCGGAGCTCTCGGTTGAGCGGCCGCGCTCGCCTGAAAGGCTCGCGCTCCAAAGCGCCAGTACGACGAACGACAAACCAAGAACGGCCAACGTCGCACGCCGAACGGCGAACCACGAGCGACCGGCGATCATCCGTTCTGTCATATCTGCGTCGCGCGCGATTATAATCCGCGCCATGCGACTGATTGCATGGCGGGTGCACACGGACGCGCCGATCGGCGCGGCGACCAAGGCCACGATCTTTGAACTGAAGTAGCTCTTACCAACGCAGCGCTCGCTGAGGGACATGTCCACCACGCCAGCGAAGCCGCGAAGCTGGGTCCGTGCGGCCGCCCTCTGCGCGTGGGCCGCGTACCTCCTCGTCCCCGTTGAAGGGTGGGGGCTCTTTTCTGGCCGTCCGCTCGGGCTTCTCTCGACAACCGCGTTCGCGATCGTGTGCTGGTCCGCCTTCGCCCGCCGTACCGCTCTTCCCTGGCTCGCGATCGTGACGGCGCTCGCGCTCAAGATAGCTCTCGGGATGACCGCGATCGTCCCGCGCGGATTCTCAGCCCGTTACTACGCCAACGCGAATTTTTCGGGACCGGCCGAACGAGGCACCGAGCCGGCTGATTCCTCGTTTACGCGAACGGATCACCGCCTGCGTTTTGGCATGGAAGGCGAGCCGGACGTGCCGCTCGCGTTCTTCAACGACGAGACGCGTTTCAACTTCTACAGGGAGGGCGACCCCGACAGAAAGGCGCTGCCTTTCTCGGTCGCGTGGCAAGGCTACTGGCGGGTGACATCGTCCACACCGGAAACGCTCTACCTCTTCTCGCCGGGCGGCGCCGCCGAACTGAGCGTGGGAAGCGCTCTGTCCGCCCGCGTCGCGGCCGGTGAGCGCTCGACGGGCGTCGTCACGCTTCCGCCAGGCTACTACCGCGTCAACATCAACTGGTCCGTGCCGCAGGGCGGTGCGAGACAGTTGGACGCGGGGCGAGTCGTCGGCGGGGGCGATCGGCCGTTCGACGATCAGGTGATGGTTCGCCGCCGGGCATCCGCATTAGCGCTCGCGGCGGACAGAATTGTCCGCACGCTCGCCGGAGTCCTGGACGTCGCTCTGATCGTGTGGCTGCTCTCGCAGCTGGCTGCCGGAATCAGCGGCGCCTACCGCCGATTGCGTGCAGGCTTCGATCCCCACGCCGCCCTGACGCTCGCGTGGCTGTTCGGAATCGCCGACGGACTCGTCGCCGCGATGCCGATGCTCGGACGCATGATCACGCTGTCGGGAGGCGACGACTGGCTTTCGTACGAGACGCGCGCGCGCGACATCGGCCTGCACGGGTTGTGGATGACGGCGGGCGCGCCGCTCGGACACGGTGAACCGTTCTTTCAGCAGCCCCTGTATCCTTATTTTCTCGCCGCCTGCCACTGGGTCTTCGGCGACGACCTTTTCGGCGTGTGCTTCGTGCAGCGGCTGTTCGTCATCGCGACCATCATCGCGCTCTGGCGAACCGCGGTGCTGCTGTTCGACGAATCCGCCGGCCTTGCCGTGCTGGGGACGGCCGTCCTCGTCGTCTACGAAAAATTCTCGCCGTGGTCCGGCATCCTGCTGACAGAAGTCCTCTTCGTGCCGCTCGTTTGCCTGTGGATCTACACCCTGCTCCGCTTTGCCGTCGTGCCGTCGCGCCAGCATGCGATCGCGGCCGGCATTGTCGGCGGCCTCGCCACACTGGCGCGCTCGTCGCTGCTGCTTGGGTGGGCCGGTATCTTCCCGGCGCTTGCCGTGGCGATGGGATGGAGTCGGCGACGCCTTGGAGCGCTCGCCATCCTGATGACGACGATGAGCCTCGTCACATCGACGGCGACGATTCGGAACTGGGTCGTCGCGCACCGTTTCGTGATCGTCTCTTCCGAGGGCCCGATCGTTCTGTTCGTCGGAAACTCTCCGCCGCCTCTGACGATCGCCCCTGATCGCAAGGCGCAGTACGAGCGACTGGGTCTCGATCCGCGTGTACAAGCGGTCGTCGAATTCGCCAGGCAACAGCCAGGCGGCTTCAGCCGCGGACTGTGGCAGAAAGCGCAATACACCCTCGGCTGGTTCGAAGCGATGCGTCCCCAGGCCGGAACGTCGTGGTTCTACGTCGTCACCTGGATTGCCGCATTGATCGGACTCGCCGGCCTGTCCTGGATCGAGTCACCGCGCCCTACGGCCGTCCTCCTGATCCCGCTCATCGTCGCACTCACCCACTTCGCGGTGGTCGTCCTGTTCCAGCCTCACGTCTACGCCGACAGAATTCTCATGCCGTTCTACATGCTGATCGTGCCGTACGCGGCGATTCCCGTGATTGCGGCGGCGAGGTTCGCTCTCCGATTCGGCCGCGAACGCGCCGCGGCCGCCTGCTGGATGTCGCTCGTCGTGCTGTTGATCGCTCGTCTCGCCGGACTGCTCGGCGGCGTTGACGTGGACGTCCTCTGCATGACGCTGCTTCTCGCCGGCCTCTGTGTGGCCGGCGTTCCCGAATTGAGCGGCGTGCGCGTCGCGGCGTGTGCCGCGTACTCCATTGCGCTCGCGATCTGGCTGGTGCGCGCGCCAGAAGCCCCTCGCGGACCCGTTTGCCGTCCCGAGTGGCTGTTCGTCGCGCTGGTGCTGTTCTCGGGGGCTCTTCTGCCCTCCCGCGCCGTGCGGCGAACGGCCGCAACGCTGCTGCTCGGATGCGCGGCTCTCGCGGCCGCCTGGCTGTCACTACAGAGCTCAGTGTCCGCGGCGATCCATGCGGTCCTGACGTCCATCCGGCCCGCGTTTGCCGACGTCGCACTTTGTGCGGCTGTCGTCGGCCTTTGCACAGGAGCAGCGGCGTTGGCCACATCCGCGCCGGGAATCCGCCGGGGGCTTACGTACGCCGCCGGCCTTGCGCTCGCAATCGCCGCGTTGGGACAGGCGGGGATCTTCGTCAATCCGGATCGCGCGCTCCTGGCCGGACGGATCGCGGCCTTCGGCGTGGCCGGTGCCGCGGCTTACGCGCTCGTCTGGCTCGAAGGCGCGTGGCCCGGCGGTGATTCGATCATTCGGCTGGCCATGCAGGGTGCGATCGCGGGCGCCTTTATCGCGAGCCTGTTCGGCGTCGAGCTCGCGAGCGGCCAGGCAGAGGCGTTGTTCATCGCCGGCCTCGCTTTCGCCACTGCGCGACGTCAGGCTCCTCGCGCCGAACCGAGCACGTAGACGTCGCTACTGCTCGACCCGCGGCGCGCGCATGTCTCTGCCGCTCTGGTGAAGGACGGCTGCGGTCGCGCGGCCATTCGCGTCCACCTCGAACGTGAGCTGCGCATCGACGACTTTCAGAAAGAACTCACGCGGGCTGGACGCGAAGATCTCGAGGCGCGGCTGTCCGGTGATTTGCGTGAAGAAGTGGGCGTCCTCGCGGGTGAATGTCACAAACACCGTCGGCGCCAGCTGATAGCGGCCCACGTAGCCGTCGAAGACCCTGGGCTCGAGCACGATCTCTTTCGGCGCGATCGGCTCGCCTTCGATTCTCCTGGCGCGTTGAACGGCGCCGTTCTGGTGCAGCACCAGCGCGGTCGCCTTGCCCGCGCCGTCCGCTTCGAATGCGATCTGCGCATCGACGACCTTCAGGAAGAAATCCTTTTCGCTCTCCGCGAAGATCTCGAAGCGCGGCTGTCCTGTCAGCTGTTCGAACAGGTGATTGTTTTCGCGCGTGATCGTGAAGATCGCCGCCGGGGCCAGCTGGTAGCGCCCCACGTATTTTTCGAGCGTCGCCGGATCGACGGTGATCTCCGTGCGCGCCGCCGTCTGCGCAGGCAGCAGCGGCAGTTCCGTGTCGAGAAGATGCCGGCCGATGTCGTCTGGTCCTGCCGCTGTCCCGGCGTTCGACAGGACGACAATGCCCACGCGTGTGGCCGGATTGAAGCCGACGAACGTGCGATACCCCGCTGTACCGCCGTTGTGCCAGATGAGATCCTTGCCGTGCGTCGTCAGCACGTGCCAGCCCAGCGCCACCGACAGATTCGGCGCACTGGTCGGCCGCCTGACCGTGAGCATCGTCGCCATCGCGGGAGCGAGCGGTGTTTTCACGAGACCGATGTTCGCGGCCAGAAACGTCAGCAGATCGTTCGTGCTCGAGCGCAGGGCTCCGGCACCCGCGAGCGCCGGCAAATCCCAATTCGACACGGGATCCAGCTGCGGACCATAGCCCGCTGCCAGCCGTGACTTCATCTCCGGTGTCAGCGTAATCGTCGTGCTCGGCATTCCGAGCGGTGTGGTGACGCGTGCGCGCACCAGCGTCTCGTAGTCGGTGGCGTGCGCCGCCAGCGTCAGCGCGTGGCCGAGAAGGCCGCCGCCGAGATTCGAGTATTCGTACTGGCTCCCGATGTCCCTCGTCAGCTGATAGTCGGACAGAAATGCGTAGAGGTTCTCGAACGTGTAATCCGCATAGGGATTCGCCGGATCCTTCGGCGCCATGTTCGTCGGAAGGCGCGGCAGGCCCGACGTATGTGTGGCCAGATCCTGGAGCGTGATTGCACGGCCGCCGCGCTGCGGCATCTTGACCTTGGCCGGCAGGAACTTCCCGACCGGATCCGTCAACGCGACCTCGCCACGCTCGACCGCATCGGCCAGCAACAGCGAGGTGAAGACCTTGGTGATTGAACCGATCTCGAAAAGCGTGTCCCCATTCAGCGGACGGGCGTCGTTCTTAGCGGCGCTGCCATACGCGACGACCCGCCGGCCTGACGGCTCGATCACGCCGACGACAATCCCGACGCTCTGCTTCTGGACGTCGATGCGGTCGACGAGAATCTGGCGGATCGCCGCGTCGGACGGTACCGGTGAACTCTGGGCACGGGCGGCGGAAGAATCGAGGACGGCGAGAACCGCGAGCGCGATCACTGCTCTCTGCATGATGTTCTCCCGAACGCTAGGCTGGCGCCTTTTCGGCCCGGCCACTAGCCGGCCTTTGCGAACTCCGACATCAGCCGCACGCCTTTGGTCTCGGGCAGCGTCCAGACCATGGCGCCCGCGAGCAACGCGAACGGTACCGCCAGCGCGATCCCCGCGCCGAACGTCGATCGCGCCGCGACCATTCCGATGATCATCGGCGCCAGGAACTGAACGCCCCGGGCTGTGTTGTAGATGATCCCGAGCGCGGCCGCGCGAACCGACGTCGGAAACACTTCGTTCAGCAACGGCCCGATGCATCCCCAGTTGCCCTCGCCGAAACCGACCAGCAGCATGAAACCAAATGTCGTGACAGTGTAGCCGCCCGCCGCGTTCCAGCCGAGCGTGATCATCGCCAGCCCGAGGGCCTTGATGACGGAAAACGCGGTGAAGCTGGGACGCCGGCCGAACCGGTCGCTCGCGAACCCGAACGCGATGTAGCCGGCGACCGATCCGATCTGATCCATCAGCAGCAGCCAGGCGACGTCCGCGTTAGCAAGACCGCGGGTGTCATGCAGATAGGTCGGCAGCCAGATCGTCTTGAACCAGTACGCGGCCATGTTGAACGTGGTGACCAGCGTCGCGAGGACGGTTGTCTTCCGGAGCGCCGGCCCCAGCATCTCGATGAGGCCGCGCACGTATCCGCCGGCCGCACCCGA
>DASSGK010000639.1:0-2759 GCA_035693505.1 Vicinamibacterales bacterium
CCATTGCGACCTACACATCGGGATCGGCCGCGGAGGCGTGGCTGCGAGGCGTCGGCGCGAAGTCCGATCTGCCGCCCGACGTCGTGCCGGCTGCGATTCACGAGCACGAAGACGCGGCGCTCTGGGCGACGGGTCTGATGCTGCTCACCGGATTCTTCGCGTGGCTGGCGTTGTGGCAGTGGAAGACGGTCAAGCGTCTGCCGTCGTGGAACACGCCGCTCGTCCTCGTGCTCGCGGTGCTGTCGTTTGTCGCCATGTCGCGGACGGCATATCTCGGCGGGCACATCCATCACCTCGAGATTCGTCCTGACGTCGTCGCTCGCCACCAGGCCTGTCTCGCGATTGTCGACGAGGAAGTGAAACACCCCGGAAGCGTGGCGAACGCGCCCGAGAATTGTCCCTGGCAGGCGGCGGCCGATGAGGTGAATGCCTCCGGCGGTGCCGCGTCTGAACCGGCGGCCGCCGCGACACCGAACCTGGCGCGCCGTCTCGGCGACTTCGTCATCGGCCACACGTGGATGTGGCCGACGCTCGAGACGCTGCATTTCATCGGGCTCTGCATGCTCTTCACCGTGGTGCTGATCGTGAACCTGCGGCTGCTCGGGGCGATCAGAATGGTGCCGGTCTCGGCGGTGTATCAGATGTTGCCGATCGGCATGCTGGGATTCGCTGTGAATCTCGTGACGGGCATGTTGTTCTTCATCGGCATCCCGTCGCAGTACAACGCGAACCCGGTGTTCTACTGGAAGATCGTCTTCGTGTTGCTCGGCGGGTTGAACGTCATGTACTTCATGCTCGTGGACGATGCGTGGCGGACGCCATCCGGTCGCGACGTGACGGCTGGTCCGCGGATTGCCGCCGCCTCGGCGATCGTCATCTGGGTCTGCGTGCTGTACTGCGGCCACATGCTGCCGTTCATCGGAAACGCCTTCTGATGCCACTCTGGCTGTCTGTGTCCCTTGTCGTGCTCGCCGGTGTCGCCGCCACGGGCCTCGCCGCCTATCTCATCGATCGATCGAATCACGTTTGACGGCCGTGCACATCGTCGACATCCTGCAGCAGTGGAGCGAGAACAACGCGTTCTTCATCTGGCTGCGGGAATCGCCGTCGGTGTTCGCCTATCCGATGGTCTTTTTCATCCATACGCTGGGTCTCATCTTCACGGCCGGCGCGAGCGTCCTCGTCGACGCGCGACTGCTCGGTGCCGCGCGTCAACTCCCCGTCGCGCCGTTCGCGCGGTACTTCACCGCGATTTGGATCGGCATCACGCTGACGGTGTTGACGGGTGTCGTGATGCTTGGCAGCGACATCCAGACGAAGCTCCAGAATCGCCTGTTTCTTCCAAAGATGGTTTGTGTCGTCGTGGCAATCGCGTTGACGGTGGCGCTGCGGTCGCGCATCGCGTCGACGCGGCCGGAAACATTCGTGTCGCCGCTCGTCCGCACGCTCGCGGCGGCGTCGCTCATCTGCTGGCTCGGTGCGATCGCGCTCGGAAAATTCGCCGCATACTTCTGACCCGTGATGACTCGTGCCGTATGAATAGTTGGTGGGTAGTCCCGTTGTGCAAGACCATCCACTATTTCGGTATAGCCGGCCTTGCGGGTATCGTCGGCCTTCTCGATCTGCGAATATTCGGTGTCGCGAAGGGGCTGCCGCTTCGTCCGCTGCAGCGTCTGATGCCGTGGGCCGTCGTTTCGTTTCTGATTGCCGCGGTGTCTGGGTGGGTACTGCTGCGGATTGCACCGGGGAACTCGCTCGGGCCGCCGGTGAACATCGCGTTTGCCGCGAAGATGCTGTTTTTGGTGCTGATCGGTCTCAACGACATTCTGTACTTCGCGACAGGACTCAAGCGGCAGGTCGACACGGTCGGCGCGGGCGAAAACACATCCGCGAGCGCGAAGATCGTCGCGGGCGTTTCGATCGCTTTATGGATTGGCGTCGTGTACTGGAGCCGGGTGTTGACGTTTCTGGCCGGCGCGATCTGATATAGCATTTGCGCGGGAGGCGCCGATGAAGAAACTGGGAGCATTCGTCGCTGCTGTCGGAGCCGTCGCGATCGCGGGCGTGCCGCTCTTCGCGCAAAACGCCCGCGGCCCGATGGACTTGTCAGGCGAGTGGGCGCCGCAGTTCCACGAAGACCAGCCGGAACGGATCCCGGGTCCGGATATCGGCGACTATCTGGGTCTCCCCATCAACGAAGCCGCGCGCCTGCACGGCGACTCGTGGGACGCGTCGATTCTCACGCTGCCCGAGCATCAGTGCAAACCGCATCCGGCCGACTACTCGCCGCGCGGTCCGGCGAATCTCCGCATCTGGCGCGACATCGATCACGACACCCAGAATCTCATCGCGATCCACACGCACATCTCCTGGCAACAGCCGGAGCGTACGATTTGGATGGACGGCCGTCCGCATCCGCCGGAGTACGCCGCGCACACGTGGCAGGGATTCTCGACGGGCAAGTGGGACGGCGACATGCTCACCGTGACGACGACGCACCTGAAGATGGGATGGATTCGCCGTAACGGGATCCCGCGCAGCGACAAGGCGACGCTCACCGAACATTTCGTGCGTCACGGCGACTACCTGACGTTGATCGCGGTGATCAACGATCCCGTATATCTCACCGAGCCGTTCGTGCGCACCACGAACTGGGTGAACGATCCGCATCAGATCATCGCGCCCTATCCGTGTCAGGCGGTCGTCGAGATCGAGCGGCCGCAGGGCATCGTGCCGAATCATCTTCCTGGATCGAACAC
>DASSGK010000640.1:0-3486 GCA_035693505.1 Vicinamibacterales bacterium
AAGGAACGTCCGCCTCGAGGCAGACACTCCCGGAAGATGGCACGCGGGCTTCGGGAGAAGCTTCGGTAGTGTCTGGCTTTAGCCAGACCGTGCGAAAAACCGTGGTCTTCGTGACTCACGATCTGGAGGAGGCGATCGCCCTCGCCGACGAAGTCGTCGTGCTCTCCGCCGGCCCGGCGACGCACGTCGTGGCGCGTCATCAGGTGACGCTCGATCGTCCGCGGGCCCTGATGGAACTGCGGACGGCCCCTGCCTTCATCGATCTTTACGGCGCGATCTGGGCGGTTCTGCGCGAGGAAGTGATCAAGAGCCAGCAGGCGGTGGGGCATGGCCGATCGTAGCGACGCCACCATTCGCCGCCCGGTCGTGCTGTTCTGGCAGGTCGCTGTCGGCGTCGCCGTGCTGACCCTCTGGCAGCTCCTCGTCTCGTGGAAGATCCTCGATGCCTTTTTCGTCAGCCGGCCGTCGGACATCGCGCAGCGCATCGCGCAGTGGATGACGACGGGCACGCTGTGGGGGCACCTGGCTTCGACGCTCGAAGAGTCGCTGCTGGGTCTCGTCGTCGGCGCCGCACTGGGGATCGCGCTCGGCTTCTGGTTCGGGCGTTCGCCGCTGCTCGCCAGCGTGTTCGACCCGTATATCAAGATGCTCAATGCCATTCCCCGCGTGGTGCTCGCACCGCTGTTCCTTCTGTGGTTCGGGCTGGGCATCTGGTCCAAGGTGGCGCTCGCCGTCACGCTCGTGTTCTTCGTGATGTTCTTCAGCACCTATCAAGGCGTCCGCGACGCGGATCGCGTGCTCATCGACAACGTCCGCATGCTCGGCGCCAGCGAGCGTCAGCTCGTCCGCCATGTGCTGATCCCCAGCGCGCTCACGTGGATCTTTTCGAGCCTCCAGACCAGCCTCGGATTCGCGATGGTGGGCGCCGTTGTGGGAGAGTATCTGGGCTCGACGCGCGGGCTCGGCTATGTAATCTCACAGGCCGAAGGCACGTTCGACACGACAGGCGTGTTCGCCGGCATGACGGTGCTTGGCGTCGTGGTCGTCGTGGTGAGCGCGGGCGTCACCCGACTGGAGAAATGGTTGCTTCGATGGAAGGCGTGATCACGACAAGGGCACAGAGGAGACAAAGGGCACAACGGTCTCGCGCGGTCGCCGCCTTCGTGTCCTTCGTTACCTTTGTGTCCTTCCTCTCCGCCGTGGCGATGATGAGCGCGTGCGCGGGCCAGTCGAAGACTGGTGGCACTCACGTTCGCATCGCGGTCGGGGGACAGAATCAGATGGTCTACCTGCCGACGACGCTCGCGCAGGAGCTCGGGTTCTATCGGGAAGAGGGCATCGACGCGGAGCTGCAGGATTTTGCCGGTGGCGCCAAGGCGCTGCAGGCGCTCGTCGGCGGCAGCGCCGACGTGGTCTCGGGTTTCTACGATCACACGATTCAAATGGCCGCGGAGGGCCGCGAGCTCGTCGCCTTCGTGACGATGCTGCGGTTCCCGGGTCTGGTGCTGGTCACGTCGCCGCAAAGTGCGGCGAAGCTGGCGACGGTTGCCGATCTGAAGGGACGTATAGCCGGCGTGACGACAGCCGGTTCGTCATCGCAGATGCTGCTGACCTACATCCTGCAGCGCAACGGCGTCGCGGCGGATGCGGTGAGCATCACCGCGATCGGCAGCGCGGCGACGGCCATCGCGGCACTGGAGCACGGAAAGGTCGACGTGGGGATGGTGGCCGATCCCGCGTTCACGCTGATCCATCGCCGGAATCCGGACGTGCGGGTGCTGGCAGATCTGCGGACAGCCGAGGGCGTCAACGCCGCTCTCGGCGCGCACGCCTATCCCGCGTCGGTGTTTTATGCGCCGGGCGACTGGATCCGGGGACACCACGAGACGACCGAGCGGCTGGCGCGCGCCATCACGCGGACGCTGTCGTGGATGCAGACGCACACGCCGGAGGAAATTGCCGCGAAGACACCGAAGACGTTTCGCGGTGACGACGATGCGCTGTACGTCGAGGCGCTGCGCGCCTCGATGCCGATGTTCTCGCCCGATGGGGTGATGGCGGCGGAGGGGGCCGAGGTCGTGCGGACCCTGCTCGCCAGCTCGATGGAGAAGGTGCGGACCACCACCATCGACGTGTCGAAAACCTATACGAATGAATTCACTCATGGACGCTAAGACGTTCTTGTTCGTCGGCCTCGGGGTCATGCTGACGATTTATGCGGTGACCGTGCTGCGGGGCGGCTTCGTCGTGCCGACGCTGCTGCAGTCGGCGATCGGATTCGTGACCGCGTTCTTCGACACGCTCGGGATTGGATCGTTCGCGACCACGACTGCGGTCTACAAGCTGCGCGAGATGGTGCCGGTGAACCTGATGCCTGGCACGCTCAACGTCGGCCACGCCTTGTCGACGATCGCTCAGGCGTTCATCTACACGAAGCTGGTGCCGGTCGACGCGACGACGCTGATCCTGATGATCGTGGCCGCGTGCGCCGGCTCGTGGGTCGGCGTCGGCGTCGTCGTTCACTGGCCCCGGCGCAAGATTCAAATCGGCATGGGCATCGCGTTGCTGGGCGCCGCGGCGCTGATGCTGATGACGCAGCTCAACATCGTGCCCGGCGGCGGGGATGCCATCGGCCTGACCGGTATGCGTCTGGGGCTGGCCGTGGCCGGAAACTTCGTGCTCGGCGTGCTCATGATGCTGGGCATCGGGTTGTATGCGCCATGCATGATTCTCGTGAGCCTGCTGGGGATGGCGCCGACGGCGGCGTTCCCCATCATGATGGGCTCGTGCGCGTTCCTGATGCCGATCAGCAGCGTGCGGTTCGTCCGGACGCGCGCATACGATGCACGCGCGGCGATTGGACTCGCGCTCGGCGGGCTTCCAGCCGTCCTGATCGCCGCCTACGTCGTCCAGTCAATGTCGCTGGGTGCCGTGCGCTGGCTCGTGGTCGTGGTCGTCGTCTACACGTCGCTGAATATGCTGATGACGGCGAAGGTCGACCGGCCCGACACGGCGGTGGTGAGTGCGTAAGCCGGTTGTGTTGATTACCGGAGCCGGTGGAGAAATCGGCCACGGGCTCGTGACCCGCTTGTCCGCGGCCGGGTCGCTCATCATCACGCTCGACGTCACGCCGCTGGACGCGTCGCTGGCGCCGCTCGTGACACGCGAGTTCACGGGGTCGATCACCGACCTGGCGCTGCTCGAGCGCGTGCTCGCAGAGTTCGAAGTCGATCGCGTGTTCCACCTGGCGGCGCTGCTCTCGACCCGATCCGAATTCACGCCAGTGACGGCGCATCACGTCAACGTTGAAGGGACGCTGAACCTGCTCGAGTTCTCGCAGCACCAGGGCGAGTCGCACGGCCGTCCGGTGACGTTCATCTATCCCTCGTCGATCGCTGCCTACGGTCTTCCCGATCTCGCGACGAAAGGCCGTGTCGGGGCGGTCACCGAAGATCAGTTCGCGCACCCGACGACGATGTACGGGTG
>DASSGK010000641.1:0-28025 GCA_035693505.1 Vicinamibacterales bacterium
TCCCAGTTGCGCTGACCGCCAATCTGCTCGGGCAGCGACGTCGTGGGCGACGCCACTGACGCGCCCGAGGGCGCGAAGATCATCAGCTTCAACGCCAGCGCGCTCCGCAGCACGAGGTCGCCCCATGGTCCGTTGTAATTGTGCGCGTTGGACCAGTCCTGCCAGAACGCGATGGTTTGCTCGAGTCGCGTCTCGATGTCCTTCCTGCCGGGCAAGACGAGCGGCTCGGACGAAGTACTCGTCATCGCCAGCAGCACACGGTTATCGCGGTCGATCTCGAAGTCCGCCTCCGCGCCGCCCTCGCGAAACGCCGGCGGGCCGGCGCCCCAGCTCATGATGCCGACGGCCTCGGCGCCGCACGTCATCACTGGAACGCCGTGCCGCCACTCGCAGCGAGGTACCAAGCGTCCGTAGTCGAAACGCGGCGCACAACGCCACCGCATCGGCACGCGGCCGGACACGCTTTCCACCGTGCGCACGAGTTCGCGCATCGGATCGAGGCGATCGTTCGGCAGCGTCATGGCGTCGAGGAGACGCACGGAACCCTGGGCAGTCGAAAACGTGGTTTCCAGTACGTTCGTGCGAGGAAGGTAGCGGCGGGTGGATTCAAACGGGATGGCCGGCGTGACCGAGAACGTGCCGCCGCGATCGGAATCGAGAAGCGCCGTCAGGACGCCAGGAGAGTCGAGGTTCGGAAGGCAGAGCCAGTCGATCGCGCCGTCACGTGCCACCAGCGCCGCCGTCCGCCCGTCGCCGATGACCGCGTAATCCTCGATGGCCGCGTAGCCGTCGATGCGCACGGCTCATCAGACAGCAACCATCGAGCCATTCCCCCTAAGCCCTAGTCCCTAAGCCCTCAGCCCTGTAGTCCCTCAGCCCTCTTTTTTGGGCCGCATGTTCGCCGCCAGAATCCGTTTGCGAAGGCGGATGGTCGACGGCGTCACCTCCACCAGCTCATCATCGTTGATGAACTCGATCGCCTGTTCGAGCCCCAGCCGGCGCGGCGGGATGAGGCGAATCGCCTCGTCGGCGGATGACGCGCGCATGTTGGTCTGCTTCTTTTCTTTACACACGTTGACGTCCATGTCGGACGTCCGCGAGTTCTCGCCGATCAGCATCCCCTCGTAGACCTGCACGCCTGGATCGATGAAGATTTCGCCGCGCTCCTGCAGGTTGAAAATCGCGTACGACGTCGCGACCCCGGCCCGATCGGCGACCAGGGCGCCGTTCGCCCGCGACGCGATCGCGCCGTGCCAGGGCTCCCAGCTCGAAAAGATGTGGTTCATGATCCCGGTGCCTTTCGTATCGGTCATGAACTGCGAGCGGAAGCCTATGAGCCCGCGCGCCGGAATCCGGAACTCGAGGCGCACGCGGCCGCTCCCGTTGTTCACCATCTTGGTCATCACGCCCTTGCGCTCACCGACCTGCGCGATGACGATGCCCTGGTGATCCTCGGGCACGTCGATGATGAGCTCTTCGACCGGCTCGACGACCTGCCCGTTCATCTGCTTCGTGACGATATCCGGGCGGGACACCTGGAGCTCGAACCCTTCGCGCCGCATCATTTCGATCAGGATCGACAGCTGGAGCTCGCCGCGGCCAATCACCTTGATCTGCTCCGGCGTCTCGGTCGGCTCGGTGCGGATGGAGACGTTGCCGAGCAGTTCTTTGTCCAGGCGATCCTTCAGCTGACGCGAGGTGACGTACTGTCCCTCACGGCCGGCGACGGGAGAGGTGTTGACGCCGAAGATCATGTGGACCGTCGGCTCGTCGATGGCAATCGGCGGGATCGCCACCTGGTGCTCGATGTCGGTGATCGTCTCGCCGATGGTGATGTCCTCGATGCCGGCCAGGCAGACAATGTCGCCCGCGGCAGCGTCCTGGATGTCGACGCGCTTGAGCCCATCGAAGGCGTAGAGCTTGGTGACCTTCGTCTGCTGCACGGCGGTATCGAGCTTGACGACGGCGACGGGGTCGCCGATTTTCACGCGGCCGTTGAAAATCCGGCCGATCGCGATGCGGCCGACGTAGTCGCTCGAGTCGAGGTTGGCGACGAGCAGCTGCAAGGGCGCGTCGGGATTCCCGCGCGGCGGCGGCACGTGGTTGACCACCGCGTCGAACAGCGGCCGCAGATCCTCGCCGACGCCATCGGGCGTCGTGCTCGCGGTGCCGACGCGCGCGTTGGTGTAGAGCACCGGAAAGTCGAGCTGATCCTCGGTCGCGTCGAGGTCGATGAACAGGTCGTAGACTTCGTTCAGCACCTCAGAGATGCGGGCGTCCGGCCGGTCGATCTTGTTGATCACGACGATCGGGGTCAGCCGGCGCTCGAGCGCCTTGCGCAGCACGAACCGCGTCTGCGGAAGCGGACCCTCGGATGCGTCCACCAGCAGCATCACCCCGTCCACCATCGACAGCGTCCGTTCGACCTCGCCGCCGAAATCGGCGTGACCTGGCGTGTCGACGATGTTGATCAGGAGATCCTTGTAGTGAACGGCCGTGTTCTTCGCCAGAATCGTGATGCCGCGCTCGCGCTCCAGCTCGTTGCTGTCCATTGCGCGCTCGGCCACGCGCTCGTTCGCGCGAAACGTACCGCTCTGGTGCAGCAGCGCGTCGACGAGCGTCGTCTTGCCATGGTCGACGTGCGCGATGATGGCGACATTGCGGCGTAACGGGTTGGCGACGTCCATGTTACCGGACCGTGATGAAGGCTTTTCTACCGACAGAGACATCCTCCCAGTATACAGGAGGCGTGACCCAGAACCGCTGCGGCGATTCTTTCAGATCCCCACACTGGAGGTGCGGACGTCATTTGCCCAGGCGGGTCAGGATCTCCTTCGCGCGCTCGCCGAATTGATTGTCGGCTGCGACCTTCTCCGCGAACTGCCGCGCTTCGTCCTTGCGCGACAGGCTGTAGTACGCCACTGCGGTGTTGTACCAGGACGTGGCGATCATACGACGTCCATCGGCGATCCGCTGTTCCCGTCGCGTGATCTGCCGCGCCTTCCGTTCCGGCGGATCCGTCGATTCGCGGATCGTCGCGATGTCGCGGAGCGCTTCCTGCTCTGCGGACTCGATGCAGGACACGGCCTCGCGCAGAATGTCGGCAGCCCGTACCCACGCCCGCTGGTCGCTCAGCACCACGCCGAGATAGAAGGCCGTCTCGCAGTCTTTCGAATCGCGCTGACGAGACTCCTCGAACTTGGCGCGAGACGTGTCGAGCTGCTCGCGGCGATACGCGATGATGCCGGCCAGCTTCGGCACTTCGGCGTTGATCAGAAGCTTCGCCGCCTCCTCGATGTCGCTCCACGCTTCGTCGTACCGCGAGAGCTGGTTCTCGTTCAGCGCGCGCCAGTATCGCGCTTCGCCCAGATTCCAGCGCTCCCCGAGCAGGCGATCGACCGCCGCGATCGCGTCGGCTGCCCGCCCGAGATAGGTCAGCGCTTTGACCTGCCCGAGCAGCGCATCCGCCGCGCGCGGCTCGGCGGCCAGCGTCTCGCGATAGAGACGCTCGGCCTTCTCGAACTCCTCGCCGGTCATCGCTACGTTGCCCATCGAGAGCGTCAGCGCGGGCCACCGCGGATGCCAGGCATAGGCGCGATCGAATTGCGTGTCTGCCTCGTCGAGCTTCCGCCGCGCAATTTCAGTCAAACCAAGCAAATAGGCGGTCTCCACGAAACGTGGCTCGGCTGCCGCGATCGCGACCAGCCGCTCCGCGTTGATCCCGCGGCACGTGGCTTCCTTGAATGCGAGAAGCGAAGTGTCACTGAATGTCGAAACCGACGCGAAGATCTCCGAGGTCTTCACATCGCGCATCTCGATCGCGCCGCAGGCCAGCGATACCCAGGCGTAGGCGGACAGCTCGTCGACTTCCGAGAAATCGTGCAACAGCTTCTGATAGGCCGCGCTGTTCCTGCGCATCACCCCGATTTTTTCGAGATCGGCATCGCTCGACGGCCGCCGCGTTACGCCGCCGATGGACGGAGGGAGGACGTCGACCACGTCGAGCGTGCCGGTGATCCACGCCGGAAGGCCCTGGGTGCTCGAGGCCAGTTCCTTAGCGGCCGTCAGGTATCCCTCGTCGACCATGCCGAGCTCGCGCTGACGAAGAGCGATCAGCGCCCCCGCTCGAATCGCGCCCATCGTCGCGGTATTCCCGGTGGTCGCGGACGAGCGCAGCGACTGGTATTCGCGATAGGCGTCGAGCAGGCAATCCAGACAACCGGCGCGCACAAGGCGGTCGGCGGCGGCGAGCCGCTCGGTCGGCGTCGGGCCCGGCGGCACGACAGCGAGGGGTTTCACGGTCGGCCGCGCACAAGCAGTCAGTCCCGCAAGCACGACGACCCACAACGGTCTCGCGATGATGGTGCGCATCGTGCGGTTAGACCCCGTTCCGCAGGAGATGGCCGACAGGCTCAGAACAACGGGCGGACGGTCGTGAACAGTGCGAGGCCGAGCGTATAGAAGAGCGCAAAGATGACGACGAGGCCGGTATAGACGAACCGGGGCCGAATCGAAGCGAGCCAGACGAACGCCGGGAACAGGACCGAGCAATACCGTCCCAATCCTTCGAACGCGCCGGACGAGAGCGGCACGTAAAGGTTCAGGAGCATGAAGACTCCGTACGCGGCGCCGAGCTTTCGCCATACGAACGGTATCGCCGCCACGAAGAGCAGCGCCGTCACGCCGTACAACGCGTCGTACACGGCCATGGGCTCCGACGACAGGAACGCGTATGGGTGCGTCAGCAGCCGGCGCACGAGCTCGACCGGCGCGCTCCATGGCGCGCCGCCCGGATGATAACCGCCGCCCCACCGGGTCAGAGCCGTCGCCCACAACAGCGGCTGTCCGGTGAGGTCGTAGATGTACGCGCAATAGGCGGCAAAGCCCAGGGTGGCGACAGTGAGTCCCACCGCCGCTCCCGCACGGTCGCGCGATGTGGGCCTGGCGGTCTGCCAGGCGATCCAGGCAAGAGCGGGCCACATCAGGATGCCGGTCACCCGCGTCGCGCCCGCGATGGCGCCGGCGAGCCCGCCGAGCGCCCAGCGCCCGGTTCTGAACCCGTAGAAAGCCAGCAGCGCGAACAGCAGGAACGTGCTCTCGGTATAAACGGCGCCGAAGAAAAACGAAAAGGGAAAGATGGCCGTCAACAAGACGGCGCGCTGGGCCTGTCGTCGCGGGAGGTCGAGTGAGGCGAGGCGATACAGCACGACCATCGCCAGGCTGAAGCAGACCCACGAGACGACGATGCCCCCGAGGTAGACGTCACCAGGTGCGCGCCCGAAGAGCCGGCCGACGTATCGCATCAGCATCGGGTACACCGGCGCGAACGCGATGTTGCTGCGGCCGCCGAGCACCGCATTGGTCGCGTCGTAGCCGTTGCGCGCGATATCGAAATACCAGCCCGAATCGTGGCGCGCGAACGCGTCCCAGAACGGGCTGGGATTCCCCCACACACTCGACTGGTTCGGCAGCGGATGGTCGAGCGGGAAGACGATGTTCACGCACATCGCCAGAAACGCGGACACGATCCTGAACCCGATGGACGCTACGACGATGCGAACTTCGATACCGCGGTCGATGGCTGTTCGCGCGGACGCGACACGAACGCGTCCATATTCAAGCGGACGGTTGGACTCCGAATGCGGCTGAACACGGCCGGCGCTCGTGTCAGCGAGGTTTGACAAGGGCTTTCGGGAGACGCATCGCTTCGGCGTCGGCGAGCGCCTGATTGAGTTCCGAGAGCGCATACGTGCTCGCGCCAATTGCCCGCCAGGGAATTGCGGTGTGGTGCCGCTCGAGCACGCGCAGGGCGCGGACGAAATGCGAAACCTCGCTGCCCCAGCAGCCGCGAATCTCGAGATGCTTACGATTGATCTGCTGGTGGACGTTGATCGCGCTGGGGCCCGCGTCCGTGTAGTGGCCGGCGATGACGTAGCGTCCGCCGTCGCGGATCAGATCCAGCGCCTCTTCGACGGCACGCGCCGATCCGGCCGCTTCGATCGCGGCGTCGACACCCAGGCCCCCCGTCAAGTCGCGCACAATCTGCGCGCGCTCGGCTTGATCGGTCCGCTGGACGTCGACGATGTGATCGGCGCCCATGGCGGTCGCGAGCTCGAGGCGATCCGCTGGCGCGCCAAATGCGATGACGCGTGTCGCACCGGCCAGGCGCGCGAGCGCGATGACGCTGAGGCCAACGGCACCGGTCCCCTGGACGAGCACGCTGTCTCCAAGGATCAACGACGCGCGGTCGACTGCGTGCACGGCGGTAATCAGCCCGCAGCCGCCGCTGATATAGGTTTCGGCTGGCACCGAGTCCGGCAGCTTCGCCATCGACACGCCCGGCTCGAGGTAGATCGCTTCGGCCCATCCGCCGAACAATCCCTCGCTCGCGGAGTCGGTGATGCCATACACACGCCGCGCCTCGCAGCGCGTCGGCGTCCGCGTCACCGTACAGGCGCGGCAGCGTCCGCACGTACGATGGACGTCGAAAAACACAAGGCGATCGCCTTCGACCACGGCGGCGCCGTCGACGCCGCGCACATCTCCGCGCACCTTGTCCGCGATGCCGACCGAGACATGGCCAGGAATGATCGGGAACGGGACGCCCGCCAGGCGTCCGTGCCAGATGTGCACGTCCGTCCCGCAGACTTCGGAATACAGCGTGCGCAGGAGGATCGAGCCGGGCTCGAGAGCCGGTTCAGGAAACTCGCGCAACTCGACCGGCACGAGAGGTGCCGGCATCACGGCAGCAACGATGGGGGGCAAGGGCGTTAGAATACCCTATGCCTCTTTTCGAATACGAATGCCGCGGCTGCGGCCATCGCTTCGAGTTCCTGACGCGCGAGAGCCAGTCGCCCGCGTGTCCGGCGTGCAAAGGCGTCGAGCTCCAGAAGCTGATGTCGGTCTTTGCGGCGCAATCGAGCACGCCCGCGAAGTCGGCGGGCAATTGGGATCGCCCGATCAGCGCCTGCGGATCCTGCGGCGACCCGCGCGGGCCCGGCGCCTGCAGCATGAACTAGAGCGCGGCGCTCGGCTAAAGCCTTCGCGCTACACGGGAACGCGACAGCGATCGACGCCGCGGCGTAGCGCGAAGGCTTCAGCCG
The DNA here is from genome assembly GCA_035693505.1 of Vicinamibacterales bacterium. Lineage (GTDB taxonomy): Bacteria > Acidobacteriota > Vicinamibacteria > Vicinamibacterales > CAVVIG01 > CAVQFC01. The sequence goes on from DASSGK010000641.1 coordinate 7,104, forward strand.
AGCGTTCAGCGATCGATCAACGCGAGCGGGCGAATCGGCGATCCGGTCGCACCGCGAAACTTGAGCGGCACGCCGACAAACGCGAACTCGTGAATCCCGGTCGCAGCCAACTCCTCGAGGTTCAGGTTCTCGATGATGTGGATGCCGTGCGTGACGAGCAGATGCGCGTGGCCGAACAGGACCATGTTGGTCTCCGGATCGCGCTCGGTCATGCAATCCCACGCCATGTTGTCGGCGCCGACAGCCCTCACGCGCTGATCGGCGGCCCAGATGTTTCCCGACTTCGAGACGCCGGCGGCGTTCAGGTAGACGGCCTCGTCATTCCACGCGGTGGCGAAGCCCGTTCGAACGAGTAGAACATCACCGGCCTTCACGGTCACCGCGGCCGCACGCGCGGCCGCAACAAAATCATCGGCCGTGATCGCGTAGTTCTGCGGGAGCTGCGCCACACCCTTCAGCTTCGCGATGTCGAGCAGCACGCCGCGGGCGAGCAGCGGCGCCATCGTTTCCGCGCCGTACTGCCGATAGCCATCCATCCGCTCGACATCGTCCACCTTCACCCCGCCGTGAAGCGTCATGTCGCAGGCCTGATGGCAGAGCGCGTCGATGTGCGTGCCACTGTGCTCCATCATCGTCAGGATGCCGGAGGCGCCGGAGCGCGGCCCGTGCTGATCCGGCCGGTACGAGTCGCGATGACGTCGATGAAGGCCGTAGAAGTAGCCGGGCTTGTGCGCGGGATGGACTGGCATCCCGGCGAAGCGCGGCTGCTCGAGATCGAATACGCGTGCGCGTGTGAGCTGATCGATGAGCGTCATGCGGCTTTCTCACCACATTGTCCGCGCGGGATATAGCGCGCGACAATCGGATCGGGAGTCACGATGATCATCCCGTGGACAATCGCCTGCGCAACAAGCATGCGATCGAACATCGATCGGCTTATCGGCAGTGAACGGAGGACACAATTTTCACACAGAGCAACAGAGAAACGGAGGACGAACGGAGGGCGTTGCGATGCGCAGCGACCGGAGGCCGGCGAAGCCGGCCTCGCCGCCGGACGGAACGAACCCCGTAAACACAACGCCTATGACAAAAGCGAAGCGCTCATGCGAAGTGTGCGTTGTGTTGACGGCGTTCGTTTCGTCCGGCTGCCCGCGTTGCGGGCCGGTCGCGCACGCTGCGTTCTCTGCTCGTCTCTGCTGCTCCGTTTCTCTGTGTGATCCCGTTTCCTCCGTACGCTCCGCTACCTCTTGAGCGGCAATTCACCGGTCTTACGAACAACGGGCGGCGGGAATTTGTGGGCCGTGTGCGCCGCCGACGGATGATGCACTTTGGATGGGCGGCCCTCAGCCTCGAGCCGCCGGTGGGCCTCGTCCCACGCAGGCAAATCGGGGCCATCCTGCGTCCAGTGCACGAGCGATGCTTCGTCGCACCACTCGAGCAGTTTGCGCATCGCAGGTCCGTGCGGCGGGGCGTGCATGAAGGCCTTCATCGATTCCTGCGAGGACCAGCTGGTGCTCGTCCAGAACGTGTTCCGCTCGTCTTTCAGCAGCGCGACCTTGAGGTTGCCTTCAGCCGATCGGGCCTGACGGATCACCAGCAGCGTGCGGAAGAAGAACGGCGGAAGGTAGCGCCACGCGCGCACGCGAAGGCGCGTGATCGAGACAACGGGCATGACCAGCCTCTTGAGCAGGCCTGAAGGCCCGCGCTACTTTGGCGTCGGCTGCCTACTTCTGCGCGGGCCTTGGCAACTTGCGATCCGCCATCGCCGACTGATAGGCAAACGTCGCCATGACAATCGCCGCCTGCCGGATGTCGTTCACGTCCAGCCGATCGGCGGTGTCCATATTCGTGTGGTGCGTGCGGATGTCGTAGTTGCCGTAGTCCTGGATGGGGTTGAAGCCGGGAACGCCGGCGTCGATGAAGCTCAGATGATCGGTCGATCCGACCGGCTCTCCGACATTGCGCCTGGCGCCGATGCTCTTGAGCGGCTCGAGCCAGCTGTCGAAGATGGGCCGAACCTCTTCCTGATTTTGCAGGAACCAGCCGTAGATCTTCCCGGTGCCGTTGTCGATGTTGTAGTAGACGTCGAACTTGTCGCGGGCACCGGCATTGGCCGGCCCGGCCAGGTGCTCGGTGACCCATGCCTTGGATCCGAGGAGCCCCTGCTCTTCTCCACCCCACAGCGCGACGCGGATGGTCCGCCGCGGCCGCGCGCCGATCGCCTTGAGAATCCGCATCGCCTCCATCACGGTCGTCGAGCCATCGGCGTTGTCGGTCGCGCCGACGCCCGTGTGCCACGAGTCGAGGTGGCCGCCGATCATCACGATTTCATCCTTGAGCGCCGGATCGCTCCCGGGCAATTCCGCGATCACGTTGTAGGCGTTGCCGCCGTCGGCGTCGTAGAACTTCGTCTGGACGTTCACGCGCAGCTTGACCGGGATGTTCTCCTGAAGATAGCGCGCGATCATGTTGTAGTGCTCGGCGCTCAGCGTGACGGCAGGTACCGCGCCGGGTCCGCCGTCCCGACCGGTCACGAACACCGTGCCGTGCTCGCCGACGCTCGGCTTGAGCATCACGCCGGCCCCCGCCGCCTTCATCGCTTCGGTCACGCGCTGATTCCGTTGCTGTGCCGTCTCACCCACCGGTGCGGGTCCGCGCCCTCGTCCTGCGGAGGTCGCATACGCGGCCGACATCGGCACGTAGTCAGGGTCGCTCGGCTGCGGACGATCCTTGCGAACGAAGTCGGTCAGGATCGGCTGGGTCATCACGATCGCGCCTTTGAGCTGCGGAGCGGCGGCCTTGAGTTCCTCGGGCGACGTCTTGCTTCCGAGGAAGACCGGAGCCGCGACGATCTCCCCGCTGGTCGAAGCCGACCAGCCGTCGGCGTAGCCGAGCAGCGGCAAGTACCGAGGCTCGGTCATCTCGAGCGTCAGCTTCTCGAGCGTCCAGCCACGCCCGAACTTCCATGGTTCCAGATGAACGTTGGCGAGCCCGTACGACGTGAGCCGGTCGCGCGTCCACTCAGCCGCCCGCTTGTGCGCCGGCGACGCGGTCAGCCTGGGACCGATGTCCACCGTCAGCATGTCGAAGACCGGCACCACCTGCGAGTGCTCGAGCCCCTCGGTGCGAATCTTCGCGAGCATGGGGTCGCCGGCCTGTTGGGCCAAGAGGACGGAGGAAAACAGCAGCACGCACAGGGTGATTCTTGTCATGGCTGATGGCTAACGGCTAATGGCTGATGGCTGATGGCTGATGGCAAATGGCTGATGGCAAATGGCTGATGGCAAATGGTTCAATGACGGATGACCGAAACGGTGGTTGATTCTGCCACCTTCTGGTCGAAATCCAACAAAAGCCCGCCAAGATTTTAGGCGCGACTCTTGAACCGAAGCGCGGGCATGGATTCACGGAATATTCCGGAACGGTCATTCGAATTTGCCTGTCGAACCGTCAAGTTGTGTGAGCGACTGTGGTCGAGAGGTTGGGCGTCCCGCAAGATCGCTGACCAGCTGTTCGACAGCGGAACGTCGATAGGTGCCAACGTCGCTGAATCACAAGGTGGCCAGACCAAGCCGGACTTCCTCGCGAAGATGGCCATCGCGAGGAAAGAAAGCTGGGAAACGATCTACTGGCTCAAGCTCGCAATCGCGACATCGATCACAACGAACGATGAAGTCGCCTGGGAACTGGACGAAGCACAACAGCTGAAGGCGATGATCACGGCCGCGATCAAGACAGGGCAAAGTTCGAACTGGCGGGCGGACCCTGACGTCACGTCCATCGTCCATGAACCCTATGCCATCAGCCATGAGCCATCAGCCATAGCGCTATTTCAACTATCCCCGTCCTGCGTCCGCCGCCGGTTCCATTCTGCGCGGTGTCTTGACCTTTGCCAGCAGATTGCGCCAGATCCGGTTCACTGACGTCTGTTCGAGCGCATCGAACTTCACGTACGCGACTGGCACGAGCAGCAGCGTCAGGAACAGGCAGAGCGACTGGCCGCCGATCACGGTGATCGCGATGGCGGCGCGTCCGGTGCCGCCAATGCCGAGGCCCAGCGACGTCGGAATCAGGCCGGCGATGATCGCGCAGGTCGTCATCAGAATCGGGCGGAGACGGGTGCGGCACGCCTGGACGATCGCCTCCCGCAGCGGCATCCCGCTGGCGCGCAGCGTATTCGCGTAGTCCACCTGGAGAATGGAGTTCTTCTTCACGATGCCGAGGAGCAGCAGCATGCCGAGCGCGCTCCAGAGATTCAGCGTCCGGTGCGTGACCCATAGCGTGAACAGTGCGAAGGGTACCGAGATCGGCAGCACGAGCATGATGACGATCGGCTGCAGGAAGCTCTCGAACTGCGCCGCGAGCACCATGTAGACGAAAATCATCGCCAGCCCGATCGCGAGCACCAGGTTCGTCGTCGTCTCGTCCAGGATTTTCGACTGGCCCTGGAGGCGGAACGACATGGTCGGCGGCAGGTTCAGGTTCGCCATGATCCGGCGGATGTCATTCGACGCTTCGTCGAGCGCATGCCCGGGCGCGACGCTGGCGTTCAACATGACCGTGAACTGGCGATTCGATCGCTGCAGTGCGCTCGGTCCGAGGCCCGCCTCGATGCGCGCGATGTTGTCGATGCGCACGGGACCGGTCGGCGACGGCACGGTGAGCCGGCCGATTTCCTTGGCGTCGCGGCGTTGGTTCTCGAGGACACGAACCTTGACCGGGTACTGCTCCTGTCCTTCCTTGTAGAACGAGATCTGATCGTCTCCGGAGACGGCGAGCCGCAGCGTGTTGCCGATCGTCGCCATGCGGACACCGAGATCCGCGGCGCGCTTGCGATCGACCGCCACGTGGATTTCGGGATTGGAGACGCTCAGGCTCAGCTTCGGCTCGGCAAGGCTCGGCGTGCTCTGCGCGGCCGCCAGCGTCTTCAACGAGTACTCCGACAGCTGCGGAAGATCGGGCCCGAGAATATTCAGCGAGATCGCGTAGCCGCCGGCGCCTTCCCCGCTGCCGAGCGCGTTGCGCGCAGTGATGCTCGGGCGATACGCCGGATACTTCAACAGCCGCCGCCGCATCTCGGCGATGAGCTGCGCCTGCGTCGTCTTGCGATCCTCGACCGGCACCGCCTGCACGTTGAAATGCACGTGCGTGACGTTGCTGCCGCCGCCGCCGCCCGCCACGCCGCTCCCGCCCGGATTGACGAGCGGCTCGATGTCGGCGATACCAGGAATCCCCTGCACTTCCTTCAGCAGCTTGAACGCCATCTCCTGGCTGCCCTCGAGCGAGGTGCCTTCAGGCGCGTCCATGTGAATCGTCCACTCGCCCAGATCTTCGTCCGGCGCGAACTCGCGGCCGACCATCTTGTTGAGCGGGAAGGTCATGAGAAATGAGATCAGCGACAGCGCGATGATCACGCCGGAGTGATCCAGCGCCCAGTTGACCTGGCGCTCATAGGTTGTGTCGAGCCAGTGGAAGAAGCCTTCCTCCTTGCTCTTGTGATCCGCGACCGCGTCCGACAGCTTGAGGATGCGCGAGCTCAACATCGGCGTCAGCGTGAAGCTGACGAGCATCGACACCATGATCGAGAACGCCATCGTCCAGCCGAACGGATTGATGAACCGCTTGGCGTAGCCGTTCATGAACGCGATCGGCAGGAAGATCACGACCAGCGACAGCGTGGTCGCCATCACGGCGAGCGCCACTTCGCGTGTGCCTTGAATGGCCGCGTCGAACGGCGTGCAGTTCTTTTCCTCGATGTACCGGAAGATGTTCTCCAGCACGACGATCGCGTCGTCGATGACGATGCCGACGGCGAGCGTGATGCCGAGGAGCGTCATGTTGTTCAGCGTGAACCCCATCAGGTCCATCAGCGTGAACGTCGAGATGATGGACGCCGGGATCGCCAGCGCGGAGATCAACACGGCCCGCAGGTTGCGGATGAAGAACATCACGACGACCGCGGCGAAGAGACTGCCGAAGATCAGGTGCTCCTCGAGCGACGCGATCGAGGCGTAGATGAACTTCGAGTCGTCGCGCACCATCGTCACCTTGACCGACTTGGGCAGCGACCGGATGATCGACGGCAGCCGGTTCCGGACGCCCTCGATGACCGCGACGGTGTTCTCGCCCATCGCGCGCCGGATGTCGAGCTGCACGGCCGGCTTGTCGCCGTACCAGACCGACGAGGTCGGCCGTTCGAACGAGTCTTCGGCATAGCCGACGTCCGACACGCGAATCGGCGTCCCGTTCATCGTCGCAACGACGATGTTGTTGAAATCCTCGCTGGCGTCGATGCGGCCCAGGGTACGCAGCAGCAGCTGTCCTTTGCCTTGCTCGACGGCGCCGCCGGGAATCTCGACGTTCTCGGCGACGACCGCATCGCGGACCTGCGAGATCGACAACCCGTAGGAGTTCAGCTTCTCGACGTCGACGACGATGTGGATCTCGCGGGCGCGGGTGCCGGCAATCGTGATCTGGCCGACGCCGTTGACCGTCTGGATCGAGCGCGACACCTGCTTGTCGGCGATTTCCGTGAGCGTCCGCAGGCTCATCGCGTCGGACGACACCATCAGCGACATCACCGGGTCGGAATCGGGATCGACTTTGGTGATAACGGGTGGCAGCAGTTCCGGCGGCACGCTCTTGATCGCGGCAGCGACCTTCTCGCGCACGTCGTTGGCCGCGTCGTTCAGGTTGCGCTCGAGGACGAAGCGAACGGTGATGGTACCGCCACCCTCGTTGATGCGCGCCGACAGTTCGTCGATGCCCGAGACGCCGCTGATCGCCTCTTCCATCGGCTCGATGACCGACGAGGAGATTTCATCGGGGCTCGCACCCGGCAGCGCCAGCGAGACGTTCACCGTCGCCGGATCCGCTCGCGGAAACAGGTCGACTCCGAGATCGCGAAACGAGAAGATCCCGAGCACCACGAGCGACATCACCAGCATGGTGGCGAAGACCGGGCGCCGGACGCAGATCTCTGAGAGCATGCTTATTCCGCCTTTCGCCCTGCGGCGGCGCTGACCTTCAGGCCGTCGACGAGCTTATCGACATCAGTCATCGCCACCGGCTCGCCGGCGTCCACGCCGCTGACGATCTCGATACGATCGCCGAGGCGCTCCCCCACCTTCAGTTCTCTCGCGACAAGCCGGTCGCCCTTGACCACGAACACCCGGTTGACGCCGTAGCGGTACTGCAACGCCGAGTACGGCAGCGTCAGCACCTTGTCGGCCTTGTTCGTGCGCACGCTGAGCCGCGCGAACGTACCGGGCTTGAGCAGCGCGCCGTCGTTGGGCACGAGCGCCTCGAACGGAAACGCGCGCGTCGCGCTGTTCACCGCCGGACTGATGCGCGACATCTTGCCCGCGATCGCCTTGTCGGGATAGGCGTCGACGTGGATTTCCACCGGCTGGCCGACGGCGATCCACGGCACCATCTTCTCGGGGATCTCGCCGGTCACCCGCAGCGGATCGATGCGGACAACGCTCATCACCGGCACGGGCGTGCCCGATCCCTTTACCAGCTGTCCGAGATTCACGAAGCGGTGCTGCACGTAGCCGTCGAACGGGGCCCGGATGTAAGTGTCACGCAGCTGGCGATCGGCGAGCTTCATCGCCGCGTCGGCTGCCGCGATGCTCGCCTGGAGGTTCTTCGCGTTCTGCAGCGACGAGTCGTAGCTGGCCTGCTTCGACTGAAGCGCCGTGGCGGCATCGTCGAGCGTCTGCTGCGGCACGAGCGTTCGCTTGAACAACTGGTTGGCCCGGTCGAATGACTGCTTCGCCTGCGCGAGATCGGCGCTCGCCTTCTGCACGTCCGGCGTCTTCTCCTGCGGCGGCAGGTGCTGCGGATCCGGTGCGCCGTACTGGGCCAGCGCGCGAGCGAGCGCGGCGCGCTGCTGCTCGAGGTTGTACTGGGCCTTCTCGCGATCGAGTTCGACCATCACGTCGCCCGAGCGCACGCGATCGCCCAGGTCGTGCAGGATTTTGCTGACGATGCCGTCGGCCTCGGAGGAGACGGTCACTTCGTCGACGGCTGCGAGGGTGCCAACGACTTCAACCGAACGCGTCACGGTCTCTTCGCCTACTGCCTCGACTTTTACGGACTTCGCCACGTCGTCGCGCCCGCGCGCCTGTGCGCTCTCGGACTTGGAACAGGCCGAGGCTGCCAGGCCAGTTAAGAGGATGACGGTCGCCGCCGCCTTACACGGGTGACATACAAACAGTGATGGCATAGGGAACAGAAACCCTTGATGGGAAACTTTCAAAGTATACGACGGGCGACTCGCCCGTCACTTCTTGTAAAGGATTGTCTCGGTATGACTTCGCTGCTTCAGCTCGTCCGGGACCGCGCGAGCGTCTCGGGACGCTCGGCGCGCCACGCGCGAACGTCCGCGGCCGAGGCTGGAGGACAGATGAACGTGCCCTGTGCGCCGTCGCAGCCCAGCGCCTCCAGCCGAGCCCACACATCGTCGTTCTCGACGCCCTCGGCGACGACTCTGAGCCCCAGGTTGTGCGCCAGATCGACGGCCGATCGGACGATCACGTCGTCGGCGCCGCTTTCGAGCGTCGCCACGAACGAGCGATCAATCTTGAGCTCGTGGATGGGCAGCCGGCGGAGGTAGCTCAGCGACGAATACCCCGTGCCGAAATCATCGAGCACGATCCGGACGCCCATCTCGTTCAAGCAATTGAGCGAGGCCATCGAACGGGCGGGGTCAGCCATCAGAATGTTTTCGGTGATCTCGAACGCGAGCGACTCGGGCGGGACGCTGAAGACGGCGAGCATGTCGGACACCCGTCTCGGCAGACCGGGATCCAGGAGCGTCCGCGGCGACAGGTTGACCGCGACGGTGAGCGGCGGCAGGTTCGAAAACTCGCTCCACTCGCGGATGGCCGTTTCGAGCACGATGGTGGTCAGCGGATTGATCAACCCTGTCTGTTCGGCGAGGTGCACGAAGTCGTCGGGCAGCAACCGTCCGCGATGCGGATGATTCCAGCGCACCAGCGCTTCGACGGCGGTGACCTCATTGGTCGGCAGGTGCACGATCGGCTGGTACTCGACGTTGAACTGGTTTTCGATCAGCCCGTTCCGCAGTTCCGCGATCAGCGTCAGGCGGCGATGAGCGTGTCGATCGAGATCCGGCGCGTACACGGCGATCCCGACGCGATCGCTCTTGGCGACGTACATCGCGACGTCCGCCCGCTCGAGCAGCATGCCGGCGGTGCGTCCGTGTTCGGGAAAACACGCGATGCCGAGGCTCGCGCGTACGCTGAGCGCCCGGTGCTCCGTCACGCACGGCTGCTCGATCTCGCTCAGCACCTTCTGCGCGGCCAGCAGCGCGCCGTCGACGTCGGTCGCCGGCAGGACGACGGCGAACTCATCGCCGCCCAATCTCGCCACCGTGTCGACGCCGCGGAGCAGCCCGCGCATCCGCGACGCGACGCACTGCAGCACGCGATCGCCCGCCTGATGTCCGAGCGTGTCGTTGATCTCCTTGAACCCGTTGAGATCCAGCAGCAGCAGCGCGAGCGAGGAGTGGGCTCGACTGGCGATGCGCAGGGCCTGCGCCAACCGATCCTGGAGCAGGAGCCGGTTAGGCAGATCGGTCAGCGCGTCGTGATACGCGAGGTACGCGAGGCGGCGCTCGAGACGACGGCGTTCCCGCCGCGCGCCCGACTCGCTCAGCTCACGCTCGACGACAGACGGAAGGCGGTCCAGGCGACTCTTGAGGATGTAGTCGCGCGCGCCGATCCGCATGGCGGCGACGGCTGCCTCTTCGCCGCTCGTGTTGGACAGAAACACGAACGGCAGATCCGCGTCGTGTTCACGCAGGGCTTCGGCGATCGCGCCGGCCGGGAATGCCGGCATCGTGTAGTCGGCAATCACCATGTCCCATGCTTGCCGCTCGAGCGCGCTGGCGAGCGCAGCGGAATCATTCACACGCGCATGCGTGAGGCTGTAGCCGGCGCCCGTGAGCACGCGCAGCACGACCGTCTCGTCGGCAGACGAGTCCCCAATCAGCAGTAATCGGAGCAGTGTGGCCACGGCACCCAGACGAAATGCACAGCCTCGCGAAACGCTGGGGGAGCGTTGTTGCGGACAGGGCGTTTGGGCGGCGCCTTTCGGAAACGACTTATAAAAGAGTAACAGATTTATAGCTCATCTGTTTGAACTGTTCGCTGATAATCCTGCGGATGACGATTCTGATATTGGCCGCGGTGGTAGTGGCCGCGAATCCGGCGGCAAGCCAGCAGCCGGTGCGGAATCGTGCAGATTGGATCGCCCAAGCAAAGAGCGGCTTCACCGTCCCTGCCGGGCGCACGGCGTTGGACGAACTCGTCGAGATGAATCCGCTCCTCGCGTCGGACGATCCGGTCCTGCGCGACGACGTCGCCTATAGCGCCGCCGAGCGCTGGATTCTTCGTGATCGCAAACTGTCGCCTGCAGATCTGCGCCAGATGCTCCGGATCTGGTCGGGCAACCTCGATGACGGTCTCGGTGAGGTCGGTGGCAGCCGCGTGTTCAAGCGATCGTTTTCCGCGTTGTGCCTGTCGCTGATAGCCGCCGCGGACGTGTCGGCACCGTTTCTCGATCCGCCCGAATTGCGGGCGTTCTTCGATCGGATGCTCGACTACTTCCAACGGGAGCGCGACCTTCGCGGATTCGATCCCGTGCACGGGTGGATGCACACGGTCGCCCACACGTCGGACGCGTTGAAGTTCCTGATGCGGAATCCAAAGCTCGCGCCAGGCAGCGACGCCCGACTGCTATCGGCTATGCGTGCCAAGATCGAGTCGTCTGACGCGGTGTTCGTCTGGGGCGAAAACAACCGGATGGCGCTGGCGATCCAATCAGCAGTCCGGCGGGCCGACGCGGATGCCGCGTCGCTCGCGGAGTGGACGCAGTCGTGGGTGAAGGCCTACCAGATGCTCTGGCAGAACGGGCCACAGGTGGACTCGCGACGTTTTGCGGTTGTCGAGAATGCGTCGCAGATCATGCGGAGCCTGCTCGCTGCCTTGTCGACGGAGAGTGCGCCGACGCCTGCCGGAGAAGCGGCGCGGCAGATCCTCATCGCGACCCTGGCGAAGATGCGATGAGGATCTGGAGCTCCGGCGGACAGCGTAAGTGTCAGGCCGCCTTCGACTCCTGCACGACCTCTTCGGCGATGAGCCGCCGCTGCCCCCACCATCGATACGCGACCAGGCTTCCGCCAACCAGCGGCACGGCACCGAGGACATCCACCGCGTAGTGGATCCCCGAAATGACCGTCGAGATCGCCAGGCCGGTATTCAAGACGATCAACGGAATCAGGACGCGACGACGATGGCGAAAGGCCCACGTCACGAGCATCGCGCCGATCACGTGGAACGACGGGAACGACACCAGCCCGTCCAGCTCGTCGAACCTGATCAGCGTCATCGAGCGGTCATGAAAACCGCTGATTTGCGTGAGCGCGCGGGAGTAGTCGATCGTCGGCGTGAAGCCGTAGTACGGCACCGGACAGATCGATGGCCAGAGGGCCAACGCTGCGATGGTCAGCGTCAGGCAGAAATGGAAGTGGAACGCGAACTCCCAGAGCCGCTCGCGCTCGCGAAGGACCACCAGCAACAGGACGGTCAGAAGCAGTTGCGGCCCGAAGGTGACATACGTGAACGTGACGATCGAGGAGATGAGGGGATGCGCTCGCGTCCACGCCGCGAGCGTCGGTACATGCACGCCCAGACGTGCGTCGGAGGCCGCGAGCCATGAATCGGCATAGGGCATGCCCAGGGCGAGCGCTCCGTACTGCATCGGCACCAGGACGTTCGTGAGCAGCAGCATCAAGAACGTCAAGAGCAGGCTCTCGGCGACGAACCATTCCCTCGGCGGACCTGGGACCAGATAGAAATTCAGCCACCCGACGAACAAGGCGGCCAGCATCAGTGCGGCGAGCCACGTGGTTGACCAGTCGATCGTGAGGCCGGGACCAGCGAAGAAGAGGATCGTCCCGACCGCCAGCACGATCGCGTTGCAGGCGGCGAGTGACCGCCCGAGTGGATTCAAGCCGAGGTCGGACAGACCGGGTCGCGATGGACTGCCAACGGACCCTTTGGATGCAGCGCCAAGTCGCCGGCGGCGAAACAAGGACCACGCCGTCAACAGCGCGGCAACTGCGCCTAGGAGCGCAAACGACGACACCAGTCCCCCCGCGTCATTGGCGTGGAGGGACGTTGTGCAACGAAGATGCCACGAAATTCGACGTAGGGGTTCGAGTTCTCCGTCCTCGACTCCCGGCCGGATGCAAGTTCGTCGTTCAATCGACGAATTCGCGAGTCAGGGATACATGCAACGGCGGTACGCGCGCAGCCCAGGGCCGCGCCTCCTCCAAGGCCGACGCGAGCTGCAGCAGCACGTGTTCCTCCGCCGGCCGTGCGCCGAGTTGAACGCCGATCGGCAGTCCGCTCGAATGCATCGCCAACGGCAGTGAGATTGCCGGCGTTCCGAGGATGTTGTGCGGCAGCGTGAACTGGCACGGTGTCCGGAAGATCTGTTCCGGGACATCCCTTACGTCGACGTCTGATCGTCCCAGGTTGAACGTTCCCCACGGTTCGGCGACATGCGCGGTCGTCGGACACACCCAGACGTCGAGTGACGAGATCCCGCGGGCGAGCTGGCGGCGTGACGCGTTGATACCCGCCAGCGCGGCGAGAAACCGCGAGGGCGTCATACCGCGTGCGTATTCATAGATCTTGAACGTCACCGGTTCGAGCGTGTCGGGACCGATGGCGTGACCGCTTCGTTTCGCGTAGCTCTCGAGTCGCAGATCGAACCCGAAGAACCAGACGTCCATCATGTCGCGCATCGCCTGGAGCCCATCGAACGTTGGACCGCTCTCGTCCACGTGATGGCCCATTTCGGCGAGCAGCGCCGCCGTCTGCTCCACCGCGTGCGCGACTTCCGGATCGACCCGCACACCCATCAGCGGCGTCGTCGACCAGCCGATACGGAGCGGCCGCGGACGGTGTCGTGCGAGCGCCGCATACGACTCGGCCGGCTTCGGAATCAGAAATGGATCGCCAACCTGCGGCACCGAGAGGCAGTCGAGCATCGCGGCCGCGTCACGGACGCTCCTGGTCTGGACGAAGTTCTGTCCGAGACCGTACCCGTTTTCGTCCTGCAGCGGACCGAGCGAGACGCGCCCGCGCGACGGCTTGAGGCCGACGCCGCCGCAAAAGCTTGCGGGTACCCGAATCGAACCGGCGATGTCGGACCCATGCGCGACCGGGACCATACCGGCCACGACCGCCGCCATTCCGCCGCCCGTCGATCCGCCAGCCGAGAAGCCGCGCTTCCAGGGCGTGGAGGTGTTGCCGTGCAGCGCGGTCTCGGTCGTCCCGGCCATCGAGTACTCGGGCGCCGCCGATCGGCCGATGATGTTGAGGCCTGATGCCCTGAACATCTCGCACAGGTACGTATCCTGCGTCGCGATCATGCCGCGGCACAGACGGCTGCCGAATTCGACGACGCGCCCGGCTTCGTGTCCGAAGAAGTCCTTGATCAGGAACGGCACGCCGCGGAACGGCCCTGTGCCCAGGCGCCGTTCATCGAGATCCTCGATGCGATCCGGGTACGTTTCGACGACAGCGTTGACGACCGGGTTGATCGCGTCGATCGCGGACGCCGCGAGTCGCGCGAGCTCGCGTGGCGACACCTCACCGCGTTGGACAAGGTCGGCGAGGCCGAGCGCGTCGTGCGCGGCGTATTCGGACAGCGTCATGCCGCGCAGCTACCGGTATCGCGCCAGAAGATCGTCGGCGGTGACGAAGCGCGGCTCGATGTCGACCGGTATCGACTGCAGCTTGTCGAGCGCCTTCTGGATCGGCGGCCGCACGACTCCCATCTTCTCGCCCAGCTCTTTAGCCGCCGCGTAGTTCCCCTCGGCCTGGATGGTCATGATGTCGCGCGTCAGGCCGGCGACCCCCTCCTTGATGCGATCCTTGTTGACGGCAAACGTCCCGTCGCCGTTGATCAGGAAGCCGCGCTGATCGATCAGGTAGTTCAACTGGATCGCGATGCCGCGGCCGTGCGCTTCGTTCACGCCGAAGCGAATCGACCGGAACGCGGACGCCAGATAAGTGGTGTACAGCGACGCCTCCAGCGATTTCGGCATGACGCCCTTGTCGATCATGTGCTGAATCGCGAAGAGCCCCGAGATGTCGGCCTTCGCCTCCTCGAGAGCGCTGTAGGTTTCCTTCAGCTCCTGCCGCACGGTCGTCTTGCGCCCGTTGGCCGTGATGCTGTGGGGCCCGAGGCCGTGCATCAGCTCGTGCACCACGATGTGCGTGAAGAAGGCATCGAACGAGAGCGCGGACTGATCGGCCGGAGGCAGCACGATCTTCGAGATCGGGAGCAGGGTCTTCGCGAACTTCGCGTCCTGGACGTTCTTCAGCATGACGCGCTTGGTGCCTTTTTCCCGCACGACGCGTTCGTCGTTGGGCAGGTTGAATGCCGCCGTCTGCACGCCCCGATTGCCATCGCCCGATGCGTAGACTTCGTTGACCACCGTGATCGGCGCGAGCGCGCCGAGTTTCGGGTTCCGCTGTTTCGGGTCGATGGGCAGGTGATCCTCGATGTCCTGGAGCTGGGCGGCCAGTTTCTGAAGCTTCGCGGTTTCGACCGGATCCTGCACCGTGACGTACGCCTCGAACCCGGCCTTGTAGTTGAAGAGCTCGTCCTCGTACACCTCGTAGGGCCCGATGGTCGGCTCGATCGCGCCTTCCAGCTCCATCCATGCGACGTCGCTCTCGTAGTAGTCGTTCGAGAGAAACGCGTCCGCGCGCTTGTTGAGGAACGCCTTGAGCGTCGGCTGACCGGTCAGTTGCGCAGCCTCGCGCAGAAATGCCGCCGCCTGCGCGAGCTCACCCTGGTATTCCACGTTGTACGGTACGAGCGTGAAGGAGTTGCCGGCGCGCCGCACCACGGTGAAGAAACCGGTCGCCTTCGCGCGCTCGGCCTCGGAGAGCGACTGGATCCAGCGCTCGAGATCCGCTTTGGAGGCGCCGGCGGGATAGTAGTTGGCGCCAACCGGCTTGGCCGGCGCGCCAGGTACAAAGGGGGCATTGTGATCGATGCGCGACCAGGGACCCTTGTTGATCAGAAAGTAGTGCAGGCGCGCGCGACCCTCGGGTGACTGGTCCCGGGCCAGGTCCGCCAGCATCGCATCGTTGCCCGCCCACACCTGCCGCAGGAAGAGGCCATCCACGATCTTGGACGCCTGGACGAGTTTGGCCACCACGCGGCGGTCGTTGTCGGACAAACCCGAGAGATCCGCGGTCATGTCGGTCGGGGCGAACCGCGCGGCCATCTGCTGCAAGGTCTGCGTATCGGGCATGCGGGCCTCCTGGGCGCGGACGAAGACGGCCGACGCGCACGCGAGCAGCCCCGCAGCCGCAAGCATCGTTTTCAGCGTCTGTGCTCTCATGGCTCGTAGTGTACAACCGGCGGCCCGGCTGACAGGATTGAGGGGTGCGAGCACACGATTCTTCCGCGCCGCGCCCGCCGCAGCCGCACTGAAGCTCGCTTGCGTGCGGGCAATGCGCGGCGACCGCGCACACAGGCGTGCAATCGTGAGCAGGCCCTCGATTCAGTCTTCAGAGTTCGCGCACATTTCTGTAAGACCAAATTCGGGTCTGGGTGCGCGATCTGTAATCGCACTTTTCCGATCATCAGAAAACGGCCTAACAATCGTCGTACGTCGACGGCACAACTTCCGCATCTGGCGCGGACATGGATCCTGCACTTTCATCCGTGTCCACGCCCGCTCCGGTCACGTTCGAGGACGGCCTCGGCTCCCGCCGGCTTGCCGTCGATCGCGCGCGAAACGAAGCGGTGGAGATGCTCTGCCTGCGCGGCGAACTCACCGGAGTGCCGTCCTTCGAGTTCGCGCTGCGCGAACGACTGAGCCATCTCGCGTCATTCAGCCACGCCTGCTACAACCGCGTGCGCAGCGTTGAACGCCTGAAGGATCCCGGATCGACGCTCGCGCTGGTGTCCGACGTCGTCGTCGGGACACGGCTGTCAGAAATTCTGCGCTTCGCGGAGATGAACGACGTCACGCTCGACATCGACGCCGCGCTCTGCCTGCTGCGCCAGCTGGTGCCGGCCATCGCCATGCTGCACGAGAACATGCCGGACATCGCGCACGGCGCCCTCGGCGCCGAGCGACTGGTCGTCACGCCGAACGCGCGCCTGATCGTCGTCGAGCATGCCCTGGGATCCGCGCTCGAGCAGTTGCGGTATTCGCAGGAGCGCTACTGGCGGGAACTGCGTGTAGCGGTCCCGCGATCGGCCGGGCTGCCCCGCTTCGATCACCGCGCCGACGCCACGCAGCTCGGCGTCGTCGCGCTGTCGCTGATTCTGGGACGCCAGCTCCACGAGGACGAAGGCCCGGCCAGGCTGGCGGATCTCGTCTCGTCGGCGTGGGCGGTCTCGGCGCGCGGCGGACTCGAGCCGCTGCCCGCCGGCCTGCGCGCCTGGATGATGTGCGCGCTGCAGCTCGACGCGCGCAACTCGTTCGAGTCGGCCATCGACGCGCAAGAGGAACTCGAACGCGTCCTCGGCGAGAGCGACTACCTGGCGGCGCCGGCTTCACTCGAGGCGTTTCTCGATCGCTATCGCGCCGCCACCGAGCCGGCGGTCGCGCCTGCCGCATCCGAGCCGACGTGGCCGAATTATGGACACACGCAGGAGCCGCTGCATGCGTCGGTTCCCGAGGTCAAGCCGATCCTCGGTCACCCGGCGGTCGCGCAACCGATCGCGAGTCAGCCCGCCCTGAGTCATACGCCGGTGACCCGGCCGATCGTCAGGCCGGTTGCACTTGAAGCGGAAACTCCGATTGAGCTCACGCCGATCGCGACGCCGACACCGTCACTTGGCTCGGTGCGACCGCCGTCATCGGCGCGTGTGCCCGTCGCGGCGAAACCCGCACCGGCGCCGCCGGTCGTCCATGTCGCTGCCGCGCCACCGCCGGCTCCGGTACACACGCCCGCTCCCGCGGCTCCGGCCGCGCACTCGATGTCAACGACGCAGACGCCGGTGTCCGCGCCGCCGGCGCCGATCTCCAGTACTCCGTCATTCGAGCCGCCTGCGTCGACGATGCGACCCGAGCCGGACTTGTTCAGCGCGCCGCTGGACGTGTCTCCGTTCGAGAGCCCGCAGAAGACTCAGGATGGCAAGAAGCGCTGGGGTCTGGTGGCTGCCGGCATCGCGGTCGTCGCGCTGGCTGGCGCCGGCGTCCCTGCCGCGCGGAAATTCCTGACGCCGAACCCGGCGGCCAACGACGGCATTCTGGTCATGACCACCAACCCGCCGGGCGCGAAGCTGTTCGTCGACGGCGTGGAACGCGGCATCACGCCGTTGTCGGTCTCGCTCAAGGCAGGCGCGCACGCACTCGAAGTCCGCGGTGACGGGCCGTCGCGTGTGATGCCGATTGCGATGACGGCGGGCGCTCAGGTGTCGCAGTACATCGAGTTGCCGAAGTCCACGTCGACCGCGGGTCAACTGCAGGTCCGCACCGAACCGTCCGGCGCGCGCGTGACGGTCGACGGCGTGCCGCGAGGCGTGTCGCCGGTCACCGTGCCCGATCTGACGCCGGGTGAGCATGCCGTGTCGCTCGAGAGCGATCGGGGATCGGTGAAGCAGATCGTCGCCATCGAAGCGGGTATCACCGCATCGCTGATGGTGCCGCTCGGCGGCGCCACCGACGGCGCGCCGGTGTCCGGATGGATTGCCGTGACCGCGCCCGCCGACGTCCAGGTATTCGAGAACAAGCGGCTGATCGGCTCGAGCCAGAGCGATCGCCTGATGGTCTCGGCGGGAAAACACGACATCGAGATCGTCAACGAGACGCTCGGGTACCGCACTTTGCGCTCGGTGCAGGTCACCCCGGGCAAGGTCTCGGCGATCAAGATCGATTTCCCGAAGGTCACGATTGCGCTCAACGCCGTGCCGTGGGCCGAGGTGTGGGTGGACGGCGAGAAGGTGGGCGACACGCCCATCGGGAACCTGTCGCTCACGATCGGATCGCATGAAATCCTCTTCCGCCATCCGGATCTTGGAGAGCAGCGCCATGCTGCCACGGTGACACTCAATTCGCCGGCGCGCCTCAGCGTCGACTTGAGGAAAAAATGAAAGCCTATTTCGTCGCAGCCTTTGCCGCGGGCACCGTGCTCGCGGCCACCCACGCCGGCGCCCAGGAGGCCGACCTCACGGCCGCCCGCGATCTCTACGCATCGGCGGCTTATGACGATGCGCTGACGGTCCTGAACCGCTTGCGCTCGTCGGACCACCCCGCCAGCCAGTCGCGAACCATCGAGCAGTACCGCGCGTTCTGTCTGCTCGCGCTCGGGCGGCCCACCGACGCCGAACAGGCGATCGAGGCGGTCGTCGTGGCCGAGCCGACCTATACGCCGGGCGACGGCGACGCGTCGCCGCGCATCCGCTCGGCGTTCACCGCGGTGCGCCGCCGGATGCTGCCCGCGATCATTCAGCAGAAGTACGCGCAGGCCAAGACGGCGTACGACCGAAAGGAATTTGGCGCGGCCGCCGACGGCTTCACGCAGGTGCTGAATGCGCTGGCGGATCAGGACGTCGCGGCTGAAGCGAGCCGGCCGCCGTTATCGGATCTGCGCACGCTTGCCGGCGGCTTCCAGGAACTCGCCGCCAAGGCGGCTGCTCCACCGCCGCCGCCGCCGATGGCTCCCGTCGCGACGCCCACGCCGCCGCCGGCGCCGGTCGTGCCCGTCGCGCCCCGCATCTACACGGGCGGCGAGACCGGCATCGTCATGCCGGCGGTCGTGAACCAGACGCTGCCGCCGTTTCCAGGTCATGTGGTGATCCCACGCAATGGGAAGCTGGAAGTCGTGATCGACGAGCTGGGCCAGGTCGAGTCAGCCGTGATGACCTCGTCCGTCACGCAGGCCTACGATGCCATCGTGCTCGCGGCTACGAAAGCGTGGCGCTTCAAGCCCGCCACGTTGAACGGCATGCCGGTGAAGTTCCGCAAAACGGTTCAGATCACCATCAAGCAGACGTCGTAGGCCGCGGCCTCATCTCGAGGAAGGCAACGGCCCTTCCTTGTGTAGCTCGATGCTCACGCGCTGAAGAAACCTGCCGTACGTGGCGAGCGGGAGGCATCGACGCCTCCCGTCCGTGAGGTAGGTGTGGTGCCGGCCTTCGGAACGATGGCCGGGCGAAGCATTGCTCCTGTCTGGAGCAAGCCTGGTGCCACACCAGGAAGGGTGATTGCCCGAAAGGCGCTGTTGAACTAATCGTTCGACGACGGGAGCGCGTCGACAACGGGCGGCAACTTCAGCACCCAGCCTTCGGCCACTTCGTGCTGAGCCGTCACGATCAACTTCTCATACGGTGCGACGCGTGGCGTGCAACCGCGTTGCAGTTGCGCGGCGCGCAGCCCGGAGAGTACGGCGAATTCAAACACATTCATGTCGGCCGGTGGTGTGACCATGGTGACCCTCATAAGCGCAAGAGGCTTTGGTGAGGGCTCAGACCGGAATGGCCGAAGGCTCAGAAAAGCAGAGTCGTGAGTGAACGCGAGTTTCAGCGCCGCGGTTCGCCCGGCTCTCTACCAGCGCGGTTCTGAGCGCTTGCGATGCGAAGGCCCGCCGCCGAAGCCGCCACCGCCCGCGGCCTTCGGACGCGCTTCGTTCACCGTAAGGCTGCGACCTCCGACCTGGCTGGCGTTCAGCTCCTGAATCGCGGTCTGCGCTTCCGCATCGCTGCTCATCTCGACGAAGGCGAATCCCCGCGGACGCCCCGTCGCCTGGTCACGCATCACGGACACGGACTCGACCGATCCGGCGCGCGCGAACAGTTCCTGCAGCTCCGTTTCGCCGATTTCGTAAGGCAGATTGCCGACGTATAGTTTTCGACTCATAAGCACCAACTCCTCTGTCGCAAATGCGACCTTCCCGACCATCATTTGATGTCGGTGGATGTCGTCTCGTAGCTAGGCTGAAACTTCAGGAGGAGCGAGTCAGGAGTGGCTCGATACGCCGGAGGCCGGCACAGTACGCGGCAAGATCCGAAGCGTCAGCATACCACGGCTGGCCGCAGCCGCAGGTTGAAACCCGGCGGGACGAAGGCGGAGCCGGCCGGCTCGCGAGAGGCGGGCCGGCCTGGAGCTGCCGCGGCGAGCGTGCGAACGGCTACCGCGCGGTCGCGGCGGTGTCGGCCTTGCGCTTCCGTCGCACCATGACGAGACCTCCGCCGACCGCGATCGTCAAGACGATGAGAGCCAGAAACAACATATTCCTCTCCTTGATGGGGTCGAGTTACTTGGTCAACCGCAGAATCTGGTTCTGCAACGCCGCGAACGCAGGACCCACGTCTGCGGCCGTCTGAGCGTAGTAATACTTGCCTTCGAGCTGCTGGTTGTTGAAGTCGGGCGATGTACTGTCGTTGGCCATGCGCTTGAGCATGCTCTCGGACGACTCGGGCCTCGTGCCCAACAGCAGCGGCACGAGCTGCCCCATGCCGATGGTGTAGATGCGGATTTTGTAGTCGCCGTTGTCGCTTCGCGCGGCGTTGGCGATCTCCTCGACGAGATTGCGCGCGGCGTTGTTGATGTTGTGCACCTCGGCCGGGTACTTGCCGGCTACCGTGTCATAGTTCCGCAGGCCGCGGGTGCTCGACTGCGGCACGCCATCGACGTTGAGCGACACGGTCTGCAGCGGGAACGACGTCGGAATGCCCGCGCTGCGATGATGCGTGTGCGCGCTCGCGACGGGTAGATACTTCGGCCACGCCGGGTTCGCGTTGAACGGCGTGTTGGTGGAGTCCCACGGAACCGTGGTATCGATGCCCACGCTGTTGGCGCCCGTCTGTGTGTCATAGAGCCCCGTGATGTGCGGGCTGTTCCAGGTC
>DASSGK010000642.1:0-15634 GCA_035693505.1 Vicinamibacterales bacterium
GCGTGCAGAAGCTGACGCTGAAGCCTGGGAAATAGGTCGGGTCAGATAGGTCAGGTAGGTCGAGTGGGTCAGGTAGGTGCGGCAGGAAGGGCCGGATAGGCGGGACGGGCAGGACGGTCGAGGGAACGGAGACGAAGCATGCGTGTGTGGATACGAGCGACTCTAGCTTGCGCGGCGTTGTTGACGTGTGCCGCTGCCGCTCCGGCGGCGGCGCAGACGACGGTCATGCCGATCCTCGATCACATCCATCTCAACGTGCCCGATCAGGCGAAGGCCGTCGAGTGGTATCAGACGAACTTCGGCGGCGCCCCGATGACCGAGGCGCCCGATCGCCTCATGTTCGGCGACACGCGCCTGATCTTCCTCAAGAATGACAAGGGACAGCCGAGTACGGGCAGCGCGCTCGATCATCTCGGCTTCTCGTTCGCGGAGCTCGACGCGAAGATGAAGGAGTTGGAGGCGGCGGGTGTGAAGGTGGTCACGCCGGCCCGCGACGTCGCCGGGCTGTTCAAGCTCGCGTTCGTCGAGGATCCGTGGGGCACGCGCATCGAGGTCGTGCAGGATCCCGAGAAGCTCGGGCTGCATCACGTGCATCTTCGCGGTCCCGATGTGTCGGCGGTGCTCGCCTTCTACAAGGACAAGTTCGCCGGCGAGCGCACCAAGCTCAAAGGGCGGCTCGACGGATTGAAGCTGACCGACGTCTGGCTTCTGGTGCAACCCGGCGCCGCGGTGCCGAGCGAAGGCCACGCCATCGATCACATCGGTTTCCGCACAACGGATCTCGCCGCCAAGACCAGCGAGCTGAAGGCGCAGTCGGTCAAGTTCACGACCGAGCCCCGGCCGTTGAAGCTGGCCAGCGGGGTCATGGTCAACTTCGCCTATCTGGAAGGCCCTGACGGCGCGAAAGTGGAGCTCGTTCAGCGATAGTCCGACGCGCCAGTTACATTTATGTGAGCGCGTGCTCTCAATGCGTGCGTTGCCGTGGGGCGGCCGCGCACGATCGTTCGGATTCCCGCAAAACTCGCGGAATTTCATTCCCCTGTCGAGGGGGACCTGCGGTACGGAATCAGCAATGAATCGGCGTGATGGCTCGCGTCCCGCCCAGCGATCTCACGCTCATCAACGACAACGGCTCCCATGAAGAGCCGCGGCGTGGCGAAGCGGGCGTCACCAGCTCGGGGCGGAAGGCCTACCCCCGGAGATTCGCGGACGCGTTCGATGCGCTCGAATTCGGCCTGCCGCTCGCGGCAGCCGCGCCTGAGGCGGGGTCCGAAGGTTCAGACGAACGATCGGCGCCTGGTCGAGCGTCGGCGGCAACGTCACCGGCTCCGCGCGCCGCGGACGTTCACGTCCCGATGATGGCGGCCGGGCTGATCATCGCCATCTGCGTCGCCATCGGCGGCGCGGCGGCGGTTCTCGTTTTCCACGAGCGCGTGATACACATCACCGCGACGTGGACGGCCAATCGCTAGGCAGTTCCAGGAACGAGCGATCGATTTCCGCAATCGATCCGCATCCAAGCAGCCTCATCGTCCGTGACACATCGGCGCGCAGGATGTCGATCGCGCGCGCGACGCCAGGTCCGCCTGCAGCCCCGAGGCCGTAGATGTAGGCCCGGCCGACGAGGACGGCCCGCGCGCCGAGCGCGAGCGCTTTCACGATGTCGCTGCCCCGGCGGATGCCGCCGTCGAAGAGCACCTCGAGACGATCGCCGACCGCCGCGACGACTTCGGGGAGCACGCGCAGCGTCGGCGCCACGCCATCAAGCTGACGTCCGCCGTGGTTGGACACCACGACGCCGTCGGCACCGGCGTCCGCCGCTCGCCGCGCATCGTCGGCCGTGTGGACGCCCTTGACGACGATCGGTCCCTTCCAGGCGTCTCGAATCCACTGGAAATCGTCCCAGCTGACGGCGCACTGCTCGAGCGCGCTGCCAACGTCGGCGTAGGCCATGGGGCCGGTCGGCAGCATCACGTTCGGGAAGCTCATGAGACCGCCGTCCCCGATGAAGCGCGCGAGCCACCGGGGACGAGCGAGCAGCTGCGGGATATACGGCAGCATCGTGAAAGGCTTCCGGGTCAACAGCTCGCTCGTGCCGTTGCGATGGTCGCGCTCGCGCATACCGGCGACCGGAGTGTCGATGGTGACGACCAGCGCGGAGAAGCCGGCCTTGCGCGCGCGTTCGATCCCGGCGCGCGCCACGTCGTGGCCGCCGACCAGATACAGCTGGTACCACACCGGCCGCGTCGCGGCCGCCTTCACTTCCTCGAGCGGCGATCCGCAAAGCGTCGACAGGATGTACCCGGCGCCCGCGGCGCCCGCGGCTGCCGCGGCCAGCGCTTCGCCGTGCGGGTAGAACATCCGCGTGCTCCCAATCGGCGCCAGCAGGAATGGCAGATCGAACGGAGTGCCCAGAACGGTTGTCCGGAGATCCGGACGGGGCGTGCGCACCGCGCTGCGCGGGCGGAACGTGATGGTGTCGAACACGCGGCAGTTGCCGCGCATCGTGATTTCGTCCTCGGCTCCGCCGTCGGCGTAGTCGAACACGATGCGGGGGAGCCGGCGCTGGGCCAGGCGTCGCAAGTCGGCGATGTTGACGGCGCGGACGGAGGCCACGGGTTGCGATTGAGTGGTCGGGGCGACTGGATTCGAACCAGCGATCTTCCGCTCCCAAAGCGGACGCGATACCAGGCTTCGCTACGCCCCGACCGCTCGATCATACCCCGGCGGGCGCCGGGAATGGGATCGCGCGTCGATCGCTACTGCTGCCGAATCGAGACCCCGCCGTTGGTCGTGATCGCCCGCAGCTTCGGTCCTCCCGACCCGAGCGTGGTCTCCAGGTGTCGGCCGATGCGGCCTTGCACGGTGATGGGGAAGTCGATGCTCAGGTTGCCGTGCGTCGTGCCGGCTTCCAGTTCCGCCGAGAAACCCTGCGGCAGGTTCAGCCGGATCCCGCCGTTGCGGGTTTCGACGTCGAGACCGGAGCCGTCCCAGTGGTCACCCTTGACGTTCACGGTGACGCCGCCGTTCGTCGTCTCGCCCTTGAGATCGCCGCCGACGTTGTTCAGGCTCAGGCCGCCGTTCTTCGCGTGGAACTTCGCGGTGCCGCGGAAGTCGTCGATCGAAATGCCGCCGTTGTTCGTGTTGAGCGTGAGCATCGCGTTGCGCGGCACGTTGATCTCGAAGCTCACATTCCAGTTCTCTTCGCGATTCGACGTGTCGGGACCCTCTGGGTGAATGCTCCCGCCGGCCGTGACGATGCGCACCGCCGATACGAGCCGGCGGGCGTCGGCGTCGGTGGCGGCGGACGCCTGGATCTTGCTGCGAACCAGCACGTCGCCGCGATCCCAGCCGCGGACGCGGATGCCGCCGTTACGGCCGGCGTCGATGTCGAGCGGGTTGGCGCCGCCGATGGTGTCCTCGCGAACCTCGCAATGGGTCGCGCGGTCATCGTAGTCGTTGCGATCGTTGCAGGACATGGCGGTCGTCCGCGTGGCGTTGCGATCCCGGGTCTGGGCCGTCCCGGCCGCGACGAAAGCGGCCGCGATCGTTGAGGCGATGAGCGCAGTGCGAAGCATGAGGCTTCCTCCGCCCAGTTAGACGGGAGGGCCGCCGCTCGCGTTTACTGCCTGATGAGGCTGTCCTGGCATACACTTCCGGCCAGGAGACCGCACCATGATCAGTCTGCCGACGATGTTCACGACCGCGGCGCTCGTCCTGATGGCGGCGGGATCGGCGACCTCCGCAACCGCTGACGTCGATGACCGCGTCACTCACGGCTATGCCGACTCCAACGGCGTCAAGATTCACTACGCGACGATGGGGTCGGGCCCGCTGGTGGTGATGATTCACGGCTTCCCGGACTTCTGGTACACGTGGCGCAAGCAGATGGAAGGGCTGGCGGATCGCTATCAGGTCGTCGCGATCGATCAGCGCGGCTATAACCTGAGCGACAAACCGTCCGGCGTCGAGAACTACGACGTCCGCCTGCTCGTCGGCGATGTCGTCGCTGTGATCAAGCACCTCGGCCAGCAGAAAGCCATCGTCGTCGGCCACGACTGGGGCGGCGTGGTGGCGTGGCAGCTCGCGATCAACGTCCCGCAGGTCGTGGATCGCCTCATCATCCTGAATCTTCCGCATCCCCGCGGTCTGTCCCGCGAGCTCGCGCACAATCCCGAACAACAGCAGAACAGCGCTTACGCGCGCCGCTTCCAGATGGAGGGGGCCGAAAAGGCGCTCACCGCGGAAGGGCTCGCGGGATGGGTGAAGGATCCGGATGCGAAGAAGAAGTATGTCGAGGCATTCGGGCGCTCCGACTTCACCGCGATGCTGAACTACTACAAGCGGAACTATCCGCGCGAGCCGTACACGGAAGACACGTCGCCCGTGAAGAAGGTGCAGTGTCCGGTGCTGATGATCCACGGACTGGGTGACACCGCGCTGCTGGCGCCGGCGCTGAACGGGACGTGGGACTGGGTGGAGAAGGACCTCACCATCACCACGGTCCCCGGCGCCGGGCATTTCGTCCAGGCCGACGCTGCGGAGCTTGTGACGAAGACGATGAGGGCCTGGCTGCTGAGGTAGCGTCTCAGAGATTCCGTCTCAGAGGTTTGGTCTCAGAGGTTTGGTCTCAGAGGTTTTACCTCAGAGGTGCGGTCTCAGAGACGCCGTCTCAGAGACGGTACAGAGCAGTCAGTGTGTCAGCCCGTAGATGATGTAGTTCACGCCGAGCTTGTAGGCCTCGTTCGTGTCGTCGATCGGCCGGAGCCCCGTCCCGGACCACTCCCAGAACTGCGAGACGTCGGTGTTGTAGTTCACGATCATCTGCAGGCGCTTGTTGGGATCGTTGTCCTCGAACAGGCCGTAAAACACCGGCCGGCCCGCGATGTAGGCCTGCGGAATGATGTCGAGACGATCGACCTCGAAGAACGTATGGAAGATCGGATGCGACGCGTCGAGCTCGACGAACTTTCCCTGCGGCAGCACTCGCGTCATCGCCTGTTCGAAGACCTCCCATCCCATTCCGTAGCCGCCGCCGAGATCGCCGCCAAGCCCTCCCCCGAAGCGGCCGCCGAACCGGCCGCGCCGCGGCTTGAAGTCGTCGACGATCACGAAGCCGCCTTTCTGTAGATACACGCGGAGCGCCTCTGCTTCGCGATCGGACATCGCCCACCAGTCGACCTCGATGATGTACGCGAGCGGATAGCGGAACAACTCCGGATCGTCCAGCGTGATCGCGTTGATGTCGTCGACGTGCGGCCCGATGTCGCTGACCTCCTGCATGATCCGCATGAGGTTCTGCTCGGAGAGGGGATAGCCGTGTCCCCACGCGGGCCAGCCGCCGTACCAGTTACCACCAGGACCGTGGGTGTATTTCAAACGGACGAAGGTGAATCGTCCGTCGTACGGAATATTCGGGTACTGATGGAACGGACCGCGCGGACCGCCGTATTGCGCCAGCGCGGCGCCAGCCATCAACAGGATGGCGCCGGCCGCGGTCAGCACGCGCGGGCGCACGGGAAGGTGCCTACTGCTGCTGCGGCGCGCTCTTCTTCGCGAGGGAGCGGTAGTACTCCTCGATCGCCTGACGGAAGCCCTCGGGCACCTGGTCCGAGCCGGAGAGCGACAGCGAATCGTTGCCGGCGTCGGCCTTGCGGCGCAGCGAGAACTCGAACTTCTTCAGCTTTTCGATCGCGGCCGCCTGGAGCTGTTCCAGACCTTTCGCATCCTGATAGATGCGATCGTTGTCGAAGGCGCGCAGGTCCCGGAGTACCTCGTCGAGATCGCGCGGGTTGACGCCGGCCTGCTGCAACTGCCGGCGAAGGCCTTCGGCATCGTTGGCCCACTCGCGGAACTGCCCGCGGAACTGACGGATGTCGTCGGGATTCCAACGGCCGTAGCCGCCGTACCACCCGCCGTTGTGCGGACCGCCGTAGTCGTAGCCGTTGTTGGCGCCGCCGCCGCCGTTCTGTCCGCCCTGCTGCGCCTGCTGTCCCTGACCGCCCTGCTGGCCGCCTTGCTGACCCTGTTGCCCCTGCTGACCCTGTTGTCCGTTCTGTCCCTGCTGGCCGCTCTGACCCTGTTGACCCTGCCTGGCCTGCTGACCCTGTTGACCTTGCTGACCCTGCTGACCTTTATCCTTCCCATCCTGCGATTTGCCGTTCTGCAATCTGCCCTGGAGGGATTCCATGCCGCGCACGAGATCGCGCGTCTTGTCAGCGGCTCGCCCCACGGCATCCTGCTTCGAGGACTTCCCGACGGCGCCGGCGGCGTCGCCGATCTTCTTCTGCAGCGCTTCGAGGTTCGCGCCGATGTCCTCTTCCATTCCGCGCGCGTACTGCGAGCCCTGACCTTGCAGAGCGCCCTTCGTGTAGCGGATCTTCTCGCGGATCCGCTTGTCGCGGATGGTACCGGCCGCCTCGTCGAGTTTGCGCGCGGCGTCCTTCTCGTCGCGGCGCATCTCGTTGGCAATCTTCTCGAGCTGCTGCTGGAGGTCGCCGACCTTCGCGTCCATCGCGTCCTTGCGCTCGCTGAGCGCCTTCGCCTTGGCCTGGCGGCCCGCGCCGGCCTCGGACCCCTCGAGCGCGTTGACGTCGGACGCGACTTCCTTCTGCTCGTTGGCGAGCTCCTCGGCCTGGCGCTGCGCGCGCTGCAGGTCGCGCTCGCCGCGGCCGCCCTGGTTGCGTTCGAGCTTCTGCTGCGCTTCGCGCAGACGATCGAGCGCCTGGTTGGCCTGCGCGCCGCCGTCTTTCGATCCGTTGGCGGCCGCGCGCCGCATCGCGTCCGCCGCGTCCTGCAGCTGCTTCATCGCGTCGTTCAGCTGCTGCCGCTGTTGCTGGTTCCGCGTGAGCTGTTCGAGCTGCCGGGCGGCCTTCTCCGCTTCTTCAGCGAGCGCCCGCTGCGACGCGCTGGATCCGCTCGAGCCGCTCTGACCTGACTGCGCCATCCGGCGCTGCCGCTCCATTTCCTGCTGCTGCCGGCGCGCCAGCTCCTTCAGTTTCTCGACCAGCTGATCGACCTGCTGATCGCTGCCCTGCTGCTCGGCGCGCTGCTGCATCTCGTACTGGTTCGCGAGCTTGTCCAGTTCGAGCTCGAACAGATCCGCGAGGTCGTCGGCGAGCGCGCTCTGCTGGCCGCCACCGCCGCCGCCCCCGCCTTGCTGTTGCGCGACCTGCAGCTCGTATTCCTGCTCGGCATCCTGCAGCAGCTTCAGCGCACGCTGTTCCGGCGACAGGGCCGAATCGGCCTTCATCGCCTTCAGATCGGATTCGGCGGCCTTCATTTCCTCCGCGGCCTTCGGCAGGGCCTCGGCGATCTTGTTGTAGGCCGGATCCACCGAACCGAGCCGCGCCTTCAGCTTGCCGACGAGCTCTTCGACCTGATCGCGAAGCTTCGCCTGCGCGAGGTTCAGGAAGACGACGTTCTCGCGGAATTTCTCCGGCTTGGTCTTCGCCTTGTCGCGGACGATGTTGAACGTCGCCGCGACGATTTCACGCTGCTGCTGCGACAGCTGACCCACTTGCTGTCCGCCGCCGCCACCGCCGCCTCCACCGCCGGCCTGCGACTGCGACGGCTTGTAGTCCTTCTTGAACGGCCGGATCTGCACGAAGTAGATGTCGCTCGTCGTGGTCTTCGAACCCTGGACCGCGTCGGTGTCCGACGCCTTCGCGTAGTACGACACGAAGTCGCCCGGCTTGAGACTGAGCTCCTCGAGATAGATCGTGTGGCCGGCGCTGACTTCCGTGAGCGGCTTCGGTCCGCCGAAAAGATTGACGGTCTTCGGCGGTGCGCCGTTGACCGAGTAGAACAACTGCAGCGACTTCACGCCGAAGTCGTCGTCCGCCCGCGCTTCGAGGAACAACTCCTCGACCGGGCTCGCCTGCGTATCGCGCCCCGGCTTGGTGAAATGCACCGACGGCGGCTGATCGTCGAGGACATCGATCGTGTACTGCGGAGACGCTTCAACCTTCTCGCCGTGCGGACCGGTCAGCTCGATGCGATAAAAACCCTGGCTCTTGATGGGGAAGCTGCCCGTGAGCGATCCGTCGCCCTGTCGCGTCAGCGGCAGCGCGCTGCCGTCGCTCAGCAGAATCTTGCCGTCGGGCGTCGTCATCGTCGGCACGACGTGAAGCACGACGTCCGTGCCGCGGATCGCGGCGACGTCGCCGCCTTCAGCCTTGCGCGGCTCGAGACCGGTGTAAGCGGGGAAGCGGTACTCGAGATCGAGCTGTTGCACCGTCGGTAAATCGACGACCGACAGCATGAACTTGCCCGAGCGAACGCCGTTGGACTCGACGTAGTACTCGGTGGGCTTCTCGAGATGGAACAGCATGCCTTCGAACGTGCCGGCCTGTGCCGAGGCGATGAGCGGCACGCGATCGAACGACCCGTCCGGCGCGATCCGCATCATGACGCTCACGTCGCTCGACGTGAATCCGACCAGCTTGGCTTTCACTGCTTGATCCGCGCCGCGCGGCACCTTGACGTTTCCCGGCTGCACTTCGATGCTGTACGGCGTGGACGCTTCCGCGCTGCGGTAAATCAGCAGCGCCGACAGGCCGTGCCGGAAGTAAGCGGGACCGAACGCGAGCACGAGCGCGACGAGCGCGGCGATCGCGGCCAGGGCGCCCGCATGGCGCTGGACCGCGGTGCGTTCGATGGGGCGCGCCTGCTCGAGGATCCGGCACTGGTCGATCGCCTGCTCCACCAGCTTGTCGACGAGCCGCGGCGAGTGAGCCGGCTTCCCGCCGTCGGCCGTCGCTTCGACCGCGCTGATGATGGCGGCTTCCAGCGTCGGATCGCATTCCTCGAGATACATCGCGACCTGGGCATCCGTCACGCGCCGGCGCAGCGGCCACACCAGGCCGTACAACAAGAGGCCCACGAACACCGCGACGATGATGATGCGGAACGTGATGATCGCGGGCGCGCTGAAGCGGAACGACTCGAGGCCGGAGGCGGACAACAGCAGCGCCAGCACCGTGCCGGCGGCGACGACCACCGCGCCACGAAGCGCAAGCCGCAAGCGCCAGCGATTCCGCACCCGACGAATGACGTCGACCAGCTCTGTGCGTGGGTCCATGCGCCGATTCTCCTGCTGCCGGGGACGGACCTGAAGGCCCGCCCGTGACACGAACAGATTACAGGAACTTTTCCTTACGCGACAGGTGGTTTGCGATGACCGTTTCGGCCGCCAGCAGCAGCAAACCGGTCATCAGCAGGTACCACCACAGGCTCTGCCGCCGCT
Source organism: Vicinamibacterales bacterium (assembly GCA_035693505.1). Lineage (GTDB taxonomy): Bacteria > Acidobacteriota > Vicinamibacteria > Vicinamibacterales > CAVVIG01 > CAVQFC01. Next base: position 9,248 of record DASSGK010000642.1, read on the forward strand.
CCGATTCCTCGCGGGTCATCTCTTGAGACTGCGCCGGCTGTGCCGCGGTCGGGGTCGCATGGCCGGTGACGGCCGCGACGAGCTCTCGCGGATCGATCGGGCTCAGATCCGACTCGGCGGGGTCGATATTGACGGCGATCGCCTCCGGGCGTCCGTTTGCGGCACCGGTGGAACGGATCTCGTAGATCCCCTGCTCGTTGAGCTCCAGCAGCCCCTCACCGCCTTCGCCCACGCTCGACTGGGAAATCCGCTCCCCCGAAGGCGTCACGACGATGCGATCGGTGCGATCGCCGCGCCCGCGTGCGCGAGCGGCCAGATCGAGCACCTGTCCGACCGTGAGCCACGAGGTCGGCGGTTCGTAGTGCGCCAGATATCGGACGAGCTGATGCACCATCGGCAGAAACACGGGCTTGACCGCGATGTCGGTCCACGAATCGTCGAGCGTCGATGTCCACACGATGGACCGCCCGCCGCCGATTCGCCGCTCTGCCGCCGCCACCGCGCCATCGTCGAACCGGGCGAGGATGCGGTCGGCCGGCGTCGTCTGGAGTGCGCGGTAGCGGAAGACGTGCGCGGCGGAGAAGTCGCCGCTGCGCGGCGCCTTGAACACCTCGAAGACCGGATGGCTGTAGTCCAGGAACCCGAGCGACCCGCTGCGCCCGGTGGTGCGATCGACGGCCGGGCCGAACCGGCCCGGCAGCAGCTCAGATTCTCCGTGCGGCCAGGTCGAGTGATCGCCGCTGACAACCAGCAGGCCGCCGCCGCGTTCGAGAAACTTCTTCAGGGTACCGCCGCCGCCCGCGGGCGGGAACACCGTGTCGTTGAGGATGACCACCGCGCGTTTTTCGAGCGCGGCCGGCGTCAGCCGGGAGGCCGAGGTTACGTCCACCTGAAACACTGGCGTCGTACCGATCCCCAGCGCCTTGGCGAGGAACAGGCTCGAGCTGGCGCGGTCGCCATTGTCCACGATGACGAGAGAGACGGGCTCGCTCGGCGCGAGGACGAAATTGAACGTGTTGTCCGCCGGCATTGGATCGGTGCCTGCCCGCACCGAGCCGCGGACGTTCGGCGTCGACAACGTGAACTGCGTGAACGAGACCGAACCGGAGGCGTGCGGCGCCACGTTCGCCTTCTCGGTCTGGATTTCGTGACCGTCGATGGTCAGCGTGACCGGCACGTCCTTCAGCGCCTCGTCTCCCTTGTTGCTGAGACCGGCGGTCACCGTCAGCCGCTCTTGTCCCGAGAACGACGAGCGCGCGAACGCGACGGAAGGCACCGCGAGGTTCGCGGTGTTCGGCGAGGCGACCGACACCGTGCTGATCGTCATCCCCTCCGGGAAACGCACTTCCTCTGAGCCGCTCCAGCCGCTCCGCTGGAAATCGCTGATCAGAATCGCCTCGCGCCGCTTGACCGGGGATCGGCTCAGGATGCTCTCCGCGAGCTTCAGCGCTGGACCGTAGCGCGTGGCGCCCGATCCGACTTTCGCGGCGTTGATCGCGGCCTCGAGGCGCGTGCGGTCGGCGGTCGCACGCATGTTCTCTTCGGCGTTCTTGTTGAACAGTACCAGCGTGGCCCGATCGTCGGTGCCGAGTCCGCGCACGAGCCCGCGTGCGGCATCCTGCGCTCGCGTCCAGTGATCCCCGTATCCCATGCTCGCCGACTGGTCGAGCAGGATGACGATCTCGCGCGCGCCGCCGCTGGCCGCGGCGGCCGCGGCCCCTTGCCGCAGGAACGGGCGCGCGAACGCGGCGACGATGAGCGCGATGGCCGCGGCGCGCATCAACAGCAGGGCCCAGTGTCGAATACGCCGGCGCCGGACCGATTGGTACGGGATCCGGCGCACGAACATCAACGATGGAAACTCGACGACGTGCTTCTTCTCGCGCTGGATGAGGTGAACCAGAACGGGGATCGCGATGGCGGCGAGGCCGAGCAGGAAGAACGGTGTCAGGAACACCATCTCACCGGACCCTCATGAGCCGCTCCCGGGCGGACAAATAGCTGAAGAGCGCGCGGTCGAGCGGCTCCGCGGTGTTGAGCACGGTGTAGTCGATGCGGTGCTCGGAGAACTTGGTCGTCAGCGACGCGATGTGGGCCTGGATCATCGCGCGGTATTCCTTCACCAGCGACTGCGGCACGACCGGGACCTGCTCGCCCGTCTCGAGATCCTGGAAGCTCGAGGCGTCCTCGTAGCCGAAGTCGATCTCGGCCGGATCCAGGACGTGAAACACGATCAGGTCGTTGCCGAGAAACTTGAGCGGGCGAATGGCCTCGAGCACGGCTTCGGGCTCCTCGTAGAAGTCCGAAATCAGCACGATGATGCCCTTGCGCTTGAAATGCTCCGCCATCTTGTTGAGCGGGACCGCCAGGTTGCCCGGCCGTTCGGCCTTCGCTTTTTCCATCGCGCCCAGCACGACGTTGAAGTGCTTCGCCGACGGCGGGATGTGCGTGACGATGTCGTTGTCGAACGTCAACATGCCGACGCGATCGCGCTGGCGCTGCGCGAGATAGGCGAGGCACCCGCCGATGTAGCAGCCGTATTCGAGCTTCGGGATGCCGCGGCTCGAGAACTTCATCGAGCGGGAGATGTCCAGCAGGACCGACAGGTTGGTGTTCGTGTCGGCTTCGTACTGCTTCACATAGAACCGATCCGTGCGGGCGTAGAGGCGCCAGTCCACGCGGCGGATGTCGTCGCCCGCCACGTAACCGCGGTGCTCCGCAAAGTCGATCGACGCGCCGAAGAACGGCGCGCGATGGAGGCCGTTGATGAAGCCTTCTACGACGTTGCGCGCCACCAGCTCCAGGTTGCCGACGCGCATCAGCACCTTGGGGTCGATGAATTGCGCGCCCGGGATCGCTTTGCTTGTGCTCATCGTCATCACGGAAGAAACCGCGCGGTTTTTTCCTGTTCTACATGCCGCTCTTCGGTACGGGAACCGCGGTCAGCAACTCGTCGATGATCGCGTCCGACGTGACGCCCTCGGACTCGGCGCGGAAATTCGTCAGGACGCGGTGCCGCAGCACCGGGTGCGCCAGCGCGCGAATGTCGTCGTAGCTGACGTGATAGCGGCCGAGCGTCAGCGCGCGTGCCTTCGCGCCGAGCACGAGATACTGCGCCGCGCGCACGCTGCCGCCGAACGCGACGAACTTCTTCACGATCTCCGGCGCCTGCGGCGACTTGGGACGGCTCGTGCGGACGATGTGGAGCGCGTAGCGCAGCACGGCGTCGGCGACCGGCACGCGGCGCACGAGGCGCTGGAACGCGACCAGATCGTCCCCATTCACCGGCTGCCGGTAATGCGGATCGATGATCGCCGTCGTCGCGCGCACGACGTCGAACTCTTCATCTTCGGGCGGATGCTCGATCACGATGTGGAACATGAAGCGATCGAGCTGAGCCTCGGGCAGCGGATAGGTGCCCTCGAGCTCGATGGGGTTCTGCGTCGCGAAGACGAAGAACGGCTCGACCAGATCGTAGGTGCGTCCCTGGATCGTGACGCGATGTTCCTGCATCGCCTCGAGCAGCGCGGACTGCGTCTTCGGGGGCGTGCGGTTGATTTCGTCGGCCAGGACGATGTTGGCGAAGATGGGTCCCGGCGCGAACACCATCGAGCGGCGGCCGCCGGCATCTTCCTGGATGATGTCCGTGCCGGTGATGTCGGACGGCATCAGGTCGGGCGTGAACTGGATGCGGTTGAACTTGAGCTCCAGCACCCGCGCGAGCGTCGCCACCAGCAGCGTCTTCGCCAGCCCGGGGACGCCGACGATGAGGCTGTTGCCGCCCACGAACAGCGACAGCAGGATGAGATCGATGACGTCCGACTGCCCGATGATCCGCTTGCCCAGCTCGGTGATGATGGCCTGCCGGCCGACTTTCATCTTGTCCGCCAGCGCGATGTCGTCGGCGGACTCGAAATCCACGGTATCCATTGCCACGGTCGGTCCCTTTCGGCCGGGTGGGTCGGGTGGGGCAGGTGAGGCTGGTGGGTAAATGCCTTTACCTACCTGACCTACCTGGCCTACCCGCCTTCCCCGGCTAGTGCGTCATCCCATAAATGATGTAGTTCACGCCGAGTTTATACGCTTCGTTCGATTCGTCGATCGGCTTGAGACCCGTGTCCGACCACTCCCAGTACTCGGAGATGTCGGTGTTGTAATTGATCATCACCAGAATCCGCTTGGTCGGGTCGTTGTTCTCGTAGATCGCGCGGAAGATGGCCGGCGGCGGATCGTAGTACTGCGGCACGTCGAGCGTCCGGATTTCGAAGAACGCGTGAAAAATCGGGTCCTCGAGGGTCATGTCGTAGATGCGCGCCTCGGGCAGGACCCGCATGATCTGCGATTCGAAATTGCCCCAGTGCTGATAGCGGAAGTCGTCGACGATCATGAAGCCGCCTTTCTGCAGATACGTCCGCAGGCTGGCCGCCTCCTGATCCGACAAGGTCCATCCGCCGGGCTCGCAGAGATATGCGACCGGGTACTTGAAGAGCTGCGGGTCGTCGAACGTCAGGATATTGGTTTCCGACGTGCGAGGACCCAGCAGGCTCAGCTCGTTGACGATCTTCATGAAGTGCTGTTCGCCGGCCGGGTAGTCGTGCGACCAGGGCAGGCGCTGCGAGGCGAAGCCGTAGTCGGGACCGTAGCGGACGCGCACGAAGGTGAAGCGCCCGTCATACGGTGCATTCGGCACGATGGGAATCTGCGCGAACCGGCCGCCGCCTCCTCCGAACCCGCCCCTGCGCTGGGCCACCGCGGTCGCGACGCTGGCGAAGATCAGGACGCCGATGATCGGCGCCACCGCCGCCATCCGCCTCACAGCTGTTCCTTCTTGGACTGGAGATCCCGGATCGCCTTCGTCTTCAGCGCGAGCTCGGTCAGCAGCTTTTCGAGCTGCGCCTCGTATTGCGCGTCGTCCATCGAGCTCTTCTTCAGCTTCAACGCCGCGATCTGCGCATCGATGGCGTCCTTCTCGTCGACGAGCGCCTTCATCGCCGGGTTCGAGAGATCCACCGCCAGCGCGCCTTCGGCGCGGCCGGTGCCGAGAAACAGCGTCGACGCCAGATGCCCCTCGCCGCCATCGTCCATCACGGCGTGCTCGGTCAGCAGCAGGCCTTTCTGCTGAAACGCCTGCACCACCTTCGTCTTCGCGTACTCGAAGGCTTCGGCGACCGACACATGGCCGTTGCGGTCGCGATCGGCCGCCGGATCGTTGTAGGCGGCGACGAAGAATTCGGGAAACTGCGTCTCGTTGCGCTCGCCGCCGGTCTTGGTCGCGGTGACGATCACCCGCCCCGGCGCGGCGATCGCTGGAAGAAACGCGCCGCTCGAGCTCGCGGTGTTGACGAACGCCACGCGCTGGGCCGGCAGTTTCGTGACCAGTTTGTTCCATTCCTCCACGGTGAGGTCAGGACCGGGGAGGTTGAAGAAGGCCTGCGTGCCGTTGAAGCTGCCGTGCCCGAGCAGCAGGATGAAGACGGCGTCGCCGGGCTTCACCCGCGATCCGAGATCCGCGAACGCCTTCTCGACGCCGGCGCGCGTCGACTGCTTGTCGGAGAGGGAAGTGATGTTGGCGTCGGGCACGGCGTCCTTCTTCTTGGCCGCCTCGATGAAGGTCGTCGCCCACGTCTGGAATTTCTGCGCGTGCTCCTCATCGCCAGGCACGCCGGTGATGACCAGCAGATGCGTCTGCTGCGCGAATGCGCTCGATACAGAGATCACACTAAAAAAAGACGCGATAAGAAGAAACCGCAGAGATCGCAAAGATCGCCGAGAAGATGTTTTCTCTGCGCACTTTGCGGTCTCCGCGGTTTCTTCCGATCGCGATCTCACGCCAGGCCTCGCATGCGCCGGTATCCCCACTCGGCCGCGATCAGACCGACCAGCGCGAGGAACAACGCCGGCATGTCCCACAGCTCGCGCTCCTCGACGACCGTGACGCCTCGCCCGCTGTAGCTGATGGCCTCGGGCAGCGACAGCGCATTGGCGGGCGTGAAGAACCGGCCTCCCGTGTCTTCCGCGATCCGCTTGAGCAGCGGCGCGCGCATGGCCGCGTCGAAGTACTCCGCGTCGCCGGCCGAGACCCGCACGTGCATGTCGGCGGTTCCGAGATCCTTTTGATCGCGCGCGGCGTTCACCTTGACGTCGTAAATGCCCGACTCGTCGGGCGTGAATGTGGCGCGATACTCGCCGTCCTTCGACACCGTCCACTCGACCGGGACTTCCGTCGTCTTGCCCGACGGCGACGTGACGCGCGCGACGACGCGGCTGTCGTTGACTTCGACGTATGCGGCGTCCAGCACTTCGGCCGACAGCTTCACGGCTTCGCCAGGCTCGACGCGATCCGCGGTGGTCGTCACGTTGACTTGTTCAGGCACGCCGTCGACGAGC
>DASSGK010000643.1:0-8990 GCA_035693505.1 Vicinamibacterales bacterium
CGAAGCTCGTGTCTCTGTATCAGGAAGGGCGGCTCAAGCTCAGTGAGCTGGTGTCGCGGACGTATCCGCTCGAGAAGGTCAACGACGCGCTTGCGGCGCTCGCCGCAAGCGATGGTGCACGAGGCGTCATCCGCTGGTAAGGCAGGAGGGTTCGATGGTGCGTCTCGCGGATCAGGTGTCCAGCTACTGGATCAACTTCGCGACCGCCGGCGATCCCAACGGCAAGGGCCCCACGTGGGCGCCGTACGACGCGGCGACCGAACCCTATCTGGACCTCGGCGACGCCGTGCAGGTGAGAAATCACCTGCTGAAGGCGCAGCTCGATTTCCTGGAGCAGGCGCAGCAACGGCGTCAGCCGTCGCAATGAATCTGAATCACTTTGCAATCTGCAATTTGCAATGGTGAGTATTAGGAGTTTTGATGATCGAGCACGCGTTGACGACGACGGCGTTCACAATCGATGGATACCAGGTGACAAAAACGCTGGGCGTCGTACGCGGCATCACCGTGCGATCCCGATCGGTCTTCGGTACGATCGGCGCGTCCCTCCAGACGCTCGTGGGTGGCAATATCACGCTGCTGACCGATCTCTGCGAGAAGACCCGCAACGAGGCCTTCGCGCTGATGCTCGAGCACGCGTCGGCGCTCGGTGCCAACGCCGTCGTCGGCATCCGCTACGACGCGACGGAAGTGATGCAGGGCGTGACCGAGGTGCTTTGCTACGGGACCGCGGTGACGGTCACGCGGACCTGACGGTCGGGTAGCCTTCGCTTGTGGCGCACGGCTTCAGCCGTGCGAGATCCTGATCTGGCGTCGTTGATTCGCAGGGCTGAAGCCGTGCGGCACACCCGAGACGTCACCGCATGCCTTATCGTGCCCGCTGAAAGATCTCGATCGTCGGATTGATGTTCCGCAGCGTGCTGAACACGATCGTCTCGTGACGCGCGCCGATCAGGTCTGGATGGCCTGCCGGCAGCCACGGCCACGGCGATGCATGACGGAACAGACCGACGCGCTGGTATCCCAATGTTCCGCCCTGCAGCCCGGCGATCATCTGCCCCCAGGCGGTGTCCTGGGGTACCGCGCGCGCGTAGTCGGCGTTCAGCACGACGTACTCAGGGTGCTCCTGCCGGAGCTCGTCCATGGTCGTGATGTCTTCCAGATGAAGATCGCCGAAACGCGGCAAATACTCCCGCAGTCCACTGACCCCCACGAGATCGGTTCGCCTCAGGTGAACCTGCATCCACTCTTCCGCGGTGTACCGCGAATCCGAGATCATCAACACGTCGACCGTCGCTGAATAGAGAAGCGTGTACGCGAACACGGCGCCGATGGCCGCGATGCTCCAGCGGCGCGCCGTCGTTGGCAGCGACAGCAGCCGATCGACCAACAGGCCACCGAAGATTGCGAGCACGAAGCACATCGGGATCACGAACCGGTCGTAGTTGTAGAGGATCACGTTGATGAACGCGAGGTAGTACGACACCACCGGTGCGAGCAGCCAGACGGCGATTCGCCGCAGGCCCGGCGCCGCGAGCGCCATGGCCAAACCCGCCACGCCGACGATGAACAACGGCCATCCCATCGAGATTTGAATCAGGCGCATCGTCTCCCGGAGGAGCTCGAGATGCCCAGCCGGCGTTGGTTCGTAGACCCGATAGGCCGCGCTTCCGGGCCCGGTGATGAACCGCACGTGCTCCATGAATCCGCCGAAGTTGAATAGGAGGTTCTGGCAGAGCGCGAACAGCAGCACTGACGTCACGGCGGCCGCGATCAGCCGTCGATCGATCAACGCGCGCCAGAACGCTGCGGGGACAGCGGCCGCGCGGTTTTCGCGCCAGATCTGAACGACGATGACCGGAGGCAGCAACAGGTAGAGACCGTAGGCCTGATCCTTCGTGCAGACCGAAAGCGTCGCGGCCGACGCGAACAGCACGTAGTCGATCGGACGGCCGCCGTCGAGCAGCTGCAGGAAGAACACCATCGAGAGTGCCCACCAGAACAGATAGGGGACGTCGACGTTCGCCGTCTTGGCGTAGTAAAGGAACGGCGTGATCGAGGCGGCGATCGCCGCGGCGGCCACGCCCGCGCGGCGTCCAAATGCGTGCGTTCCGCACACGCACGCGGCGATGACGATACCCGCCGCCATGACCAGGCTGACTAAGCGCGATACGAGCACGAGCGAGGTGTAGCCGACGACGCCGTCGAACGTCATGCGGTCCAGCCAGGAGAGCAGGAGCAGCGGGCTCCATGCGGCCGACAGCACATAGAAATGGACCGGCGGATACGCGTCGAACCAGCCGTGCGAGAAGTGTTGTGACAATGCGCCGAGGACGTAGGCCGGTTTCAGTTCGATCGCGACCCAGCTGCCGGGCAGGCCCCACCAGACACCTGCGACATTCAGTACGAAGGAGGCCGCGACGATCCACACGAGCGGGCGCCAATCGCAGACACGTTCCAGTGCGTGTCCAAGCGTGCGGATGCCGGCCCGCGCGAGCGTAGCCGCCGCCAGGACGAGCAGTCCCACCCAGATCCACTCGCTCAGCGCCAGCACGCGGTCGAGCGCCGCGCGCGCGGCCAACCGCGCAAGGCTCCTGATTCTTCGCGGCCTGAGCGCCCAGGACGGCACGTCGGCCAGCGTTTCGTCCCCGCGCGCCCAGAGGAGACCGAAGCGGATCGGGCCGCCGCGATGGGTGTAACTGACGAGCATCGAGTGCGCGCCCTCAGTCAGGTGCAACGGACCAGTGACCGGTTGTCCATCGATCACGATCGCGGCGATTCCATCTGACTCGGTGGCGAAGCGGTAATCCCCGGCACGCAGCAGGCACACGAAACCGGTCCACGCGCTCGTGAAGGCATCAGGCGGCGAGTCGTTCCAGGCGTCGAGCAGGAGATGTGTCGAAGGCGCCGGATCGATCCGGACGACCGCAGCGCCGGGAACCGGCGAATCGATCACCGTGTGCTCGGCTCGCAGGCCGAGCGGCACCGGGTCGATCCGGGTCGCGAGACCAAGCAGGAGAGTAAGCAGCGACGAGACGAGAAGGGCGAAGCCGAGCCGGAATCGAATCACGCGCGCTTGGTGCCCAGGGCGATCTTCACGACGGCGTGTTGTTCATGGCTGACCACTGGTCCCCGTCGTGGGCTTCGTGACCGTCGGCGCCGGCGGCGCCGCCACGCACGTGAAGTTGGCCGCGTCGTCCGAGCTGCCCGTGCCTTTCCACCGCGCGACTTGCGGGTAGACGCACAGCGGCCTCGTCCGGTCGACTTTGCCCGCCGTGCTGTGCGTCGCGATGATCTTGTCGGGCGCGACGCCTTTTTCGACCCACTGCTCGAGCGCCGTCAGGTGATCGAACTGGTTCGGGCCGGGGCCGCCGCCGCAATGACCCATTCCGGGCGCGAGGAAGAAGCGGTAGAACTCGCGAGTCTTCTCGATGCCGCCCATCGACTTTACGACGGCGTCGTAGTAGGCCACCGTGTCCTGTGGCGGGACGACAGGGTCGGACCAGCCGGTGTACATCAGCAGCTTGCCGCCATGTTTCTTGAACGGCGTCAGATCCTTCTCGACCGCCGCCATGAAGGGCATCTTCTGCTCCGCATACGCGAGGTCCTTTTCCCAGTCGATCGATCGATAGTCCCAGTTCGGATCGTGGAACAGGAAGTACTTGAAGAAGCCGAGGCGCATCGGCTCCAGCGGATCCATGATGTACGCGCGCCAGCTCTCGCCGGGCGCCTCGCCGAAGCCTTCGCTGCCGCGCGGCCAGCCGGTGAAGATCTGCTCACCGGTCCTCGCGTTCTTGACGCCCTCATAGGTCTTCTTCGCCGACTCCACCTGGGCGGCAGTCAGGCAGCCGGGCTCGTCCGCGCCTTTGCACAGCAGCTTCGCCGGATCGAAATGGCACCGGCGCGGATCGTCGATCAGGCCGTCCTTCAGGCCGTCGACGGCATCGCACGCCTCGACGGCGGCCTTCGTCAACAGCGGCAGCTTGGCCTGCGGAATGATCGGCCGCCCTTCCTTGTCGTGCGTCGAAATCCACGAGTGGAGGAACGCGAACGTCTGACGGATCCGGTTGTTGGCTGGATCGCCGGCGATGATGCCGTCGTAGTCCTCGGGATAGCGCTGCGCCTCGGTGAGCGCCTGGTGACCGCCGGACGAGCAGCCGACGAAGTACGCGTGTTCCGCGAATCTGCCCTGCGCGACGCGGACGATCAGCTTCGACGTGTCCGTCATCACGTGGACCGCGCGGTACGCCCAATCGACGATCTTTTCCGGATGTCCCTGCCCGAACTTCATGTCGTCGCCGGTGTGGCCGGTGTCGGTGCTGGCGACGGCGTATCCGCGGCGCAGCCCGGCCGCCATCGCCGTGTACCCGATCGCGCCGGAATATCCGCCGTTGCCGACGCCTTCCAGTTTGCCGTTCCACGCCTCGACGGGCGGAATCCAGACCTCGAACTTGATTTCCGAGTCGCTCGTCGGCCGCGCCGTCGCTTCGACGCGGCAGAACGCGGGCAGCGTCATCGACGCCGGTCCTCGCACCTGGCCGTCAGCTCCCGTCAGCGACGGCGGTGTGAACACACCTGCCGGGACGGGGTTCGCCGATTTGACGGTGACGTTGGGCAGCGTCAGCGCCGCGAGGTTCGCGCACGCGGTCCCGCCGGCCGCGGCCGGTGTGGAGACCTGCACGAGCGTGGGAATCACGGCGGCGGCGAACGCGAGGGTCAGGCGGCGGGACATAGGGTGCTCCTGGGCACGCGTATTATAGCGGTCGCCAGTCGGGCCGACGTGGATCGTTCAGCGATCAATCCGCCGTCAGCACGACTTTCCCGGTCACTTTTCGCGCCGCCATCAGCGCCAGCGCCTCGGGGGCGCGATGGAGCGGGAACGTTGCCGAAATGTGCGGCTTGAGGCGGCCTTCGGCGTACCAACGCCCCAACCGACCCATTGCCTCCGCGAAGTGCTGCGGCTCGCGGCGCGTGAAATCGCCCCAGAACACGCCGACGATCGAGCAGCCTTTCAGAAGCGTCAGGTTCAACGGAATCTTCGGGATCTCGCCCGCCGCGAAGCCCACGACGAGCAGCCGGCCGCGCCAGGCGATCGAGCGGAGCGCCAGCTCGGTGTACTGTCCGCCAACCGGGTCGTAGACCACATCGGCGCCGGCGCCGCCGGTCAGCGCCTTGATGCGCTCGCGCAGATCTTCGGTCGCATAGTTGATCGTCTCGTCGGCGCCGTGCTCGCGGCAGACCGCGAGCTTGTCGTCGGTGGACGCGCAGGCGATCACGCGCGCGCCCAGGATCTTGCCGATTTCGATCGCGGCGAGGCCCACACCGCCGGCGGCCCCGAGAACCAGGAGCGTTTCGCCGGACTTCAGCGCGCCGCGGTCGACGAGCGCATGCTCCGACGTCGCGTACGTCAGCCCGAACGCCGCGGCGGTCGCGAAGTCCATCCCCGGAGGCATCGCGAGCAGGCGACGCGCCTCGGTCTTCACGGACTCTGCGAACGCGCCGTACCCGGTGATCGCCATCACCCGATCGCCAGGGCGGAACGTTGTCACGCCCTCGCCGACCGCGGTGACGACGCCGGCCAGCTCGCTGCCCGGTGAGAAGGGCAGCGGCGGCTTCACCTGATACTTGTTCTCGATGATCAGGACGTCGGGAAAATTGACGCTGGCCGCCTTGACTGCGATCACGGCTTCACCCGGTCCCGGAACGGGTGTCGCCACCTCTTCGAACACGAGCGTCTCGGGCGGCCCGTACGCCTTACACAGAATGGCCTTCATGATTGGATAATTGGATAATTGGGTAATTGGGTAATGGGTAGTGGGGTAACTGCAGAACTGAACAAATCGACGCACACAATACACCAACCAATTCCCGGATTACCCAACCCAATTACCAGATTATCCAATTACCAGATTACCCAATCACCAGATTACCCAATCACCAGATTACCCAATTACCAAATTACCCAATTACCAAATTACCCAATTCATGTTTTCAGGATGCGGGTTCGCCGGCGGTGACCGGGATGCACTGGCCTGAGATGTTACGCGCGCCGTCGCTGCACAAGAAGGCGGCGAGCGACGCGATGTCGTCGGCGGTCGACATCCGCTGCAGCGGCGATCGCTCCACGAACGACTTGCGCATGCGTTCCACGTCGACGCCCCGTATGTCGGCCTGCCCCTTGATCACGCGGTCGATGCGATCGCCGGCCACGGCCCCCGGCGCGATGGCGTTGACCGTGATGTTGTGCTTGCCGAGCTCGAGCGCGAGCCCATAGGTCATCCCGATCTGTCCCGCCTTGGCGGAACAGTAGCCGACGCGATACATCAAGCCGCGCCGCCCTGCCATCGACGCGATGTTCACGATGGCGCCGCGGCCGGCGGCGATCATCTCGGGGACGACGAACCGCGAGCACATGAATGCGCTGGTGAGGCAGGAGTTGACGGTGTAGAACCAGTCCTCCGTCGTGTACTCCTGGATCGGCTTGGTCGGTCCGCCGTCGCCGGCGTTGTTGACGAGCGTGTCGACGCGGCCGAAGGCCTTCACCCCGGCGGCCACGATGGCCTGTGCGCCAGATTCGGTGCTGGCATCGCCGGTGACCGCGATCGCCTGACCGTCTGCGGCGCGAATCAGCGACACCGTTTCCTGCACGAGCGCGTCGGAGCGTGCGGCGCAGATCACCTTCGCGCCTTCGCGCGCGAACAGCTGGCTCATCACGCGGCCGATGCCTTTGCTCGCTCCAGTCACGATCGCCACGCGGCCGTTCAGTAGATTCATCAGGCGCCTCATCGTTGGGTTCCAGGTTCCGGGTTCAAGGTGCAGGGTTCGTTCCCGGGTTCGTGGTGCGGCGTTCAGGGTTCGGGAACCCAGAACCACGGACCCGGAACCCAGAACGAACCCTGTACCTTGAACGCTGAACCCGGAACCCGATCAGTTGATCACCCCGCTCCTCCGTAGCCGATCGATCTCCTCGTCGCCGATCGCCAGACGCTCGCGTAGCACCTGCTCGGTGTGCTCCCCGAGCAACGGCGCCGGCGAGCGGACCGATCCGGGCGTCTCCGACATCTGGACCGGAGGCGCCGTCATCTTCACCGTGCCGGCCACCGGATGCGTGCTTTCGATGACGGCCTTGCGCGAGGCGACCTGCGGGTGATCGATGACTGCGTCCAGCGTGTTGACGGCTCCCATCGGGATGCCTGCCGGCAGCAGGATCGCTTCCCACTCCTCGTATGTCTTCGTGAGGAACGCCTCCTGCAGCGCCTGCACCAGCGTCGAGCGGTTCGCGTTCCGCGCGGCGTTCGTCACGTACCGCGGATCCTCGGTCAGCGCGCCGAGTCCGAGCAGCGGGCAGAACGTCCGCCACAGTTTGTCGCTGCCGACGCCGATGGCGATATCGCGGGTCTTCGTGCTGAACGTCTGATAGGGCAGTAGTGCGCCGTAGGCCGTTCCGAGTGGGCCCGGCACGATGCCATCCGCCACGTAAGCGCCGATCATCCCGGACAAGATACCAAGCTGACCTTCGAGCATCGACACGTCGATGAATTGTCCGCGTCCGGTTGTCTGCCGCGCGTGGACCGCGGTGAGGATGCCGAACGCCGCATACATGCCGGCCGTGATGTCTGCGATCGAGACGCCGGCGCGCACACCCCGCCCACCCGGTTCCCCGGTGACGCTGATCATCCCGCTCTCGGCCTGCACGACGAGATCGAATGCGGCCCGCTTGCTGTACGGGCCGCCCTGACCGAACCCGGAGATCGAGCAATAGATGATGCGCGGCTGCCGCTCACGCGCCTGCTCGTAGCCGATGCCGAGGCGATCGACCGTGCCGACCCGGAGGTTTTCGAGCACGACGTCGGCGCGTTCGAGCAGCCGGAAGAAAATCGCGCGGCCGTCCGGCTGCTTCAGATCGAGCGCGACGCTCTTCTTGTTGCGGTTCAAGTTGACGAAGTAGGCCGATTCGCCGCCGTAGAACGGCGGTCCCCACGCTCGCGCGATTTCGCCTTCGAGCGGCTCGATCTTGATGATCTCCGCCCCGTAGTCGCCGAGCATCGTCGAGGCGAACGGTCCGGCCAGGGCATGCGAGAGATCGAGGACGACAAGGTCTGCGAGCGCCGACGGGATGGTCATCGTCTGGTGAAGGCCGACGGCCTTGATGCGCGGAGTGTATGCCGAAAACCGCGAAGGCTGTTAGAGTGACGAGATGCCAGATGCCGTCATCGTTTCCACCGCGCGCACCCCGCTCTGCAAAAGCTGGAAGGGCGCGTTCAACATCACGCACGGCGCCACCATGGGTGGTCACGCCCTGCAGCACGCGATCGCGCGCGCGCGCCTCGAACCTGGCGACATCGAGGACGTCATCATGGGATGCGCCAATCCCGAAGGGGCGACCGGACGCAACATCGCTCGGCAAATCGCCATTCGTGCCGGCTGTCCGGTGACGACGTCGGGGCTGACCCTGAATCGCTTCTGCTCGTCCGGTCTGCAGTCGATCGCCATCGCAGCCCAGCGCGTGATGACGGGCGAGGGCGACATCTACGCCGCCGGCGGCGTCGAGTCGATCTCCTGCGTGCAGAACCAGATGAACACGCACATGCTGAACGAGGACTGGATCGTCGCGAACAAGCCTGAGCTGTACTGGCCGATGCTGCAGACCGCCGAATACGTCGCGAAGACCTACGGCATCTCGCGCGAGCAGCAGGATCGGTACGGCGTCCGCAGCCAGCAGCGCGCCGCCGCCGCGCGCGACGCCGGGAAGTTCGACGACGAGATCGTGCCGATGACCACGACGATGAATGTGGTCGATAAGGCCACTGGCGCAGAATCCAGGACGAGCGTGACCGTTTCGCAGGACGAGGGCATCCGCGCCGACACCACCTACGAGGGCGTCGCGAAGATCAAGCCGGCGATCGAGGGCGGCGTCATCTCGGCCGGCAACGCCAGCCAGTTCTCGGATGGGGCCGGCGTCTGCGTCGTGATGAACGCCAGGACGGCGT
>DASSGK010000644.1:0-4763 GCA_035693505.1 Vicinamibacterales bacterium
CGGGGAAGGTCAGTAGGCCGCTATTTTGAACGGACCGTCGAGCGATAGACGCTCGGCGATGCGCCGAACTCCTCGCGGAACGCGCGGTTGAAATTCGAGACATCGCCGAACCCGCAATCGAGCGCAATGTCCAGGACGTTGATGTCGTCTTCGACCACGCGCCCCGCCGCCTCGCGCAGCCGCGTGCGCAGGATGAATTGGTGCGGCGTCACTCCCGTCACGTTCTGGAACGTGCGAAGGAAGTGGTAGGGGCTCAAGCGCGCATCGCGAGCCAGGCGGGTCAACGTCCACGGTTCGTCGGGATGGCGCGCGATCGCGCGGACCGCATGACTCACGTGCGCGACCGCGTTGCGTGGCGGGCGCGCTTCTCGACTGGCTCCCGTATCCACCGCGGCCACCCGCGCGGCGAGGAACACGCCGAGCTCTTCCCACGCCACGGCGATCGAACCGGTCGCGCCGCCGGCAGCTCGAGCCATCAACGGTGCGAACGGCCTGAGCGCGGGAAGCCGGGCGTGACGAAAGCCGCGGCTTAGGGCAGGTCCGCCCACGTCACCAACGATGCGCTCGAAGTAGTCAGGCGCGTACCAGAACGCCACGCATCGGTCTCCGCTGGCGTGTTCGTGACCGCACTCGTAGCAGTGGCCCGGGTTGCCGAGCATCAACCCGCCGGGTGTCATGACACCCTGGCCCTGGGCCGACCGGTACTCAAACGTACCGGCCAGGACCATCGCTATCGCGAACTGTTCGTGCCGTTCTTCGAACGGACGATCGTCGGGCCCTGACGTGCAGACGACGTCGGCGACCGTCCAGCCATCGCCCCGCGCGACGATGCGTGGCTCCGCACGGCCTGGTGTCCCTTCAACCGATCGGCGTGTGAGCGCTCGCTCGAGCTCCACCGCAATTTTTGCCAAGACCGGATCTCCGCTCGCGTCGTACAACAGTGTGACACGAAGGAGGAGATATGGCATCCATTCACAAGGAAGTTTCAATCGATGCGCCGGCCGATCACGTCTGGGACGCGCTGCGAGACGTGGGCGCAATCCATGCGCGTCTGGCGACGGGGTTCGTGGTCGACACGCAGCTCGAGGGCGACACCCGGCTGGTTACATTCGCCGGCGGCCTCGTGGCCCGCGAGCGGATTGTCGACGTCGACAATCGCGCGCGTCGGATCGCGTACTCCATCGTCGAAGGACGGCCGACCTACCATCACGCATCGATTCAGGCCTTCCCCGACGGCGCCGCCCGGACGCGCGTCGTCTGGATTGCGGATCTGCTGCCCGACGACCTGGCCGGACCGGTGGGCGGCATGATGGAACAAGGCTGCGCCGCCATGAAGCGCACGCTTGAAAGACCCGCCGGAGCAGTCCAATCCGGCGCTGGACCGCAAGTGTCGCACGCGAAGTAATACGATGACTCCGTGGGCACTGGAACCGCTGAGCACCTGACGTCAGCGATCGGGGAGGACGGGTATACGTTCGTCCATTCCGCTGAAATGCGCGAGCTGCTGACCGCGACCGGCCTGCTTTCCGACTGGAGCGCGTTCGCGGCCAGCTGGAACAATCTCGAGCTCGATCGGTACATGGCGGACGGTGGTCACTACCGGCGGCGGCGCCATGCGGTCTATGCGGCCTCGTCGACAGGGCCGATCGTGCGCGGACCGCACCAGCCACACTATCAGAGCCGCGACTACAACGCGCTGAACGGCGGCATCGCCCGTTGGTTCGCCCCGATCGACGAGACGATCGGAACGGGCGCGACGATGTCGACAATCCTCGCGTGCTCGCGCGCGGTCTTCGAGAGCCTCTGCGGACGTCGAGACTGGCATGTCGAGGTGCACCAGTTTCGAATCGCGGCCCGGCCTGGTGAAGAGGGCCGTCCGACGCCGGAGGGCGTGCACCGGGACGGCGTCGACTACGTCCTGGTCATGCTCGTCGAACGCCACAACATCGCGAGCGGAACGACGACGGTGCACGAGGCCAAGGGCCGCGAACTGGGCGCGTTCACGCTGACCGAGCCGCTCGACGCCGCGTTGCTCGACGACTCGAGGGTCGCCCACGGCGTGACGCCGATCACACCGGTGGATCCGTCCGCGCCTGCGTATCGTGACGTGCTCGTCGTCACGTGGAAACAGACGCGGGATTGATCAGCGGCTTTTCGATACCGGCGGTATTCCGAGCGTGCCGTCGACAATCTCCACGAAGTTTCTCTCCTCCCGAAGGATCAGGCGCTTGGTCTGCGCCATGGCGAAGTTGTCGCGCGACTCCGGGTCCGACTTCAGCCGTGCGCGGTACTGCTCGTACGCCGTGAGACTCTCGAAGGCGATGAGTCCCCACGCCACGTTGTTGGTGCCTTCGTAAGGGAGAAAGTAGCCCACCAGGTGACCGCCGCATCGGGGGATGATGCGGCCCCAGTTCTCGGCGTATGTCTTGAACGCGTCCCGCTGAAACGGATCGATTTCGTAACGAATGACGCAGGTGATGGCCATCGCGGTCCTCCTGGTGTCCCCCTCCAACGACGCCGGCGAGCAGCCGCCGGACGCCAGCGCAGCCGCGGCCATCAAGGTGCGAATGGCGTCGCGGCGGTCCATCGACTCGAGCCATGCATCCGGCTTCGGCACGAACGCAGTGTGCCAGTTGCCAGACAGGGACACTTCGCTCACAATCAAAGTGTGAATGTCGAGCATCCCGATACCGCTGTCGCCCGCATCGCCGCGGCCATCGGCGAGCCTGCACGCGCACGGATGCTCTACTCCCTGGCGGATGGCCGGGCACGGACCAGCACGGAACTGGCGGTGCTCGGCGAGGTGAACCCGTCGACGGCCAGCGTGCACCTGCATCGGCTGAAACGTGAGCGGCTGGTCCAGGTGTTCGCGCAGGGAAAGCATCGCTACTACAGCCTGAGCGGAACGAGCGTGGCCGACGCGCTGGAAGCGTTGAGCGTGGTCGCGGGTCGATCGCGCGCGGCCTTCACCCCAAGCACGCCGAGCCACCTCCGGGCGGCGCGGACCTGCTACGACCACATGGCGGGGACGGTAGCCGTCGCGATTCACGATCGCTTCACGGCGCTCAAATGGCTGGCCGACGCTCCGGGCGGCGGCAACGCCTACGAGCTGACACTGCTCGGCGCCAAAGGGTGCGAGGCCCTGGGAATCGACGTCGAGGCGGCCCGCACGCTCCGGCGCCGGTTCGCGTTCGCATGCGTGGACTGGAGCGAGCGCCGGCCGCACCTCGGCGGTGCGCTCGGGGCGGCGCTGCTGAAGACGGCGATCAAGAAACGATGGGTCGTGCCCGATCTCGACAGCCGTGCGTTGAGCATCACCGCGGCGGGACGACGGGAGATGCGTGCACGATTCGGATTGCAAGACTGAGCATCAGCGCGTCACGAGGCGCGCGAAGAGGAGTCGCCGCACGTCGTGTTTTCGCGGCGAACACGATAAAATCGACTGAGGAGCTGACATGGCATTCCCGGGGACCGGCAAGATCTGGATGAACGGCACGCTGATCGACTGGAAGGACGCGAACGTCCACATCGCCACACACGTCATCCACTACGGCAGCGCAGTGTTCGAAGGCGCGCGCTGCTACGCCACACCTCGAGGCTCCGCCTGCTTCCGTCTCGACGCCCACATGCGCCGCTTGCAGCAGTCCGCGAAGATCTACCGGATGGACTACAACCTGGATCTGGCCGGCTGGAACGAGGCGGTGCTGGAGACGATCCGCGCGAACGACATGAAGGCCTGCTACATCCGGCCGATCGTGTACCGCGGCTACGATTCGCTCGGGGTCAACCCGCTCACCTGCCCGGTGGACGCGGCCATCCTTCTCTGGGAGTGGGGCGCGTATCTGGGCAAGGAAGCGCTCGAGGAGGGCGTCGACGTCAAGGTGTCGTCCTGGTCGCGAATGGCGCCCAACACGCTGCCCGCGATGGCCAAGAGCGCCGCCAACTACGCGAACTCGGCGTTGATCAAGATGGAGGCGCTTGCCGACGGCTATTCGGAAGGGATCGCGCTCGACGTGGCCGGCAACATCAGCGAAGGAAGCGGCCAGAACATTTTCATGGTCCGCGACGGCGCGATCGTCACGCCGCCGCTCGGATCCTCGATTCTCGGCGGCATCACGCGTGACTCGGTCATGACGCTGGCGCGGGACCTCGGCTACACCGTCACCGAGTCTGTGATCCCCCGCGAGGCGCTGTACATTGCCGACGAGGTGTTCTTCGTGGGCACCGCGGCCGAAGTCACGCCGGTCCGCTCGATCGACAAGCTGAAGATCGGTTCGGGCAAGCGGGGTCCCGTGACGCAGGCGCTCCAGCAGGCATTCTTCGCCGTGATCAACGGCGAGATGCCCGATACCCATGGCTGGCTCACCTACGTCTACCCCGCCGAGGCCTCGCTGCGCTCGCCCCGAACCGTGGCCGGCGCGAGGAGCTAGATGCACGTCAACGACCTGCTGAAAATCGCCGTCGAGAGCGGAGCGTCCGATCTCCACCTCAAGGTCGGCAGCTATCCGATGATGCGCGTGCGCGGCACGCTCACGCCGGCCAGCGAAGAGAAGAAGCTCGATCACGAGGACGTGGTCGCCATGGGCGCCGCGGTGATGTCCACCACGCAGCGGCAGAAATTCAAGGAATCGCAGGAGGTCGACCTCGCGTACAGCGTTCCCGGCCTCGGCCGCTTCCGCTGCAACATCTTCCAGCAGCGCGGCACCGTCGGCCTCGTCTGCCGCGTCATCCCCGCGCGCATCCTCACCGCGCGCGAGCTCCTG
>DASSGK010000645.1:0-9114 GCA_035693505.1 Vicinamibacterales bacterium
GTCGGCGCCCCTGTCCGAACGCGACAACCTCTTCATCGATACGGACGCAGCGCGCCGGCTCAGCGCGCAGATCCGCCTCGAGCAGTCGTTCGGTCAACGGGATCTCGATGGATGGGAAGCGCGGCTCGTCGATCTGACGCGCGACCGCGGTTTCTCCCGTGCGCGGCGGGGAAGCGGGTACAAGTTCGGCAAGGACGTCACCCGGACCGACGTGCTGGCGGCTCGCGACGCCCTCTTCAACAGCCTGCAGCAGTTTCGCAAGGACGCCGACGCCGATCTCGCGGCGTGTCTGCAGCAGGAGCTCTCCGGCGCGACGGCCCGCTACCAGGATCTGAAGCAGGCCGCCGGCGCCCTCGACTTTACCGATCTGCTGGCGCGCGCGCGGGACTTGATCAAGACGAACGCTGACGTGCGGGTCCACCTGCAGGAGAAGTTCACGCGACTGTTCGTCGACGAGTTCCAGGACACCGACCCGATCCAGGCTGAGCTCCTGCTGATGCTCGCCAACGACGTCCCCGGAAAGCTCTTCATCGTCGGCGACCCGAAGCAGGCGATCTACCGGTTCCGCGGCACGGACGTCGCCACCTACTGGCAGGTCTGCAAAGAGCTTCAGGCCAGGGGCGGGCGCATCCTCCAGCTCACGAAGAGTTTCAGGAGCGTGCCGTCGATTCAGCGGTTCATCAACGCGGCGTTTGCCCCGGACATGACGGGAGACGAGGAAACCCGTCAGGCAGAGTACATGCCGCTGGAGGAAGCGCGTGACGAATACGATGCGCAGCCGGCGATCGTCGCGCTGCCGGTGCCGAAGCCCTATGGGCGGGGTGGATTCGGAGCGTTCAAGGCGTCCGCCAAAGCGATCGAGACGTCATTGCCGGACGCCGTGGGCGCCTACATCGCGTGGTTGATCGAGAAGAGCGACTGGAAGGTCTGCGAGAAGCTGGCGGACGGCTCCGAAAAACGTGTGCCCCTGGAAGCGCGCCACATCGCCGTGCTGTTCCGGCGTTTCGTCAGCTTCGGCGAGGACGTGACCCGCCGGTATGTCGACGCCATCGAGGCGCGCGGCATTCCGCATCTGCTCGTCGGCGGCAAGGCATTCCATGGACGCGAGGAGGTGGAAACGGTTCGCGCGGCGCTCGCGGCCATCGAATGGCCCGACGACGAGCTCTCGGTGTTCGCGACGCTGAAGGGGTCGCTGTTCGCGATCGATGACGAGCACCTGCTCGAGTTCCGCCATCGTTTCAAGCCGATCCCGTTTCACCCGTTCCGCATTCCGAAGGAGCTCGGCGGCAACAGCGGGACCGAGCTCGCGCTGAGCGGCGATGCCGTCGCGCACCTCATGCCAATCGCCGAGGCGCTCCGGTTGCTGCAGCGGCTCCACCGCGCGCGCAACTATCGCCCGGTCGCCGACACGATCGGTCGTCTGCTCGCGGAGACGCGCGCGCACGTCGGGTTCATTCTCCGGCCGGCCGGCGAGCAGGCGCTGGCCAACGTGCTCCATGTGGCCGAGCTCGCGCGGCAGTACGAGGCGAGCGGCGGCATCTCGTTCAGGGGGTTCATCGACGAGCTGCGGAACGCCGCCGCGAGCGAGGCCGCCGAGGCCCCGATTCTCGAAGAAGGCAGCGACGGCGTGCGCTTGATGACCGTGCACAAGGCCAAGGGGCTCGAGTTCCCGGTCGTGATCCTTGCCGACCTCACGTGCAACATGAGCCGCAAGGATGCGAGCCGCTACCTCGATGCCTCACGCGGCCTCTGCGCGTTGAAGATTGGCGGCTGGGCGCCCCACGAGCTGCACCAGCACGAAGCCCGCGAGGTCGCGCGTGATCAGGCGGAAGGTATTCGACTCGCCTACGTCGCCGCGACGCGCGCGCGCGATTTACTCGTCGTGCCGGCTCTTGGAGACGATGAGTGGGACGGCGGATGGTTCGCGCCGTTGAATCGAGCGCTGTACCCGCCGGTGGCATTGCGGCGCGCCGCCGGCAGCGATCCGAGCTGTCCGTCGTTCAAGTCGAAGGATTCAGTCCTGCAGCGCCCGGACGACGAGCCGGCCGGCACCGGGAACGTGTGCCCGGGGAGGCACACACTCGATGGGCGCTACTCGGTGGTCTGGTGGGATCCACGGGCGTTGAAGCTGGACGAGAAAGCGGCGTTCGGCGTGCGACGAGAGGATCTCATCGTCAAGGACGTGCCGAAGCACGTGATCGCCGACGGTCGCGGGCTCTACGACCGGTGGCGTCTCGCCCGCGCCGATGCGCGCGAAGCCGGGGCCGTCCCCTCGACGCGAGTCGAACCCGTACGGGACTGGCTGTCGCGGGACCCGGCGCCCGCCGACCAGAATCCGGAATTGGTGACCGTCGTCGGAACCGGGCGCGGCGGCGAAGAGGCGCGGTCGGGCGGCATCGGCTTCGGCCTGCTGGTGCACGGACTGCTCGCGCAGGCGCCGTTCGGGGCGACACGCGCGGTACTCGATGGACTTGCGGCGGTCGAGGCGCGCGTCCTCGGCCTGGGCGATGTCGAGACGGCGGCGGCGGTGGTCGTGGTCGAGAGGCTGCTCGGGCATGACGTGCTGGTGCGTGCGCGCGCCGCTGACGCGCGCGGCGCGTGCCGCAGGGAAACGCCCGTGACCTTCACGATGCCCGACGGGTCGCTCGTCGAGGGAGTCGTGGACCTGGCGTTTGAAGAAGACGGGGTGTGGACGGTGGTCGACTACAAGACCGATCGTGATATTGCCGCGGTCGGCGAGGATCGATACCGTCGTCAGGTGGCGCTCTATGTCGCCGCGATTGCCCGCGCGACGGGTCAGCGGGCGAACGGAATTCTCATGCGTGTCTGATAAAGGGCGCACGCGGACAATTGCTGGCACAGGATTCGCACTTCCATTCGCAGGAGCGCCGAATGGCCGAGTCATTTCTACAGGAGCAATTGAAACGCATCAGGGAAATGACCGAGCAGATGTCTCGAGTTCGGCTGTTTCCCGAGGTTCAGAAAGTGCGCAATCAGGCGTCTGACGATCGACATGAGACTGCAGACGACAAGCATTCAACACCTCGACGGGTAGCACGTGACGGGCACCGCCGCCGGTAATCGCCGTGTCTACCCACGCCTCATCTTTGGGATTGTCCTCGCCGCATTACTGATTTCGGTAAGCTGCGTCCACCGGGCCCCCGCGAACTTCGACCCGTCGCAACTCTCCAGCCTTTCCTGCCGCCACATCGATCCATCGGACGCTCCTCCGGTCCAGTGGTCCTCGCCAACCGATCACGATGTCAGTTTTCGTCTTTCGAGATGGTGTGCCACGGTCGGTCCGGTGTACTTCAGTGCCAATCCGCGTGTCGCCGACCTCAGCCCGATCGATCGAGTGGCGATCGTTTCGTGGAACATCCACGAGGGACAAGGCCGTGTCGACGAACTGATTCAGCGTCTCCGCCTCGGAGAGTTCACCGCAGGCGAACCGGTGGTCCATTTCGTGTTGTTGCTGCAGGAGGCGATACGGCGCGGCCATGGCATCCCGCCGACCATTCCTCAGGGTTATCCGGCCCCGCGCAGGATCGAGGGGCCCGCGGAGTCGCACGACGTGGACCTGCACCGCCTGGCCGAAAACGGATTGGCGGTGCTCTATGTGCCGTCGATGCGAAACGGGGAGCGCGCCGTCGAAGACCGCGGGAATGCCATCGTCTCCACGCTGCCGCTGAAAGAGCCAGCGCTTGTGGAGTTGCCGGTCGAGCATCAGCGCCGCGTGGCGATCGTCTCGTCAGTTCAGGGAATCGATCGGGCAGGTCAGCGCTGGCATCTTGGTCTGGTTGACGTGCATCTCGATACAGCGCTCGCGCTGCTCAATGGTGGTCCTTTCGAGGCGAGGCGGCGTCAGGTCGTCGCACTGCTCGACATGCTGCGGCCGCTCGGTGCGCTGAACGGACCGGATCGAACGGCGGTCATCGCGGGCGATTTCAATAGCTGGAAAGGGCGCGGAGAGCCGGCCATCACGCTTCTTCGTCAAGAGTACGAGGATGGAGCAGGCGCGATCGAAGCGCCGACGTGGACGGGGCCGCTGGGGTTGCATGCCACACTCGATCAGATCTTCGTGCGCGGGCCCGCGGCACGGAGTCCAGTCGTGCGATTGCCCGGCCGGTTCGGCTCCGATCACTACCCGCTGCTGACGGTCCTCGAGTTCTGATCGATCGAAGCGATCCTCAGCGGCCGCACGCCGCGTGTCCGACGACGTACCAGAGGACGATCACCGAGAAAGGCACTCCAAGCATCCACGCCACCATGTAACGCATCTTCGTCAACCTCCGCGCGATCTTTCAGCAAGCGCCGGGCCAACGTTTTCGATGCGATGTGGTGTCCTCGAAAGGGCGACCTCGGCTATTCACGATCTGGTTACTGCGCTGCCGACGTCTGACCAAGCACCGACAGCAAAGAGAGAGGATCCACGCGCGCGCCGCTCGCGCGGACGGCCCAGTGGAGATGCGGACCGGTCACACGCCCCGTCGCGCCGACGCGGCCGAGGACCTGGCCGGCGGTCACGCGATCACCTTCGTGCACGTCGATGGCCGACATGTGCGCGAGCATGGAGAACAGCCCCAGCCCGTGATCGATGATCACCGTGTTCCCCGAAAAATAGAGATCGCGAGCCACGGCAACCCGGCCGGCGTTCGGCGCGTGAATCGGCGTGCCGCTGGGGCTCAGGAAATCGGCGCCCCCGTGCGCATTGCGCGGCTTGCCATTGAAGATGCTGCGCGTCCCGAACGCGCTGTTCGCTTCCTGCGGTACCGGCCGGACGAACGCCGCCGCCCACAAACGCTCGGGAGCGGACGCATTCCACACACTGTTGAGCAACGCGGCCTCGCGATCGATCCGTGCCTGCTCGGACGCGGGCGGCGTCACGAACGCTTCGTTGACCGTGAGTCGGCGCGTGCGAAACACGCGTGATTTGACGACGAGGTCGTATGTCGTCGGCGCGCCGGCGCCGGCCTCCACCGATACCGGATACGTTCCTGGCTTGACGTCGAGGTCGATGCCGACCAGCGCGCGCCAGACTCCATCGCCGTCGGCATACGCCTCGACGTCGCGATTGAAGGCGCGCACACGGACTTTGCCGGACGCCTGCGGGACCGTCATCGAGAGGATCACCAGCTCGCCCGGTTGAACGGATCGCGACCGTGCCGTGATCTGGATGGTTCCCGGGGCCGCGAGCAATGCGACAAGGGCGGCGACGCCGATCCGCATCATGCCGTCCTCCGTGTTCCGGTCGACGTAGTCCCTTTGGAGCCCTTTCCGGCCGTTTTCGAGCCGATCGCGTCGCCGCCTTGCAGGACGCGCTCGAGGATGCTGACAGCATCGGCGAGCGTGTGGCGTTCCGCCGGCGCGAGGCTGGCGAGGTCCGCCTCGAGAGCGGCGACGCGCCGGCGGCGGCCGGCGTGCAGGAGCTTCGCCCCCTTCGGCGTGGCGTGGAGCCACACCACGCGGCCATCCTTCGCGTCGGGCTCGCGTCTCACGAGGCCGTCGCGCTCCATCCCGACGATGAGCCGGGTGACGGTGGGGGCGCTGACCTGCTCCGCCTGCGCGAGCGCGCCGAGCGTGATCGGGCGTCCGCCGAACACGAGCACCGAGAGGGCCGAGGCGCGGGCGGCGGTGAGCCCCATCGCCTCGTCTTCGCGGCGCAGGCGGCGGAGCAGCTTGATGGCGGCGGAATGCAGGCGGTCCGCGATGCTCCGGTTGACGTCAGATAGTTGCATATGCTAAATACATGTTTAGCGTCGCTAAATGATAACACGGAGGCAGCTATGACGAGCACGGCGGGCACGACGAACACGGCGGCCGCGGGCGGATTCGGCGTAACGCGGATCGGACAAATCGCAATGACCGTCGGCGACCTGCCGCGGGCGGTCGCCTTCTACCGCGACGTGCTCGGCATGCGCTTCCTCTTCGAGGCGCCGCCGTCGATGGCCTTCTTCGACTGCGGCGGGGTGCGGCTGATGCTGACGCTGCCCGAGCAGGCCGGCCCGGTCGCGGGGCTGCAGTTCAACTCGATCCTCTATTACGCGGTCGACGACATCCAGGGTGCGGCGGCGACGCTCGAGGCGCGCGGCGTACGGTTCGACCAGCCGCCGCACGTCGTCGCGCGGCTGCCGCACGCGGATCTGTGGATGGCGTTCCTCCGCGACGCGGACGGCCACATGCTGGCGATCATGAGCGAGGTCGCGCGTCAGGCCAACTGACGATGCGTCTCGGCTGAATCGGTACCGACGTGGCGCAGGGCTTCAGCCCTGCGAGGCGCGTGATTCGCAGCGCTCAAGCGCTGAGCCACTCAGGATCCGCGGTGATCATTCTGCGGACGCGCCTGCTAGAGCGCCAGATCCCACGTTTCGGCGATGAGGTGCTTCCGGCCGAAGCTGTCGTGCGGCTTTTTCTGAACACAGCGGAAGCCGGCCTGCTGGTAGAGCCGGCGCGCGGCGTCCAGGTCGCTCTGGGTCCAGAGGGTCAGCTTGCGGTAGCCGGCCTGGCGGGCGAAGCGAATGCACTCCTCGATGAGGCGTCGGCCGATGCCGAGGCCTCTCGCAGACGGTTCCACCAGCAGCAGGCGCAGCTTCGCGACGGTCTTCGACTTGCGGACGAGGAACACGGATCCGACGATCGCGCCGTCGCGCTCGGCGATCCAGCAGCGCTCGCCCGACGGATCGAAGTGGTCGAGGAAGTCCGCGCAGATGCGGGCCACGAGGGCCTCGAACTCCTGGTTGTAGCCCCACTCCTGCGCGTAGAGCGCGCCGTGCCGGTGGATGACCCAGCCCATGTCGCCGGGCTGGTGCGCGCGCAGCAGATACGGCGCGGCTCGAGCGCCGTCTTCGCGCGGTTCACCAAGCAGCCGCGCGATCGTGCTCATCGCGTCGACCACCTTGCCGCGATCGCCGGCGCCGACGCGCGCCAGCAGCGTCTCGACTTCGCCCCTGGCGCGCGCTTCGAGCGGTCCGAACGCGGCGCGTCCTTTCCGGGTGAGGTGGAGCAGGCTCTGGCGCGCATCGGCGGGGGACGGGCTCCGGCCGATCAGGCCGCGCGACTCGAACCGCCTCAGGATGCGACTGAGATAACCGGCATCGAGCCCGAGATCGCGGCCGAGCTCCGCCGCCGCCGGCCCGTCCCGATGGGCGAGCTCATAGAGCACGCGCATCTCGGTGAGCGAGAACGGGCTCTGGAGGTGGCGCTCGCCGAGCACGCCGATTTCCCTGGTGTAGAAGCGGTTGAAGGCCCGCACCGCGTCGACGTGCTGTTCCATGATATTGACATTGTCAACCAATTGGTTGACTCAGTCAATATTGGCTGCGCTTGCGGGTCGCGGGCGTGGCGACGTAGCCGGCGCGCGCGCGGACGCGGTCGTCCGACCCCGTCACCCGGACCCGCAGGCTGTGGAACTGGCCGTCGGCGCCGCGGGGCGGCGTGTAGCCCAGCACGTACTGGCTGTTCAGCTCTTCGGCGATGCGCGCCGCCGCTTCGTCGAGCTGCGCGGAGTTCTGCACGATCTCGGTCCGCCCGCCGCTCTCGCCCGTGATCTCGCGAAGCGCCGAGGGATTGACGCGGGTGTTGATCGGCTGACGCTCCGGCGAGTCGATCGCGATCGCGTAGACGAAGGTGTCGCTGCGCCGGAGCGCCGGCCGCACCTCGCGCAGCGTCGCGTTGCTCGCGGTGTCCGCACCGTCGGAGATCACCAGGATCGCCGCGCGCTGCCGCGTCCGTTTTTCGATGATCGGCAGCGCTTCGAGGATCGAGTCGTAGATCGCCGTGCCGCCCGAGGGCCGCAGGCCGGCGAGCGCGTGGCGCACATCCCCCTGTTCGCGCGTCCAGCCGGTCAGCGTATGCGGCCGATGATTGAACGCCATCAGGAAGAACTCGTCGGCCGGATCGAGCAGCTCGAACAGGAACTTGTCCACCGCCGCGCGCGCATCGTCCATCCGCTTGCCGAACATGCTGTCGCTGATGTCGAGCAGCACGCCGAGGCCGATCGGCACGCGCTCGTTCGTGAACTGCGTCACGGTCTGGCGGACGCCGTCCTCGTACACTTCGAACGCCTCGCGGCCGAGGCCGGTGACCGGATGTCCCTCTTTGTCGATGACGGTCGCCGTGATGCTGGTGATCTCGATGCCTGATTGAAACAGCCGGTTGTCGGTGACGGGCTGTTGCTGCGCAAGAACACCGGCGGCGGCGAGCGCCGCGATCAGGAAGACGAGAGCGGGCGGCCGGACACGCGCGCGCACAGTCCATGCTA
The DNA here is from genome assembly GCA_035693505.1 of Vicinamibacterales bacterium. Classification (GTDB taxonomy): domain Bacteria; phylum Acidobacteriota; class Vicinamibacteria; order Vicinamibacterales; family CAVVIG01; genus CAVQFC01. Next base: position 8,258 of record DASSGK010000645.1, read on the forward strand.
GCGCAGGCGCGTGCGTCCCGCGGGGCGATTTGACACGGCGGCCCGTTTCCGACGATAAATGTGCAGGCATGAACCTGTTCCGCTGTTGTGGGTGCTCGTGTTGTTCGGCCGAAGACTTCTTCGGCCTGCCCCGTGCTGCGTCAACCGAGATCGTGCCCGAGTAAGAACCGGATTTTCAGGCACGGGATCAGTTCAGCTCGATAGCAGGCCCGAGAGGTTCATGCCTTTCGGGCTTTTTTGCGTTTGAGGGAGTCTGCATGACCACGAAGCTCTACGCGCTCCTCGCCGTGATCGTCGCCGTGATCGGGTTCGCGCCGCCGGCTGCCGCGCAGCCAATCAGCGGGCTGTGGGACGCCTCGGTCCTCGTCAACAACGGCGCCCTCGAGATTCCGTTCCGCTTCGAGCTGTCGGGTTCGGGCGCGAACGTCAAAGGCTCCTTCTTCAACGGCGACGACAAGACGACGTCCACGAGCGGATCGCTCCAGAACGGCAAGTTGTCGCTGAGTTTCGACGAACTCGGAACGAAGCTCGAGGCGACGCTCAAGGACGGGCGCCTCGAGGGCGAGTACTCGCGCGGCACGCGCGGCGCGCCGTACCCCTTCACGGCGAAGCGGTACACGCCGGCGGCCGCGGGTGCAGCCAATATTCCGTCGATTGCGGGATTGTGGAACGTGCAGGTGGGGAAGAGCTCCAAGGGAGAAGCCGCCTGGCAACTCATCGTTCGCCAGTCGGGCGCCGAGGCCTCCGCGGTGATCCTGCGCATCGACGGCGACACCGGCACCCTGACCGGCACGTATCGCGACGGAAAGTTCGCGCTGAGTCATTTTTCCGGCGCCCGCCCGCTCCGCCTCGAGCTG
>DASSGK010000646.1:0-3421 GCA_035693505.1 Vicinamibacterales bacterium
TCGACCAGGTGCTCGACCTCGGCGATGGTGACCGCGGCGGCCGTCGCCATCACGGGGTTGAAGTTGCGCGCGGTCTTCCGGTAAATGAGGTTTCCCGCCCGGTCGCCCTTCCAGGCCTTCACGAACGCGAAATCGGCTTTGAGAGGCGCCTCCAGCACGTAGGGCTTGCCGTCGATGACGCGCGTCTCCTTGCCCTCGGCCACGAGCGTCCCATATCCGGTCGGGGTGAAAAAACCTGCGATGCCGGCGCCGCCGGCCCGGATGCGCTCGGCGAAGGTGCCCTGCGGCACGAGCTCGACCTCGAGCTCACCGCTCAGGAACTGGCGCTCGAACTCCTTGTTTTCGCCCACATAGGTCGAAATCATCTTGCGGACCTGGCGCGCGCGGAGGAGCACGCCGATGCCAAAATCGTCGACGCCGGCATTGTTGCTGACGACGGTCAGGTCCCGGGTCCCGCGGACGCGCAAAGCGTAAATGAGTGTCTCCGGGATGCCGCATAACCCGAAGCCGCCCATCATAATGGTGGCGCCGTCCGGAATCCGCTCCACGGCTTCTGCGGCGCTCGCCAGCACTTTGTTCACGGACGGTATTCTATCAAGTAAGATGACACTCCCATTTGATGCATCCTGACCTCGAACAAGCCATCGGGTTCCACGAATCGATCGTCGCGGAAGGCGGAAAGGCGCTCGTCGGATACGACACAGCCAAAGCGCTCGCCAACGTCGTGCTGATGTCGGAGATCCCGACGTCGTACGACAAGAAGGAACAGCGTCAGGTCAACGCCGGCAACCTGCTGTTGCGCGGGGTGCCCGGCGTCGGCAAGACGTTCTTCGGCGTCATCCTCGCGGCCATCAGCAACGCGAAGTTCGTGCGCATTCAAGGGCGCGCGGATCTCCAGCCGACGGAAGTCGTCGGCTTCCAGATGATCAATCCGGCCACCGGCGACCTGATGACGGAATTCGGTCCGCTGGCGGAGGCCGAGGTCATCCTGCTCGACGAAATCAACCGCATCCCGCTCAAGTCGCAGAGCGCGTTCCTCGAAGCGCTGCAGGATCGGACGGTCACCGTCGGCAAAACCACGTTCGAGCTGCCGTCGTTCAGCTTCGCCATCGCGACGATGAACCCGGTCGAGCTCGGACAAGGAACGTTTCCCCTCTCGGAAGCGGCGACCGATCGATTCGCCATCATGGTGAACATCGGGTACCTGCCGCCGGAAGAGGAAGCCAAGCTCGTGCACTTCGACTTCAAGAGCGTGCGCCTCAACGAGCTGATGTCGAAAGAACGGATCATCCAGCTGCGCTCGGCGATCACCGAGCACGTGTTCATGCACGAGAAGCTCGGGATGTACATCCAGCGCCTGGTGGCGGCCACGCGTCCGTATAATCCGGACACCGACTGGCATGTGCACTCGCCGTCGGAACTGGTCGAGCACGGCGTCGATCTCGGCGCGTCACCGCGCGCGATCATCTGCTGGGGCCGCCTCGCGAAAGTGTGGGCGCTGCTCGTGCGCAAGCGCACGGAGGTCTACCCCGAGGACATCCAGGACCTCGCCGTCTACGTCCTCGGCCATCGCCTCTGGCTCGGCCCGCACGCCGCCAGCCACGGTCTGACGACCGACAGCGTGATCGCGGATGTCGTGGAAAGGGTCGCCGTACCGTGACCCGATGCCGCGACACACACGAAAGCACGAAACACCCGAAAAAGACATCTGGTTGCATTTCGTGGATTTCGTGAGTTTCGTGCAGTTCGTGGCTTTCGTGATGAGATGAGAGTGCAGTGAGGACCCGAGAGACCGACGTCGAACCGTTCGTGAACCTGTCGGAGCTCACCGAAATCGAGCTCCTCATCATGCGGCGCATGAGGGAGTTCACGATCGGCGAGCACCGCAGTCTTTTCACGGGCTCTGGCTTCGACTTCGTCGGCCTGCGTGACTGGCAGCCGGGCGACCGCACCTCCAACATCGACTGGGCGCAGTCGACGCTCACCAACTTCAGCCCGATGATCGTGCGCGACTACGAGCAGCGCAGTACGGCGACAGTGGTCGCCATCGCGGACGCGTCGCTCTCCACGCGGTGCGGCATCGACGGTGTGCCGATTGCGGCCGCCATCGCGCGAACGATCGGCACGATTGGGATGTCGGCGGTCTTCTTCCAGGATCTGTTCGGGTTGATCACCTTCGACGCGAAGTTCGAGCAGATGGCGGCCATCCGTCCGCGCGTGGGCAAGAATCAGGTAATCCACACGCTGGACGCCTACCAGTTCGGCACCGGGCTCCAGCCGCTCAAACGGGCCGACAGCCTCAGCATGTCGCTCGCCGGCTTCATGCGGAAGACGTCGATGGTGCCGGTAATCTCGGATTTCCTGTTCGACGAGGCGGGCGACATCATGAAGGAGCTCGCCCAGCTCAATTCGATGCACGACGTGTTCATCGTGCTCATCGACAGCGCGTTCGCGTTCGATCTGCCGTCGGTGTCGGCCGGCTGGATCGAAGCCTTCGACGTCGAGACCGGGCGATCGAAGGTGATGTCGCGCGGCGCGCTGCGCACGCTCTCCGCGCGCACGCGGACGTGGCAGGACGAAGTCGCCAGGCTGGCGAAGAACAACGACCTCGACGTCCTGCGCATCGGCGTCGACGAGCTGCAGACGGCGATTGCGCTGAGTGAGTTCATCGCAGAGCGGAGACTTCGGAAAGCGGCGTAGATCACGAAACGCTCGAAAACCACGAAACACACAAAAAGGATCTGGTTGGGTTTCGTGAGTTTCGCGGGTTTCGTGGTACCGGGAGAGGGTCACGAGAGAGCCATGGTTCGACACAGCGTATTGGCGTTATTCCTGTTCGCAGCCGCTGCAACCGCGGCCGCCGCGCAAACCGTCCAGACCGACCCGCTGCAGTGCTGGTGGCGGACCAGCACCGGCGCCGTTCGCGTGGGCGAGCCGTTCACGGTCGTCCTGACCTGCGCCGTTCTCGAAACCGACGAGGTCACCGTCGTTCCCGACCAGACACGGCTGGAGCCGTCAGTCGTGCAATTCGCGCCGTTCGAAGTGCTCGGCGGAACGCACGGGGCGGATTTGCGCAGCGATCAGCGCCGCTTCTTCCAGTACGAATACCGGCTGCGCCTCATCGCGGACGGCATGTTCGGCAAGGATGTGGCCCTGCCCGACACGAAGATCAGCTATCGCGTGCAGAGCAAGGTCGGCCAGAAGACGTCCCTGCAGGGACGCGACCAGACCTACGTGATGCCGGCCCAGTCGATGCGCGTGCTGTCGCTCGTGCCGTCGGACGCCTCGGACATCCGCGACACGTCCGCGAGCGACACCTTCGGCGACATCGATCAGCGGGCGTTCCGCGCGAACCTGTTCACGATCATCGGGAGCGTGCTGTTCGTCCTCGCCGCGCTGATGACGATCCTCGGCCTCGTCC